>NZ_JPGM01000066.1:0-56491 GCF_000731655.1 Burkholderia sp. MSh2 | reverse complement strand
TAGACGGGCAGCGTCGGTATGCTCAAGGTCTTGAGTTCCAGCGTGAATTCGGAAAGCTCGCCGAGCGCTTCGTTACCCCGAAGCTTGATCGGCAGGAGAATCGCCTCTCCAGCGACCTCAGGCAACGCCATACCCTTGATCGACACGACACGGGACTGCGTGGGTAAGTACATGAATTCCTCGTCTCAGCAAGAGCAGCGCCTCGATTCACTTCATCGTGTTGACGCTTCGCGTGTCTGCACAGATTCGCCCATCTCGATTGATGCAATACGACGCCCTTCAGAAATTACACGGCGGCGGCACGAGCACCAACACGGAAGGCATGAATTTTCGATATTTGACAATCAAAAATATCGACTCATTCATCAGTTAAAAATCATTGATCATTCAATCATCAACATCAGTCACTCAAATACCTGACATTCCAATCAACGCCACACCACTTGCCTTTTTAGTTCCAACACAATTCTTTACTGGCGAACACAATCCATTAGCCCGCTATCCTCCGCAGACTGCCTGATAAACAATAGCGACATCAGATCCTTCCATGAACGAAATTCCCTCATGCGAGGGATCATCCAGGAACGGATGCTCCAGTTGCTTTTTGACATCGGCTGCGCTGTCGATAAAAAGAATCGGCCAGTCCCTCTTGATTCCACACTTGAATAGCGCGCCGCTCAGACGAATCTTCCTTTCGTTCGTCAGATCTGGCTGACGATACAAGACCATCACTGCGCCATCGGGTCGACGGCCCACCACAAGGTACTTGTAGTCGGGACTTCCCGCGGACGGATCCTGCTTCCAGAGCTTCGAGTGCGGGTTCTTCAACAACGCGTCGGTGACGTTGACCTCTACCTGGAACCCGCTTGCGGCAAAAATTGAACTTGCATGAATAGCCGCTATCGCCAGAAGGCATGCCGCAACTACTTTGTGATTCCTTGAAAACATTTCCACAATCCTTTTCAAAAAAATACTTCATTTCCCTTTGGCATCAGCCAATCCGCCGCACATCGACTCGTGATTCAGCTTGATACGGTGACTTCGACGCGACGATTTCTGGATCGCCCCTCCTTCGAGGCGTTATCGGCCAGCGGCGCTGCATCGCTCTGGCCGGTTACGCTGATGTGATCCTTGGGCACGCCTGCCGCCACGAGAATCTGCGCAACCTGCTGCGCACGTGCCTCGGAAAGAACGTGATTCGAGCCCTGTTGCGTCTGGTTCGCCGGGAGGTTGTCGGTATAGCCGGTTACCAGCACGTGAGCGTTCGGTGACGAACTCGCAATCGCGTGCCCGACCGACGCCATCATCGACGCCCACCACGGTGCGACCGTCACGTCACCCGACGCATACATTCCGTTGAACCGGAGCGTCACACTGTCGGTGGCAGCATTCCTGATCAACGCCACGTTTCCGGCAGCGATTTCATCGCGCAGTTGCGCACGCAACACCTGATCCAGTCGATCGATCGGTGTCGACGGGTGAACGGACGGGTCCGCACGCTCCAGCTTGCCGACCGCGATGTAACCTCCCGCTCCCACCAGCAATGCCGTTGCAACGCCGATGACGATCCACCAACCCGACCGACGCCGGCGTGCCGGACGTACCCACGGATCAACCGTTCGTCTCGCCGATGGAGTCGCCTCACCCATCCGATCGGCCGCACCGACGCGCTCGACCGTCGCATCGTCCATAACAACGGGGGCCACGCTCTGTCCGCCTGCCATCACGACCCCGTGCAGACGCTCGCGGATATTCCACAGCCGTATCGAACCGTCGTGCTCGAAGCGGTATCGCCCGCGAAAGCCGAGATCGAGGACGTTCTGAAACAGTTCGAGCAGATCGAGATGGCCATGCGGGTTCCCGAGCACTTCGTTGATCACGTGGAAGACACGATCGCCGCCTTGTCGATCGTGGCCCATCGCCACTGCCAGGCTGTTCGTCTGCCACTCGACACTGGCGCCCTCGCCCCTGCCCCAACGCGTCTGCATGGCCGCCTCGTCGAGTGCCGCGCTCAGGCAATAGGTCGCTCTCACGACGTGGTCTGACGGAATCTGCAACTCGCGGCAAACCCGCAAGAACATGCGCAGCTCCTGTTCGAGCCACTTTCGCCGCTGTGCAACGGCGCCTGGCTCCAGCGCCTTCGGGGTATCGGCCAACGCCATCAGCAGGATCCGCGCCGACTCCAGCAACGGATTGGCTGCCTGCGCGGCTGCGTCGAGTCGCGCGCCGAGCGGCGGCGACGCCAGAATCCCGGCGTGCTTGCGTGTATCGACTGTCGAGATCGTCACCCTGTGTGCCCTCACGCGTTATTGGGTGACATTCGCCGGGCTGCCCGGCGTCGTACCGCGCGGTAGCCCCGGGGGCGGACCGCTATCCGACAGGTTGAACACCGGCATCGAAGTCGGACAGCGGAAAGTCCTCAGCACATCGCTCGTTAGCGGATTCGCCACGCTACCGGCGCTCGAGATGTCGAGCACCGCCTTGCGCCCGTCAAAATCGAATGCGACTCGGGTGCGGCCGGGCGTGGCGGTCTCGACTACCTGCCCCCGCTGGAGCAAGCGCATCAGCGCCCACGGGCCATCGGTCCCGATCGTCGACGTATCGGGACGAATGCGCGGATTCGCCGTGATTTCCGTATGGACGCCACCGCGCGGCCCGGGCCACGACACGGCAAACGGCGCGACCGGACCGTGCTGATAGAGCGAGGTCTGCCCGTCGATGTCGAGCGACAGGCTGGTGATGGTCGGATCCAGTTCGGGAATCCGGATGTCGGCCTTCCATGTCAGCTGCTTGTGGCCGGGATCGTTGAAAAAGACATCCCGGATCGCCTTTGCATGCTCGAACGGCTCCAGGTCCGGCCCCTGCACGGGCTCCGTTGCGCCCGCCAGCGTCTTGTAGCGCCAGGGCTTCGCGGAAGCATCGACAAACGGCGCCAGCGTCTTCACAAAGAAGTCGTCGATCACGCCACCCTGCGCAAACACACGGGTAAAGTCATCGATACTGACGTCGCGCTTGCTGTCGGGAGAGAACGGATAGTTCCCTTCGATGGTGAGTCGGCACGTGTCGCCGACGACCGCCTGCATCTGCCGCGACAGCAACTGACCGATCCCCTGATTGACCTCGTGCGAACCGTCCGCGGCAAGCTGCATCAGCACTGCCCGGAAAGGCGCCGGCATCGTGTTGGCGGTCATCTTGAGCTTTGCGGCCGTGTCGCTCGCCGGCGGCATGCTGTTGTTCGACAATGCGTTGTCGGAAACCGTCAGCGCCGTGTAGTAATCGTTCAGCAGGTTCGTCACGCCATCGAGCCCGGTCTTGCCGGCCTGCGCGGCCGCTGCTTGCTGCCCCGCCTGACTATCGGCATTCCCGGTCACGACCTCGCGCAGCGCAGCGAAATGGTTGTCGACCACATCACGCTCGACACGCTCCGAGGCACGAATACCCAGTGCCTTGTCGGCCTTCTGATTGAGCTGGTCGGCCGCCTTCTGCAAAAAAGACCCGTCCGTGCCTGTCACCGGTGCCGTGAGCGTCGTTTCGTGCACGGCCGCACGGGCAAGGCGGCCCAGCGGCGAATCAGGTGCGGCGAAGCTGCGCAGCACCTGGAGGTTGAATGCCAGGCTGGTGCCGCTCACCGTCCGGATGTCGTTGAGAAACGCATCCCACTGCTGCGCATACTCCATCAGATACTCGCGGCGAACGGCGTCCGTCAGTGCATCGTCCGTGCCGGTTGCCGTGCTCACGATCTCAGCCGTTTTTTTTTGAGCATCGCCCAGGTACGAGCGCCCCATCACCCATGCATCGTCGTCACGCGCGATCTGGACGAACTCGGGGAGACGTTTATCGAACAGGTTCCGATAGCCGTCGAAGGTGAACAGACCCGGCACGCCCCGCGACAGCGGCTGGCCGCTCGCCCGCGTGAACACGGTGCCGGCCTGCGGCCCGACCGCACGCAGCAGCGTGAACTCGTCCGGCGACTCCTTCAGCATCGCGGCCTTCGCACGCTCGTACAGGCGATCGGTCGCATTGCTGCCGTCCAGAAACGCCCGAGCCTGCTGGATCAGTGCATCGTTGCGGATAAGCGGCGATTTCACGACACGTTCGCCGGAAAAGAGCTGCTGCACGTGATCGACCATCGACGCCCGCCCGCCGAAAATTGCGGCACTGTCGTTTTTCGCCCAGTCGTCGAGTACCCACGTCTTCACGTCGCCGGCATTGAACTTCGCGTTGTCGTAGAGCATCAGGTAGACACGCAATGCATCGTAGGCAGTCTTCGAGTCCTTGCTGGCGATGGCCCCGGACATCACGTCTTCCATCCGGTGCACGATCTGCGGCACCAGCAGGTTGTCCTCCAGCGCGTCGTAGGTCCTGCTGCTCTGCGCCACGATGTTCGGCGGCGTATAGAGACCGTAACGCCAGGTACTGCCCGGATTGGACAGGTCCAGATTCGGAAAGGTCGGCAAATAACGCGCTTCCGTCAGCGTGTCGGGCACGGCCTCCGGTTTGGGCTCCTTGTACAACTGGGTCACGCGAGCCGCCAGGGCCTGAACCTTGCGGCCGATGACGTCGAGGTAGTCGCTATTGTTGCCAAAGCTCGCGCGCAGTCCGAGCGCGAGCCAGACGAACAGCAGCAACGCGAGCGCGTGGCCGATCAGCCGCAGCAATCGGTAGCGGTATTCCCAGCGCAGGTTGGGACTGACCAGGTGCGCCTCGGGAAACACGACCCGGGTCAGGACGTCGTGCAAGAAGTAGCTTCGGCTACCCTCGTGCGAGCCGAAACCCGTCGAATGCTCCTGTTTCGAAGCAAGACGCTGCACGACCGTGTCCCGTTCCGCGACGACCGGCTTCCCGCCTTGCTGCGCGCTCGTGAAATAGACGCCGCGCAGCGTCGAATGCAACTGGGTATCGTCGTAGCGCGAATCGAGAAACACCCGGTCGATCAGGTCGACGAGCGGCCCGATCAGCGCAGCGAACTCCTCCGGCAACGCGGCGAGTTGTCGACGCTTGTGGGTTTCGTCCTCGTCCTGAAGACGCGTGTGAATCATCCCCGACAGTCGGTCCGACAGTTGTGTCAGTTCATGGTGGCAACGTGCGCGCAGACCTTCCTTGACGACGGTTTCCTTTCCGTAGGGCAGCGTAAAGCCCCAGGCTTGCGCACGGCTCTCCGCCGCCAGCCCGGCAAAATACTCGGCAAACCCGGTCAGGCGGTCCATTTTTGTGACGAGCACGTAGACCGGGAAGCGGATGCCCAGCTCATTGCGCAGTTCGCCCAGTCGAGCGCGCAGCGCCGACGCCTCCGCGAGACGTTTCTGCTCGTCGGCATCGACCAGCGATTCAAGATCGACGGCCAGCAGCGCGCCGTTGATCGGAGCACGCGGCCGGTGGCGACGCAGCATGCCGAGGAAACCGAGCCATTCCGCGTGATCGAGCGCCTTGTGCTGTTCGGAGCCGGCACGCAGCGGAACGAAGGCGACGCTCGATCTGGCGACCGCGGCCGCCTGGGAATCGCCAGGCGTTTCGCTCTTCCTGTCGTCATCGGCTCCGGCCGCTGTTTCGCTGTCGGGGTAAGCGGCGGTCGATCGGTCCGACGGTGCGGCCAGCCCCTCTCCCTCCTTCACGGTCGAGGTGCCGGGGCGCGTGTAATAGCCGGCCGTGTCGATCAGCACCGCCTCGTTGGTCAACCACCAGTCCACGGCAGCCGCGTCATTGGACGACGTTCCGGCCGCCCGCTGCATTTGCTCGGCGATCGGAAACGTCAGGCCACCGTTGAGCAGCGCACTCGTCTTGCCCGCCCCACGTGAACCGAGTGTGATGTACCACGGCAGTTCGTACAGATAGCGCTTGCCCTGAAACAGCTTGCCCGGCCCTCGTGCACCCGTGCGCATCGACTTCAGCCGCGCCAGTGCGCTCGCTACGATGATTTCGACTTTTTTGAGGCGCGGTGCAGCGGGGGATGCTTCCTTCCTGTCGCCGAAGCGAAGCATCTTCTTCAGGAATGCCTCGTCTTCGCGCATCTTCTGCCAAAGCCGGAACATCCAGAACAGCGCGAACACCGCCCATACCAGCGCGATCGCACCGAGCCGGGCCGATACCGATTCGAACGGCGACGTGTGTCCGAACGACAGCAGCGGCGCTGCATACCAGATCAGCAGACACAGTAGCGCGACGAACACGATGCTCGTCGACCAGCCAGCGAGCCAAAGCAGCATGCCCGCGAGCACCAGTGCAATCAGCAACACGCGCATGCCGGCACCGGCCAACGGCTTGAGACCGCCGAACGCAAAGAACGGTCCGATGAACCAGATCATCAGCGCCACGACGATCAGCGCGAGGAACGCGAGAAACTGGCGCGACGTGATAAAGGACTGAAACTTCTTCATGGTTTATTCCGAAAACGGCTCCGGCCTATTGCGCGACGACAATCTCGACGCGACGGTTCTGCGCGCGTCCCGCGGCGGTGCTGTTGTCGCCGATCGGATCGGCGTCGCCCTTGCCAACCGCTTCGAGTCGGTTGGCCGGCACGCCAGCGGCCTGCAGCATCTGCATCACCTGCGTCGCCCGCTCCTCCGACAGCGCTTCGTTCGACGGAAACTGGCGACTCCGGATCGGCAGGTTGTCCGTGTAACCCAGAACGGTGACCTTGCCCGGCACCTTGACGGTCTCACCCGCGATCTTCGCGATAAGCGGCGCCATGGCACTCTTGATCGTGACGCCACCGGGCGGAAACATTGCGTCGCCCCGGAACGTCACGGCGCTGTGGCGTGCATCCTCGTCGACGCTCACCGTGCCCGCCGCAATCTCGTCCTTGAGCAACTGCTTCAAATGCAATTGAGGCGGTGCGGGTGGCGGCGTCATCCGGCCGATGTTGGCGATCTGCTTTTCCATGCCCGCGCTGCGGCTCATCAGTTCGTATTTGAACCAGCCGAAGAGACCAAGGAGCAGCACCGACAGGAACGCAACCGTGATCCAGACCGGGAAGTCATGGAAAGACGCCCGCTTTCCCTTCACGTCCGACTGCCAGCGCGGCGACAGTGCCGTGGGGGCGATCCCGCGCTGTGCCGTGATTTCGCTATAGAGACGTTGACGAACGGCATCGTGCTTGCGCTTGCCGTTCGCGTCCCCTCGATAGCGCCCCTCGAATCCCAGGCTGAGAATCTCGTAGATGACTTCAAGCAGGTCTCGATGCTCGCGCGGTTCGGCGAGCAGTCGGCCAATCAGCAGGTAGACCTTCTCGCCCCCCTGCCGGTCCTCGTGGAAGGTGGTCGCAAGACCACCTTTGATCCATTCGATGCCGGACGACTCACCCTTCCCCCAAGTGGTCTGCGTTGCAGCCTCGTCGAGTGCCGTACACAGGCAATAGCGTGCGCCGATCGTGTGGTCGCGGCGAATGTTCGCCTGCTCGCACAGCTTCTGGAAGGTGCGCACCTCCTGTTCGAGAAGATCGCGAAGCGCGAACGTCTCCTCCGCAACGAGGTGATCCGGCATATCCGCGAGCGCACGCAGAAGCGGCCGCGCCGCTTCACGCAACGGATTGGGCGCCTGCTCGACGGCCGCGAGCCGATCCCGAAAGGAAACGGCTGCCTCCCTGGAAGAAGCGGACGACGGCCGGGCGAAAACGGGCGGGTGCCGTTCCTCGGTCACATCGGTGCCGGTAGATGAATTGCTCATGACGGGACGTAGCAGATCGTGGTTCGTGATTTCATGGTTGCCGATGCGTACTTACGTACGTACGCCCCACAGTTCCAGCTTGATCGACGGGAAGTCGCCCGCCACGTGCAGCGCAAGACCACCGTGCCGCACCACCTCGTCCCAGAGCGGTCCCCCTTGGGTCAGCTCGTAATAGATGTAGCCGGCATTGAACGGGATCTGCCGCGGCGGCACCGGCAACGCCTGCAAGCCGATGCCGGGCAGGTGACTGCGCACGAGGCTCGGCAGCTTGTCGGAGGGTCCGGCCTTCGCTTGTGCGAGGAATTGCTGCTGCAACACGTCCGGCGGCATGGCCGCGTGCACGGCGAGCACCAGCGCGGTAAATCCCTGCATGTCGACCGGATCGACCACGGCGTTTCGCATGCCGTGGCCGCGGTCTTCGAGCGCAATGCTTTGCGCACTGCGCACCAGCACGGCATTCAGCAGCCGATGCGTATCGTCGACGATCGGTTTGAGACACAGGTGCGGCGCCGTGTGCTGGTACGGGGGATGCGAATCGAGGGGCCGGCGGGTGTCCGTGCGCAAATGCGTCGACAACTCGCCCGCCATGCTGATCAGCAGCGTATAGACTTCGGCCGGCGACGTCGTCGGCACGCGCAACATATGCTGCAGCAGCGGCTCATACCGGTTCAGGATTTGCAGCAGCAGGTAATCGGTAACCGTCGCGGCGCTTGCCGTGGTGTCGTCGGTGCCCGCCAGCCGCTGCGCCAGTGCGTTCGCGCGCAGCCGGGCCAGATCGTGAATTTTCGTGACCCAGCTCGTCAGCAGGCCGCTCGCGCCATAGCCTGAAACGGGGGGCACCAGCGTATCGTCGAGCTCAATGCTGCCATCCGCGCGAATGGTCCTCACGCGCGTGAGCGCAAGACCGATCCACGCGTCGCCAAGCTCCTTTTCGGGCATCAGGCGCAGGCGCAAGTTCGACAATTGAACCGGCTCGGGCGCCAGGCCGATCGAATTCGTGTCGCGCAGCTCGGTATCGAACACGAGGTAGCGCGCCAGCGAATCCGGTGTGTTCTCGAACGTCGTCTCTTCGCAATTCGGAAGCCGGACCGGCACCGCAAGATAGATCACCTGATCGAGGTGCTCCGGCCGGATCGTCAGCGGCGGCGGCAGCGGCGTGTTTCCCGGTGCGTCGAACGGCGAGCCGTCGGCGAACACGCCGGCGGCCGACTTGACGATCACCTTGCCCAGCGCCAGCGACTCCAGATCGAGCGCATAGTGCGCGAAGCCGAAGAAGAACGGCGACAAGGGGGCCGCACGCATGTGCGCATACTTTTCGAAGTAACGATCCTGTTGCTGGAACAGTTGCGGACGGAAAAACAACCCCTCCTGCCAGGCGACCTTGGCGTACCAACTCATGCGTATCGTCCGTTTCGTTGAGCGATGTGATTCATTTCCTGGCTTCCTCGATCCTGACCGCCTTGGCATCAAGATCGACAGTGAGTTTCAGCTTCGGCGTGGAGATGCGATACCACGCCTTGTCGGGGGCGACCGGCATCGTGTACACCGCGCGCCAGACGGAATTCCCCAGATCGCGATAGGCCGCAATCACGCCAATGGCAGTCGTATCCGCGCCGGGACGCCGCACGATCGTCTGGCGATCGCCGGGACGCAACTGCAACTCGTCGCGTTTGACAACGTCATCGGCCAGCACGGTCTTGTCCTGGGTCTGCAACGTGAAGAAGTCTGCTGCCTTGAACGCGTTGTCGTTCTTCAGCTCGTAAATGCGTACGACGATCGGTGCCGCCCGCCCGCGGTCGTCCGGATTGACATCAGCCCCGGCGTCGACGGTCATTTCGAGTCGGATCGGTTCCTTCGGTTTCGGCTCGCCGCTCGCACAGGCCGAAAGCAACACGACACCGGCGAGCGCGGCAACAGTCAGAATCGAACGCATGCTGAATCCATCCAGATGAACCTCTAGTTGCGCCGCGCACAAGGAAGCCGATCCTCCATTTGCGCACGACGCATGGCGGGCTCGCGCTCTCGCGCAGCCCTTGAGTAACCTGAAGCTGCACCGCACACGGCGAAGCCGATCCTTCGCCCGTGCGCGGTGCATCCCCGGCTTACGCTTCCTTGTTGCCCTTGATGTCGTAGCTGGCCGTGACGGCGCCGCCGCTGCCGCCCTGCGCGTTCTGAACGACATACTCCTGCTTCACCTTCGCGAACGACAGCGACACCGTCTCGCGGCTCTTTTCAGCGTCCAGCTTGCTGCCCGACGGCTTCACGCGCGTGACGATCACATCGCTCATCGTGACCTTCAGGTATTCGAGCGGGTTGCCGCCGGCCTTGCGCATCACCAGCGTCGCCTGGTCGATGTGCTTGCCCGTCAGCGCGTACTTCATCAGGTTCGGGCTCGCACGATCGATGTTGTGTTCGAACGTGAGATCCTTGACCGTCGCCTTGCCGGCGCCGCCGCCGCTGCCGGCATGCATCGACGATTCCTGGAGGATTTCCCAGTCCCAGTTCAGGACTTCGATTTCGTCCTTGTGCTTGTCGTCGAGCGACTCGCCGTTGATGCCGTCGATCTTCAGAAAAATATCCTGCGCCATCTGTAGTACTCCTTTTCTTTAATAAATAAAAAGATGCCGCGCACCACGAGAGTGATGGCTTTACGCGCGGCCGAACAGGCCCTTCACCCTCAAGCGGCTTCTTTGATCGACGGCAGCTTCGTCACGAGTCGCAGCGAAACCGTCAGACCTTCGAGCTGGAAGTGCGGACGCAGGAAGAATTTCGCCTGGTAGTAGCCGGGATTGCCTTCGACGTCCTCGACGAGGACTTCGGCTGCGGCAAGCGGCCGGCGCGCCTTGGTGTCCTGTGACGAGTTGACCGGATCCGCATCGACGTAGTGCATGACCCATTCATTCAGCCAGCGCTGCATGTCCTCGCGCTCCTTGAACGCACCGATCTTGTCGCGCACGATGCACTTCAGGTAATGCGCGAAGCGCGAGCATGCGAACAGGTACGGCAGACGCGCGGACAGGTTCGCGTTGGCCGTTGCATCGGGATCGTGGTATTCGGCCGGCTTCTGCAGCGACTGTGCACCGATGAAGGTCGCGTGGTCCGTGTTCTTGCGATGCACCAGCGGAATGAAACCGTTCTTCGACAGTTCGGCTTCGCGGCGATCCGAAATCGCAATCTCCGTCGGACACTTCATGTCAACGCCGCCGTCGTCGGTCGGGAACGTATGGCAGGGCAGGTTCTCGACCGTACCGCCCGACTCGACGCCGCGGATCAGCGAGCACCAGCCATACTGCTTGAACGAACGGTTGATATTGACGCCCATCGCGTACGCGGCATTCGCCCAGCCGTAGCGGCTGTGGTCCGAGCCGTTCGTTTCTTCCTCGAAATCGAACTCGTCGACCGGATTGGTCTTGGCGCCGTACGGCAAGCGCGCGAGGAACCGGGGCATCGCGAGACCCACGTAACGCGCGTCTTCGGTGTTGCGCAGCGAATTCCAGGCAGCGTATTCGAGGTTCTGCGTGAAGATCTTCGTCAGGTCACGCGGATTCGCGAGTTCCTGCCAGGACTCCATCTGCAGCACGGACGGAGCGGCACCGGTAATGAACGGCGTGTGCGAGGCTGCCGCGACCTTCGCGATGGAGCCCAGCAGATCGACGTCGGGCGGCGTGTGGTCGAAATAGTAGTCGGCGACGAGACATCCGTACGGTTCGCCGCCGAGCTGACCGTATTCCTGCTCGTAGATTTGCTTGAACAGCGGGCTTTGATCCCATGCCAGCCCCTTGTACCGGCGCATCGTGCGATGCAGTTCGGTCTTCGAGACATCGAGGACGCGGATCTTGAGATGCTCGTCGGTTTCCGTGTTCGACACGAGGTGGTTCAGGCCGCGCCAGGCCGATTCCAGTGCCTGGTAATCCTCGTGGTGCAGAATCAGGTTGATCTGCTCGGAGAGCTTGTGGTCGATCTGCGCAATGATGGCCGCAATGCTCTTGTACGCGTCGTCGCTGATCGTGATCGATTGCGACAGGGCCTGTTCCGCCAGCGTCTGCACCGCGAATTCGACGGCCTCGCGCGCCTGCTCGGTTTTCGGACGGAATTCCTTTTCAAGCAGTTGCGTGAAGTCGGATTGAGTTGCCGCGTGCGCCTGGACGGCCTGTGCTTGCTGTTTCGCCATGGTGGTCTTCCTCGGTCGGTTCGTCGGTCAGTTCGCTTCGTTTGCCTCGGCCGCGTCACCATCGTGACGCTCGGGCTTCGGCGCGGCGGCGAGCGACTTGAGCAATGCCGGGTCTTGCAGCAGTTGCGTCACGAGCGCTTCGGCGCCCGACTTGCCATCCATGTACGTCTGCAGATTCGCAAGCTGCGTACGTGCCTCGAGCAATTGACGCAGCGGCTCGACCTTGCGGGCGATCGCGGCCGGCGAGAAATCCTCCATGCTCTCGAACGTCATGTCGACCATCATCTGGCCTTCACCCGTCAGCGTGTTCGGCACGGCAAACGCGATGCGCGGACGGATCGCCTTCATGCGCTCATCGAAATTGTCGATGTCGATTTCCAGGAACCGTCGATCCGTCACGGCCGGGAGCGGCTCGACCGGATGCTTGCCGGACAGATCGGCCAGCACGCCCATCACGAACGGGAGTTCGACCTTCTTCTCCGAGCCGTAAACCTCGACGTCGTACTCGATCTGCACACGCGGCGCACGATTGCGCGCGATGAATTTCTGCGAACTGCTAGCGGACATGAACAATCTCCAGACGGTGGTAGAGAACTCCCAAGCTCAATGCGACAGCTCGGCGACATGGAAGGGCATCGCCTCAAACGTCAGTGCTTGTGCAGGCGGTGCGGAAGAATCGGCGACGCTGATCTCGATATGCGCCAGCGGGGCCTTTGAAGTGAAAGCATCGAGCCAGAGCGCGGACAGGCGCGGCAGGATGTGTTGCTCGATAAAACCGATGAGCACGCGCGCCCCCGTTTCCTGTACGAGACAGCGGCCGACGATGTAGTCGACCACCGCGTCGTCGAACGTGAGCGTGATGTCGTGACTGTCGGCCATGCGCTCGACCACACGCCCCAGATGCAGGCGAACGATGCGGGCGAGCCCGTCGTCGGCAAGCGGCCGGTACGGCACGACCGCCACCCGCCCGAGAAAGGCGGCGGGAAAGGCTTTGAGCAATTCGGGGACGAGCGCGTCCCGCAAGCCGTCCATGTCCGGCGCGAGCGCCGGATCGGCACACAGGCTCGCACTCAGGTCGGAGCCGACGTTACTGGTCAGCAGGATCGTCGTGTTGCGAAAATCGATGTGACGGCCGTCGCCATCTTCCATGTAGCCCTTGTCGAACACCTGGAAGAACATTTCGTGTACGTCGCGATGGGCTTTCTCGATCTCATCGAGCAGGACCACTGAATACGGACGTCGGCGCACGGCCTCGGTCAGCACCCCGCCTTCACCGTAACCGACGTATCCGGGCGGCGCCCCTTTCAGACCCGACACGGTGTGGGCCTCCTGATACTCGCTCATGTTGATCGTGATCAGGTTCTGTTCGCCACCGTACAACGCCTCGGCCAGCGCCAGTGCGGTTTCAGTCTTGCCAACGCCCGACGGTCCTGCCAGCAGGAACACGCCGAGCGGCTTCTTCGGGTCGGTCAGGCCGGCCCGTGCGGTCTGCACGCGCTCGCCGATCAGACGAAGCGCATCCGTCTGCCCGATCACGCGCGCCTCCAGCGTTTCAGGCAGCCGGCGCACGGCCGCGATCTCGTCGGTGACCATGCGGCCGACGGGAATGCCTGTCCAGTCCGACACGATCTCCGCGACGATCGCCTCGCCCACCTCCGGAAACACGAGCGGCGTATCGCCCTGGAGGGTTGCCAGCGCGCGTTCGAGTTCGCGCAGCGCGCCGAGCGTCGGTCGCCCGGTTTCGACCTCTCCCTCCGCGGCTTCACGCGCGGCAAGCAGCGCCTGCGCAGCCGCAGCCTCGTCGCGCCAACGGGCTTCAACCGCAGCCGCTTCCGTCACCAGCGTGTCGATGCGTGCGCGCACGTCGGCCAGTGCCTTGTCCGCCTCCAGGCCGATACGCGCCTCCCGTACGAGCAGCGTTTCTTCCGCACGCGCGGCCGCGAGACGCTGACGCACGTCGTCGAGTTCGCGCGGGGTCGCATGTTGCGACAGCGCCACCCGGGCGCAGGCGGTATCGAGCAGGCTGATCGCCTTGTCCGGCAACTGGCGTGCCGGAATATAGCGATGCGACAACGTCACCGCGCCGCGGATTGCTTCATCACGCACCACGACACCGTGATGCGTCGAAAACGTTTGCACGAGCCCCCGGACCATGTCGATGGCCGCGGCTTCGGACGGCTCCGCGACCTGCAGCACCTGAAAGCGCCGGGTCAATGCGGGATCCTTCTCGATATGCCGCTTGTACTCTGCCCATGTGGTCGCGCCAATGGTGCGAATCGTCCCGCGCGCCAGTGCCGGCTTCAGCAGGTTCGCGGCGTCACCCGTGCCCGCCTGACCACCCGCGCCGATCAACGTGTGTATCTCGTCGATAAAGAGAATCACGGGCACGGGCGATCTGGCGGCCGCTTCGAGCAGCCCCTTCAGACGGGCTTCGAACTCGCCTTTCATGCTGGCACCGGCAAGCAGGGCCCCGACGTCGAGGCTCAGCAGGCGCACATCTTTCAGTTTCGGCGGCACATTGCCGGATGCGATGGCGCGCGCAAGGCCTTCCACCACGGCTGTCTTGCCAACGCCCGCCTCACCGGTCAGCAGCGGATTGTTCTGCCGGCGACGCAACAGCACATCGATCATCGTGCGAATCTCGAGCTCGCGGCCGATGACCGGATCGATCTCGCCGGCCCCGGCGTGCGCCGTCAGATCCGTGCAGTACTGTTCAAGCGAGCCGCTCTTTTGTCCGTGCTGCATCGCGCCGGACGCCTCGCCCGGCGTGGCGGGCAACAACCCGGTGTTGTCGTAAGGAGCGTCGGCAGCCTCCGGCGAGCCAGCGATCCAGGCCGGCAGCACGTCATCGAGACCATCGACCGGAATCTTGCCGAAGGCAGGAGAAATGGAAAGCAGCACCCGCCGCAGGTCGGGGGTGGACACGAGCGCCCCGATCAGCCACGCACCGCGCACGCAGCGGTCGCCGTATTCGAGCGTCGCGAGCACCCAGGCGCGCTCGATCGCCGATTCGATATGCCATGAAAAATCGCTGATCGAGCTTGCGCCGGCGGGCAACGCGGCCAGCGCGCGCGCCAGGTCGCGCTCGAGCGCATCCCGATCAATGCCGGCATGGCGCACGATTCGTTGAAAATCACCATCCGGCTGCTGCAGCAACTGATGCAGCCAGTGGACGAGTTCAACAAACGGGTTCCCGCGCAACTTGCAGAAGTTCGTTGCGGATTCAATGCCACGGTAAAGCTGGACCCCGAGCTTACCGAATAGTGCTTGACGTGAAATCGTCATGTTGGTCTTTATTTTTACTACGACGGCCAGAACACCTGTCACTCCTGTCAGGATTACTAACTCAAAAACCTGACCTGATGGAGCCGAAAGTTCTCAATATATCGCTCTCTCACCGATGCAATTCAAACCACCCGAACCGCACGAGCTTCGCATTATCAACACGAAACAGGAAGGCCGTCAACGCATTATTCATGTCAATAACAGCGAGAACGAATCACGATCAATGCACCGAATCTCCACGCTTTTCCGGCAGCAATCCATCTTCCAGACCACGTTATCGGAAGGTACATCACACCGACAACACATACCGTAAACCATTGTTATCTCTAAATAAAATTCGAACGCATACAGACAATCCATCACCGTAACCCCGATTACTTCTTGATTTTCAACGAATCCGATCTTTCATTTAACTGTTTTTTACACTTAGGCTCCAATCTCAAAAATACCCCACCCATGAATTCACCGCGCGGATTATCAATATCAAGATGGACGAGACGCCAGCACTCATGTTTAAAATGCGAACTTCTTGTCATCGGACTCCCAGATGCGCTCTCTACGCTTCCGGTGGCGCCGTCAACCGGCGCCCTTGCACACCGAGCCTTTACTCGGCAATGCGCACGCGCTGCACACTTCCGACCAGGCAGACTTCGACCTTGTGGCGAGCGAGATGGGAGATCTTCCTCATGGTGACGGGGACGTGCTCGAACAGTTGGGAATCGGATTCCGGGACAGCACCTCGGCACATGTGAGCCCATCGGGCCATGCCCCCCACACTGCACCTGCGAGCGCCGATGCGCTGATCGACACGCTGCACGCGCAATACTGGCGCACCCTGAACGATCCCAACGCAGCGATCAGTCCGGAGTGGGCGCCGGCGGCAGAGGAAACCGAGGCGCCTGTCGCCAGGCCGGATTCGTCTGCTCCCCGCCACACGTCCGGTAGCGGCGGCGAATCCGATTCGATCGAAGCCCTGTTGTTCGGCGATCGCACGCTCAACGACGAGTTCGAACAATTGGACGGGCACGCCGAACCCGCATTCGACATCGTCCCTATTCCGGAGGTGTTGCGATTGTTCGCGCCACCCGAATTTCAAGCCGCAGCGGCTCGACGCGGTCCGGCGCTACCGCCCGCGCTCACGCGGCGCGAACACCACGCGCTGACCGTGGACAGTCCGCTCTCCGCCCCCTCGCAGAAGGACGAAGGATGACCCGGCTCACAGCCCCCGACACTGCCCTCACCCTTCGCCTGAGTGAGGCTTCGCTCGCCGAACAGATCGAGCGCGTCTCGGCCCGCCTGCGGGCGCAGCCGACCACGGCCGCCCATCGTTGGGCGCTGTTCCAGCTCATGTGTGTCACCGGTGAATGGACACGGGCGATTCAACAGTTGCAGACGTGGGCAAGGCTCGAACCGGATCAGGCGGCAACGGCTCAGGTCTATCGCGACCTGATCCGGGCCGAACGCTGGCGTCGGCAAGTGGTCGAAGGACACGAACGTCCGGGCTTCGTACTGGAGCCTCCAGCCTGGGTCGATGGTCTGCTCGACGCCCTGCGCCTTGCGGCGAACGGCCAGACCGAGCAGGCGGATGACGCGCGGGATACCGTATTCGACGTCGCACCGAGCCGTCCAATTCGGATTCCTGAAGGAAAAGCAACCTGGATCGTCGACAGCGATTCCCGTTTCGGCCCGATCTGCGAGGTCATCACGGCCGGACACTACCGATGGGTGCCGTTCGCCGATCTGGCCGCGTGGCGCGTATCGCCACCGACGAAGCCGATCGACCTGGTCTGGGCGCCCTGCACCCTCACCCTCGTCGACGGCGCGATCGTTCACGGCTTCATGCCGGCTCGGTATCCGAATTCCGAGGCAGGTGACGATGCCATGCGCCTCGGGCACACCACCGTCTGGCGGGAAAACGGGCGCACCGGCATCACCGCACTCGGACAAAAGACCTGGGCGACGGATCAGGGCGATTTCGGCCTGTTCGAACTGGCAAACGCGGAGTTCGGCGCGCGTGTCGCCGGCGCCGTCTCCCTCGGCGAGCAAGTCGATGACTGAACGCAAGAAGCGCTCGCCAGTGGACGGGCTCGCGGTTCGTACGCCTCGACGAGCGAATACGCACCTGATGCCGACCTTGCTCGACCGGCTTCGCGACGATGCACCGCATCGGCAGACCGAAGCTCCCGAGGAATATACGGTTACGCGCAAACAAATGCGCGACATCGTGCAACGCGACCTTGCCTATTTGCTCAATACCACGAGCATCGAGGACCAGATCGATCGCACGCGCCATCCACACGCCGCGGCATCGACCGTCAACTTCGGGGTGCCGCCGCTAGCGGGCGCATTTATCGCCTCGCGGCAGTGGAACGATGTCGAGCAGATGGTTCGGCAGGCCATTACCGATTTCGAACCTCGACTGCTTCCCGATTCGCTCGTCGTGTCCCCCCGCCCGAGTCATGACGCCGCGGGCGATCACCACAACGTCCTCGCATTCGAAGTTCGCGGCCTGATTCACATGGATCCGTATCCGCTCGAATTCATGGTGCAAAGCTCGCTGGATCTCGAAACGAGCGAGATCCGCATCACCGGCATGCGCACCAGCTAGCCACCGCGCGACCCAACGACAACAACGAGACCACACCGATGGACCCGCGACTGCTCGACTACTACAACCAGGAACTCATCTACATGCGCGAGCTGGCTGCCGAATTCGCGCATGCACACCCCAAGATCGCTCGGCGCCTGGGCATGCAGGCCGGCGAGGTAGCCGATCCGTATGTCGAGCGGCTGATCGAGTCGTTCAGCTTCATGGCGGCACGCATGCAGATCAAGCTCGACGCCGAATTTCCGCGGTTTACCGAGCGGCTGCTCGAGGTGATCTATCCGAACTACGTTGCGCCGACGCCATCGATTGCAGTCGCCCGGCTGTATCCCGGCCGGACCGAAGGCAACCTCGTCGGGGGGTACCGCATCGCGCGCGGAACATCGTTCACCGCCCGCATTCCCGAAGGGGAAAGGACCGCGTGTCAGTTCACGAGCGGACAGGACGTGACGTTGTGGCCGCTCACGATTACCGAAGCGCGCCTGACCGGCATTCCGCCGGATATTCCGGGGCTCTCCCGATACGTCCCGCCCGACACCCAGGTACGCGGCGCGTTGCGGCTGCGGCTGGCCACGACCGGCGACATGCGGATCGCCGATCTGAAGGGACTCGACCGGCTTCCCGTGTATCTGGCGGGCGACGAGCAGGTCGCTTCCCATCTGTTCGAGTTGCTGCATGCCGGCGCAATCGCTTCCGTGATCGGCGCGCCCGGCGAGTTCGGCGCCCCCGGTCGCCCGCCCGTCGCAGTCACCGGCAATGCGGTGGATCACGAAGGCTTGCGCACCGATCAGAACCTGCTGCCCCTGACATGGGCAAAGTTTCACGGGCACAACCTTTTGCACGAGTATTTCGCGTGTCCGGCAAGGTTCTGGTTCTTCGCCCTGAACGGTCTGGCCGAAGGCTTCTCGAGAGTGGTCGGACGCGAGGTGGAAATCGTCGTGCTGCTCGATCGCTCGCCCGCCGAGCTGGGCAACCTCGTCGACGCATCCCGCTTCGCCCTGTTCTGCACGCCGGTCATCAATCTGTTCAGCAAACACACCGACCGGATCGAGATCTCGCCGCGCGAAACCGAGTTCCATCTCGTGCCGGCGCGGCTCGCCCCCCTCGATTACGAGGTGTTCGCCGTCGAGAATGTATACGGCCGTGCGGCTGCGACGTCCGCGGAGCTCGAGTTCCGCCCGCTCTACCAGACACTGAACAACGACGAAGGCAATCACGGACGCTACTTCTCGATGCGACGCGAACGACGGCTCGTGTCCGATTCGGCACGCCGCTACGGCACGCGCACGCCGTACGTCGGAACCGAGGCCTTTCTGTCGCTCGTCGATCAGAACGAGGCACCGTACAACGAGAACATCCGCTTTCTGTCCGTCGATGCCCTGCTGACGAACCGGGATCTCGCCACGCTCGTGCCGCGCGACGGCGTGCACGATCTGGAGACGGCCGAATCGGCTCCGGTCGAGAGCATCGGCCTCATCCGGTCGCCGAGCCCTCCGCTGCCGCCGTACGCCGAGCGTGAAATGGCGTGGCGCCTGATCCGCCAGCTCAATTTCAACTACCTGCCGCTCGACGAGCTCGATCATCGTGAAGGCGGTCAAGGATTGCGCGACCTGCTTCGCCTGTACCTGGCCGACGGCGACTCCGGGCAAGGCCGGCAAGTGGAAAGCCTCGTCGGCGTCAAAACGCGCCCCGTGACGCGCAAGCTGCCGGGAACGGGGCCAATGACGTTCGGGCGCGGCATCGAGTGTGCGCTGACGGTCGACGAAACCGGCTTTTCCGGCGTGAGCCCTTATCTCTTCGGCGTCATCCTCGAGCATTGGCTCGCGCGGCACGTCTCGATCAACAGCTTTACTCAAACCGAGTTGCATTCGATGCAGCGTGGCCGGATTGCCCGCTGGCCCGTGCGCACCGGCTCGCGCGGAGTGCTGTGATGAAGCGCGCGACGCTACCGGCCCTGTTGCGCGACAGCACGCTTTCGCCTGAACTGCTTGAGCGGTTGCAGGCCGAACCGTGGCGGTTTGGCTTTCTGTCGCTGTTGCGACGCATCGGCGCGAACCCGGCGATCGACCCGATCGGCACCGCTCGCCGGCCGCGCGCCGAACCGTTTCGGCTCGGGCAGCAGCCAAGCCTTGCCTTTGCGCCGCGCGAGCTCGCGAGCGTACAGGAAGCCGAGGGGCGACTGAAGGTGCGCCTGTTCGGCCTTGGAATGCTCGGTCCCAACGGTCCGCTGCCGATTCACGTCACCGAGATGGCGAAGGATCGTGAGGACAGCCGGCGCGACGTGACGACAGTGGATTTCTTCGACATCTTCCACCATCGCTTTTTTACGCTGTTCTATCGCGCATGGGCCTCGGCCCAGTCGGCCGCCGGCCTCGACCGGACGAATGAAGAGCGGTTCTCGTTCTACGTTGCCAGCCTCACCGGACAGGATGTTGACGAGATTGGCCAGCGCCCCCTTCCTTCACATGCGCGTCTGGCGGCATCGGCGCACCTCGTGCGCGAATCGCGTAATCCGGACGGCTTGCGTGCCACGCTCGAACGCTACTTCAACGTGCCGGTCGCCATCGAAGAAAACGTATTTCACTGGATTGAAATCGATCCCGCCGATCGCGGCCGCATGGGGCGCCCTGGAGCGGCCGCAACGATGGGGCAAGGTGCAATGCTCGGCCGCGTCGCGCCGGATCGCCAGCATCGGTTTCGCATCGTGATCGGACCGGTGGATCTCGACGCCTATCTGCGCTTTACGCCACAGGGCGAGGATCTGCCACGGCTCGTCGAATGGGTACGAGCGTTTGTCGGCTACGAGCTGGAATGGGAGCTCGAGCTGCGCATCAAACCCGAAAGCGCGCCCGCAGCAGTCATGGGCGGACAGCAGCGCATGGGCTGGTCCGGGTGGCTGGGCCGTCCGTCGCCACACAAGCCGATTACCGGCATGCGCTTCGAGCCCGAGCGCTATGTACGCCACTTCGATCGTCGCGCCACGCATTCCTGAAAAGACCATGAGCAAGAAGCCATCCGCCGCACCGAAACAGCCCGGCCAGACACCCGCAGCAGGCAAGCCGCACCTCGACTGGCTCGCGCCCGTGAGCGACGCTGCGCCCTGCGGCCCGGATCTCGAATACGACCACGATTTCGTGGTGCTGTTCGCGAGCGCCGCACCCAAGCAGGATGTGCAATACGGGAATTTCGTCGGCGGAGCCGACCCGCTGAACTGGAGCGAGATCGAGCGGGATTGCCGGCGGCTCATGCTGCGCACGAAGGATATGCGTGTCGCCGTCATCCATACGCGTTGCCGCGCACGGCTGGGCGGCGCAGCAGGTCTTGCCGAAGGAACCGGGCTTCTGGCCGCATGGCTGCAGACGTTTCCCGACCAGATCCATCCGCAGGCGGGCGTCGAAGACGATCGCGAGGCCGTGCTGGACATGCGGATGAATGCGTTGCAGGGGCTCGCCGACCCCGATGGACTCCTGGCCGACGTACGGGAGATCGTGCTGGTGAAGTCGACCGCCACTCGGCTGCAGGTGCGCGACGTCGAACGCGCTTTCGCGCATCCGCGCCCGGCCGACGCCCTCGCACCCGATTCGGTCATTCAGCAGTTGCAGGATCTGCGCCTGCAACAGCCGGCAACGATGAAAGCTTTCGACGAGACCATGTCGAATCTCGCCGCCATCGACAGGTGGTGCACTGAGTTTCTGGATGCGTATCTGCCCGACTTCTCGTCCTTGATGCGCGTTCTTCAACTCCTGCAGCAGGGCGAGCAGCGCATCGAATCGGTACGGGATACCGCATCGGAGCCTGACGCCGACGGTCACGATCGGCGCACGATGGATGACGCGCATACGACCGACGCCTTTCCCGATCAGTACAACGACGAATACATCGATGCCGACCGGCCGTCGGGTGCAGCGTCGCGCACCGACGACCCGCCCGACGACCGACAGGAGGCGCTGGCATTGATTCGTGCGGCGCGACAATGGTTCGAGATGCATGAGCCCAGCAGCCCGATCCCGGTATTGCTGAAACGCGCCGAACAGTTCGTTGGCAAACGCTACGCGGAAGTGGTCAAGGCCATCCCCGCCGAGCTTCTGGCGCAATGGGAAGAAGATTCCGTCGCAGGAAACGGTCCGGATTGACAGGCAAGATTCGACACGGCTTCTACCCACAATCAACGTCATACATCCGGATCCGGAATCCGAGTGTTATGAGATTCCTTGATGTGGATCGGTATTCACGCAAGCGCTTGAATGCCCAATCTACAAGAGTTACGCGGGAAATTTCCAAATTTTTATACCGACCGCTCGGCGCGGAAACGCGAGGCACCGGCTAGATCATGCCGGTTACGAGCGCTATCGAGAATATCAACTCGCAGCTACGCAAGATCGCCCAGACCCGGGGCAACTTCCCGACCGACAAGGCGGCAACGAAACCAATTTGGCTAGCACTTCGCAACATCACGGCTGACTGGGGACATGCCGCTCACGACTGGAAAACAGCCATGAACCCGTTCGCTATCTTTTCTGCGGATCGATTCATTCGACCATCCGCCTGAGTCTCAACCTCGTCTTGAACACGGAAATTCTGACATCCCCGCCGTGCACTACTCATGCATTGTTATAACGAGTTCATGTTCCTGTCGCGTTTCCTTCCGTTGCTGTTCCCCGGCGATAACCGGGAAACACTCGACATCGCGTTTCCATGGTGAACCCACTCACACGCGCCAATTGCCACGAGAAGCAACTTCTGTGCATTGTCGCCCCGATTGACGAGCCGCATCGACGCGCTGCTCGTCTCCCTTCGCGGCTGGATGTGCGCCGCGATCAAGCTGTGCGCCCAGGGCGAAGTCCTCTTTGTGCTTCGAGATATCGAGCGCTGCGAGACAGGGCACGCAAAAGCAGGCGGAAAGTGCAGTGCTGGAATCGACACCGGGTCACAAAATGAGGCCGAGAATGACGACTTATCACGCTCATTCAATTCGTGACGAACACAACCCGACTGCTTACCCTGGCAAATCCTGACACACTCGTCTGGATACCTACACTTTCGATGTCGACCTCCAAATGGGTTCACTGTGTCAGATTCGGCAGCTTGCCACGCTGTTCCAGTCGAGCACGGGAGGCGGCTGTTCGGCTGTTCGGCTGTTCGGCTGTTCGGCTGTTCGGCTGTTCGGCTGTTCGGACGATCGGACGATCGGACGATCGGAAATGAAAAGTCCGGGGGGAGTAAAAAACCTGCTTCGGCATCGGCCTGCGGGCTCACGCCGCCTATCCGGAATCCCCCCGGTATTTGGTCGTCTCGGGCTCAATCGATCTTCGATCGTCGTTTCCTCACAGCGCGTCTCCCGTGTCAACCGATCCTAGTTCAGTTCCTTGTTCGAATATCCGAGCAGCCATCGGGCAACGATCAGACGGTTGACCTCGCCCGCACCTTCGAAAATATCGAATATGCGGGCGTCGCGAAACCACTTCTCGGCCAGTCGCGCCTCCGTCAACGCGAGCGGGCCGAGGATCTCCATGCAATCCTGGCTGATGCGCCGCGTAGCCGTACCGCCTAGCGCCTTCGCCATCGAGGCCTCGATCATCGTTCGCTCGTCGGTCACGCCGTTCTGCTGCTCGGCCCATTTCGCATGCAGGATCATCAGTTCCGTCGCGTCGTGCAGCGCTTCAAGAGCGATGATGCGATCCTGTACCGCGGAGCGCGCATTGCGCCCGCATTCGTAATCGATCGCGCGTCCTTCGTCTAGCAACGTATCCCGGACTTCGTCGAGCAAATTCCTGGCGGTCTTCAACCCAAAGGCGGTCACCATCGCGCGCGACCCGTTGAACACCATCAACGTACGCTTGAGATCCGTATCGAGCTTGTGCGTCGGCGGCACCCGACAGTCCTGCAGCACGAAATCCGCGGTGTCCCATGCGCGTATGCCCATCTTGTCGACCTGGCCAAGCAGCACCAGGCCCGGCATATTCTTCTCGACCACGAACGAGTGGAACGGGCGGATACCCCGTTCATCCGGCG
The DNA here is from genome assembly GCF_000731655.1 of Burkholderia sp. MSh2. Lineage (NCBI taxonomy): Bacteria > Pseudomonadati > Pseudomonadota > Betaproteobacteria > Burkholderiales > Burkholderiaceae > Burkholderia > Burkholderia sp. MSh2. The sequence goes on along the minus strand of NZ_JPGM01000066.1, from coordinate 32,756 downwards.
GCCCCTTCAGCAATACGACCGCACCTGCCGCTTCGCCGAAGCCAGAACAATAGATCTTCTCGCCATTGAGTACCCACTCATTCGTGGCTTCGTCGTAGCGCGCGTGCCCGGCCATCGCGCGCGGATCGGAGCCGGCGCCCGGCTCCGAGATCGCGATCGAAAGCAGCTTGTCGCCGAACCGGTCGACCTGATCCGGCGTCCCCGCATATTCGATGATCCTGGTTCCGAGGAACCGGCTCGTGTCGCGCCTCATGCGAACGTCCGGATGCTCCAGAAACAGCAGGGACTGCGTCACGATCGGGCCGCTCGTTCCGGCAGGATCCGCGTCGAGCAGTGCATAAGGATCCGGACGATCCGCCGATTCCGGAAGCGCAACCGGCTCCAGTTCTTCGTGATTCTGATCGTAGTACCGTGCATATTTCCGGGCAATCTTCGCATCCTCGCGAGCCATGCTCACCAAGTGCTCGTCCCGCGGCGTGAGCGTAAAGTCAACCATGTTCGATCTCCTTGGTTTATGTCAGATCCCTGCGACGCCTTCGAGCATCGAGACGGCCCGGGCATTGCGATACCACATTTCGATCGGATGCTCGCGCACGAATCCGTGCCCGCCGAAGATCTGCAAACCCTCGTCCGCGATCAGCATCGCCTGACGAGCGGCATAGGTGTAGGCAAGTCGGGCCGAGCGCGTGGCGTGTTGGCCGTTCCCCAGCTCGAAAGCGGCACGCCATGCCATCAGTCGCATTGCCGACACATCGATGTACGCATCCGCGATACGAAAAGCGACCGATTGCTTGCTCGCCAGCGCCGCGCCATGCACCACGCGGTCCTTCGCGTAAGGGATGACGTATTCCAGGATCCCGCGCGACAAGCCGACCATCACGGCGGCAAGACCCGCGCGCGACGAATCGACAATGCGTTGAATGTCGGCGTCCGCGTGTTCACCCAGGCGCGCCTTGGGTGCAATCTGCACGTCGTCGAAACACACGTCGCTCATCGCGAGCGCGCGCAGTCCGACGGTCGGAACGGGCGCCTCCACGCGGACGCCCGGCGCGGCGCGATCGACGATGAAGGCCGCGCGTTCGCCGTCAGCTTGAGCAATGACCAGGAAATGGCTGGCGGCGGAGGCAAGCGGCACCAGGGTTTTGCGTCCCGTGAGCCGCCACCCGTCGCCATCGCGAACGGCCTCTGTCTTCGGCATCGAGACATCGGCGTCGACGTGCGGCTCCATCACCGCAATCGCGGCGGCATGAAACGAGTTGCGTTGGAAGAGCGGCAGCAGAGCCTGACGCTGTGCCACCGACCCCTGCCCCATGATGGCTTGCTCGAATGCAATCGGTGTTGCGAGTGCGAGCGCCAGCGTCGCGTCGGCAGCGGCCAGTTCCTCGAGCACGATCGCATTGAGAACCGAGCCTTGACGCTTGTTCTCGGTGTCCTGCATCTGGGCGAGCCCGGTCGACCACAGCAAATCCAGCGTCGACGCCGGAATGGCCGACTCGCGGTCCAGCTTCTGCGCGATCGGCCGCAATTCCCCTTCCGCGAAACTTCTCATCGCGGATCGTGCGATTTCCTGTTCTTCGCTCAAATCGAAAGTAATCACGTGTCTCTCCTGTTCTCCTGCACGATGCAGTTCAAGTCATTTCCGCGATGCTCGTCGATATGCAACCGGCATCAGCAAGCGGCGCCGGGAAAAACGGTCACGAACGCTTCTCTTGTTGTTTCGTCATGCCTGTCACTTCTTCGGTATGCTCGCCAAGAACCGGTGCGCGTCTTCTGACGTCGATCGTCGAGCGTTCGAAACGCACCGGAAAATTCATCTGTCGAATCACGCCGAATTCAGGGTCTTCGTGATCGACATAGATGTCGCTGGCCCGGACCTGCGGATCCTCGAAGAATTCGTCCAGTGTGTAGATCGGACCAAGCGCCACACCCTCGGCTTTCGCGCGCTCCAGAACGTCGGCGCGGGTCATCGCAGTCGCCCGCCTGCCGAGCAGTTGCCACATTTCGCCATTTCGTTCGATTCTTTTCGCCGGCGACTTCCAGGTTTCGTCATCGAGCAGGTCTTCTCGCCCGAAAAGGCGACAGGCCGCCGCAAACTGGTCGTCGGTCTGGATGTGGCCGATGACCCATCCGTCGCTGGTTCGAAGCGGGTGATGGATGTCAAGAGGAGACGCCTTCCGGGCGTCCGGCGTCAGGAACGTGTGGTTCCCGATATTGTCGGTAAGCCCGAACCACGAAAAGGCGTTCAATAGCGACGCATCGATGCGCTGCCCGCGTCCGTCGTTGCGCGTTCGGTGCAGCAGCGCCGCCAGAACCGCACTCGCCGTGATCGTCGCGGTGGACTTGTCCACCAGCAGGTTGCGGATGGGTTCCGGCGTATCGCCACGCCCCTGGAGATACATGACGCCGGTCATACCCTGCAGAACGTGGTCGTACGCAGGCTGGGACGCATACGGCCCTGACTCGCCAAACCCGGAGATCGACGTGTAGACGAGCCTCGGGTTGGCATCGCGTAGCGCGTCGTATCCGAGGCCGAGACGGTCCATCACACGAGGGCGCATGTTGTGGATCAACACATCGGCCGACAGCGCCAGCCCGACCGCTTGCTCCAGATCCCTGGGCGATTTCAGATCCAGAACCACACTCTTCTTGCCCCGGTTCACCGTCATGAACAGCGCACCCATGCCCTTGTGGAACGGTCCGACACGGCGCATCGGATCGCCTTCCGGCGGCTCGATCTTGATGACCTCCGCACCCATGTCCGCCAGGATCTGACCAGCCAACGGCGCCGACACCATCGATCCGAACTCCAGAACGCGCAGCCCTGAACATGGCCCGCTTGCCTGTGCTTCTTCGCTCATCATTTCCTCCAGTAACCACGCGCCGGCAACGATTTCCCGATACCTGTTTCCATCAATAAAATTAATAGTAGTCCGAATTTATTATTCGACTACTTCCGACTCTCAAACCACCTTCAGAAGGCGTATCAATACGCCCGGCGCGTCGATGCCGCGATCAGAACAGGTGCCGGATACCGACCATTGCTCCCGCCTGCCCCACGCCCGCGGCAGGAACGGCCGTAACAGGACTGCTCGCCGAAACCGAGTAAACCGCACCGCTACCGCTGTTCTTCATGTACGCAACCAGGCCGTAGACGGAAGTCCGCGTGGAAAGCCGGTAGTTGGCGCGCACCACACCCATCGTTCCGTCCGCATCGTACGAGCGATTCCTGACATGAGAGACCTGGGCGTCGAAGGTCCACGCCACATAGCTCACCGATGCGCCGAGGTAGCCGAGATCCGTTCGCACGGTCATGACATCTCCGTTGATTTCCCGGTGCACCCATCCGCCCGCGACCTTCACGTTCCCGACGAGAACGTAGCCGTTTACCTGATAGCGCCGGTCGCTATCGCCTGAACCGCCGAACGCGACACCGCGCACGCCCGGCACGACCGTTATCGCAGTCGCACCTGCGCCGCCGCGCTGTTCGTCGTAAATGAGCGCGGTGCCCCAGGCAGGACGGTCATACTTCAGCATGGCGGTCACGGCGCGGCACGACATCATGTCGCCCGGCAACTGCCCGCCGCAATTGCCGGCCGGCAGGCCGTCGCGTCCGAACGAATAGCTGACGCCCAGCGTCAGGTCCGAGAATGTGCCGCGGTATTCGATGCTGTTGTCGGCGCGTGCCGCGGCAAGATAGCCGTCGAACGACCCCAGGCTGAACGCTGCCGGACCGATCACGTCCGCATCGGCCATCCCGTACATCGTCATGTTCATCTGCCGCCCCATGGTCACCTGTCCCCACTCGCCCTTGATCCCGACGAACGACTGGCGGCCGAACAAGCGGCCGTTCTGAAGCAAGGTCCCGTTGGCCGGCGCGAAGCCGCTTTCGAGCGTGAACACCGTCTTGATTCCACCGCCCAAATCCTCCTCGCCACGTATCCCCCAACGCGACGGCAGGTCACCGCCGCTGATCGTCGGGAATCGCACCATTGCACCGCCCGTGGCTGACGCATGCGTGAAGAACTCCACGCCGGTATCGACGATTCCATACAAGGTAATGGCCGGTTGTGCACATACGGGGGCGCAGATACTCCCCGCTATTGCGAATAGCGCTGCTCGTTGATGCCTCATGTGTCTCCTTCACCTCTATCCGACGGCTTTTTTTTATTCCTGAACAAGAGACGTCCGGCAGATCGCCATTGAAGCTGCGTTGCCGAAGTGCACGTGTTCATTCAATACAGGCTCGTCTCTCTTATTTCGTGACGCTGGTCTCTGGTGGCCTCCTTTTGACAATGCGGATCTCCGTCTCGCGGCGATATCGTCAGGGGGCGAAACAACGGCTCGACCGACGCGTCCGGTGTTTGCCCCACGCTTGCGGCTTCGGCGTTACGCGGTGTCGCGCAACAGATCCAGTGCGACATCCACGATCATGTCCTCCTGCCCGCCCACCATGCGCCGCCGGCCAAGCTCGACGAGGATGTCCACGGTCTTCAGGCCGTATTTCCGCGCGGCCGCTTCCGAGTGGCGCAGGAAGCTCGAATACACGCCCGCATAACCAAGCGCGAGCGTCTCGCGATCCACCCGTACCGGGCGGTCCTGCAGCGGGCGCACGATGTCGTCGGCCGCGTCCATCAGCGTGTAGAGATCCGTGCCGTGCCGCCAGCCGATGCGCTCCGCAGCCGCGATGAACACCTCCAGCGGCGCATTTCCCGCACCGGCGCCCATGCCGGCGAGGCTCGCATCGATGCGGTCGCAACCCTCCTCCACGGCGACGATCGAGTTCGCGACACCCAGGCTCAGGTTGTGGTGCGCATGGATGCCCGTCTGCGTGTCGGGCTTCAGCACCGCCTTGATGGCGCGAAAACGGTCGCGCACGTCGTTCATGCTGAGCGCACCGCCCGAGTCGACGACATAGATGCAGGTCGCGCCATAGCTTTCCATCTTCTTCGCCTCGACGGCCAGTTTCTCCGGCGTCGTCATATGGCTCATCATCAGGAAGCCGACCGTATCCATCCCGAGTTCGCGCGCATACTCGATGTGCTGCTTCGAGATATCCGCCTCGGTGCAATGCGTCGCGATGCGCACCACGCGCGCACCTGCACCGTATGCGGCTTTCAGGTCATGAATCGTGCCGATGCCGGGGAGCAGCAGCGTGGCGATCTGCGCGTGCTCGACGACGTCGGCCGCCGCCTCGATCCACTCGAGATCGCTGTGCGCGCCGAAGCCGTAGTTGAAGCTCGATCCCTGCAGGCCGTCGCCGTGCGCGACCTCGATGCTGTCGACGTGCGCGCGATCCAGCGCGCGGGCGATCGCCTGAACGTTTTCGATCGAGTATTGATGGCGAATCGCGTGGCTGCCGTCACGCAGTGTCACGTCGGAAATATAGAGTTTCTCGTTCATGCCCGTGCTCCAGTCAGACGACACGCATCGATCGCGCCATGCGCTCGCCGGTGGCGAGCGCGGCTGACGTCATGATGTCCAGATTGCCCGCGTAGGCCGGCAGGTAGTGCGCCGCGCCCTCTACTTCAATGAGGATGGACGTCTTCAGGCCGCTGAATTTTCCGATCCCCGGAATGCTGAGCGGCGCGCTCGCGGGAATCTCGTCGAACTGCACCTTCTGCTTGAGCCGATACCCCGGCACGTACGCGCTCACCGCCTTCGCCATCTCTTCGATCGACGCCGCGATCTCGCCGCGGTTCGCGGCCTCGGACAGCACGTAGACGGTGTCGCGCATCATCAGCGGCGGCTCGGCCGGGTTCAGGATGATGATCGCCTTGCCCTTGGTCGCGCCACCGACCGCCTCGATCGCCTTCGATGTCGTTTCGGTAAACTCGTCGATGTTGGCGCGCGTGCCGGGCCCCGCCGATTTGCTGCTGATTGACGCGACGATCTCCGCATAATGGACGTTCGCGACGCGCGAGACGGCCGCGACCATCGGAATCGTCGCCTGGCCGCCGCACGTCACCATGTTGACGTTCAGCGCATCGAGGTGCGCGTCGAGGTTCACGACCGGCACGCAATACGGGCCGATCGCGGCAGGCGTGAGATCGATCACGCGGACACCGGGTTTCAGCGCGTGCAGCAATGCGTCGTTCTTCACATGCGCGCCGGCCGAGGTGGCATCGAACACGAAATCGATTTCGTCGAACACCGGAAGGCGTACGAGCCCCTCGACGCCTTCGTGCGTCGTGGCGACGCCGAGCCGCTCGGCGCGCGCGAGACCGTCGGACGCAGGATCGATGCCGACCATCGCCGCCATCTCGATGTGCTTGCCGTGACGCATGATCTTGATCATCAGGTCGGTGCCGATGTTGCCCGAACCGATGATCGCGGCCTTGTGCGTGTGATGAATCATGTGAAAACCCTCGTCAGGAGAAGATCGCCCGCACCGGGGCGAAGCCGTCGATGTGCGCCGTATAGGTCAGGCCCGCCTGCACCGGTACCATCGGCCCCAATGCGCCGGTCAGGATCACGTCGCCCGCACGCATCGGCGTGCCGACCTCGACCAGCGTGTCGGCCAGCCAACGCGCGGCGTTCAGCGGATTGCCGAGGCACGCGGCTCCCATGCCCTTCGACACCGTCTCCGCCCCGCAGATCATTCGCATCGATAGCCCGGCAAGGTCGAGCGTCGACAGCGCAACCGGCTGCGTGCCGAGCACGAACAGGCCCGACGAAGCGTTGTCCGCCACCGTATCGACGAAGCGGATGTTCCAGCCGGCAATTCGGCTGTCCGCCACCTCGATCGCCGCCAGCGCATAGGCCGTCGCATCGATCAGATCGGCAACGGTGTTGCGCTCGTGGACGAGATCCTTGTTCAGTACGAGCGCAATCTCTGCCTCGACCTTCGGCTGCATCAGACGCGACGTATCGATCGGCTCGCCGTCGACGATCGCCATGTCGTCCAGCAGCGTGCCGAAATCCGGACGGTCGACGCCAAGCTGTTTCTGCACCGCCAGCGATGTCAGGCCGATTTTCCTGCCGACGATTCGCCGGCCCGCCGACAACTGACGCTGGATGTTGAGCTGCTGCACCGCATAGGCGAACGCCGCCTGCGCGTGCTCATCCATGCCCTCCAGGCGATCGCGGACCGGCGGACACGGCTCGTTACGCTGCTGCGCGCTCCACAGTCGTTCTGCAATGGTGTTTTCTTCGGTCATTTTCGGATGCTCACTCCACCTTCCCGGTCTTGAAGAATCGGACCGCGAGGTCGTTGAACTCGTCGATCGCCTCGTATTGCGGCCAGTGGGCCGCGTCGCCCTTCATGAAATACAGGAGGCTTCCCGGCACCCGTGCGTGGGCGGCCTTCACGGATTCGGTGTCGTGGATCGGGTTGTCGTGCGTCCACAGGAACAGCGTTCCCGCCGGCAGCTGGTCGAGCGGAATCAGGTACTCATCGTGGCGCGCGAGGATTTCGTTGAGCTTCGGCAGCACGGCGCGGCTTTCGGGACGCAAGTAGATGCGCAGGCGCAAATCGACGAGTTCGTCGTCGACGAGATGGCGATTGTTCGGGTGCATCAGCCAGTGCATGCGCGCCTGGACGGAATCGTAGGTCGGCGTGTTGTCGATGTTGCGTTTGTTCAGCCCGATGAAGGTCTGCAGATCCTGCTTGCCCTTGTCGGTCACGATCGGAATGCCGCCCGCCGTATTGAGCATCAGGCGTCGCACGCGATGGGGGTTTGCCGCGGCGAAATGGCCGGACACCCAGCCGCCGAGCGACTCGCCCGAGAGGTGGGCGGCCTCGATCCCGAGGGCGTCCATCAGTTCGCCCAGTTGCCCGGCCAGCATGATCGGGCTGTATTCCCGAACCGGCTTGCTGGACAAGCCATGCCCGACATAGTCGAACGCGACCACATGAAAGTCTTTCGACAGCGGGACGATGTTCTTTGCGTACGCTTCCAGATGGCCATTGATGCCGTGCAGGAAGATGATCGTTTCGGGATTGCCTTTCCCGGCCTCGGCGATTCGAATCGTGCCGAAGGTCTTCGTGTCGACGTAGCGGATTTCCGCGCCGAGCAAATCAAGCCAGAGACTCATCGTATGTTCCTCGAGTAGAAGCAGGCACCGCGACGTGCCGCTCAGGGTTGTAGCGGGGTATTACGGATCGCCGGCCATCACGACCCGCTCCCCCAGAGTGGAACGGGAAACCCGGCTTCGTTCGCCGCAGCCTCGGGGTCCCCTGCCGTCAGGAATTCCCACAGACGTTCGAATACCGCGCCGGAGCTGACTTGCCGCGCGCCGACCTCGTCGGGCGTCAGGCCCTCCGCATCGGCAATCCGGTCGCCGGTCATCGACCGCACGAGCCCCTCGATCCGAGCAGCGTCTTCGAGACACCATGCGAAGCCCGTGGCCAATTCGATGCCCGGTCCGACCGTGATGGCGCCATTTGCGCGCATGACCAGCGACGGCGCATCGCCCAGGCGGGCGGCCAGTTGCGCGGCCAGCCCGTCGTCGCGCAGCAGCCGGGGGTCGTCCCAGAACTTGCAGGCCGCATTGAATGCGCCCACGCCATGACGGGGCGTGGGCACGAGCCGGAGCGTGGACAGCGCGACGACGTTGGGCGGCATCACACGACATACGCCCCCGACGTCGGGACGCAGCCTGTAGACCTGCTGGTGAATGCGCACCTCGCCCAACACACCGGGCGGCAGCGGTGCGTGGATCGGCACCACCGTGCCCGGCTCTCCCGGGGCGATCTGCCCCATCGGCCGCGATGCGCAGACCAGAAACGACGCGTCGTCGATTCGTGCGCTGCAATGGCCCCATGCCTGCACCAGGCCATGGCGCGCGAGCGCGCGCGCCGCAACGCGCACGCGACGCTGGAGGACGGTGAGATCGATGCCGCTCATGGCGCGTGGGCTCCCGCATCGACAAACACGCGGCCGCCTTCGATCGTCACCGGCCAGGTGCGGATCGCATGCTCGCACGGCATCGCACAAGGCTGGCCGTTGCGAATATCGAAACGCCCGAAATGCCAGCTGCATTCGACTTCGTAACCTTCCAGCGAACCGTCTTCCGACAACGACGCATCCCCGTGCGAACAGATGTCGTCGGTCACGTAGAACGCGCCGTCGACGCAGTAGATCGCCACCGCGTGCCCCGACGGCAGCGTCCCGCGGCGGATGTCGCCGTCTGCCAATTCGTCGGTTGCACACAGGTCTGTCAATTCAGTGATCGTATTCATCCTGATCCTCACAGCATCGTGCTGCCGCCATTGACGCTGATCACCTGCCCGGTGACGAACGCCGCTTCCGGCAACGCCAGATACCCCACCATCGAAGCAACCTCCTCGATTTCGCCCACCCGGCCGACCGGGATGACGTCCACGAATTCCTGCGCGAGCCGCGGGTTCGACTTCTTCACCATGACCCAGGCCTCGGTATTCACCGCGCACGGGGCCACCGTGTTGACGGTCACGCCACTAGATGCGAACTCGCGCGCCAGTCCGGTCGTCAGGGCATGCATGCCGCCCTTCGCCGCGTTGTATCCCGCGTGGGCCGGCAGCCCGTTGCGAACCGAGTCGGCGCCGATATTCACGATCCGGCCGTACTTCGCAGCGAGCATGCCGGGCAGGAAAATCCGGCTGCACCAGATGCCCGTCCAGAGATTCCGGTCGATAGTCGCCTTGAGCGTCTCCGGCGTGTGTTCCAGGAACGGACGAATGACACCGCCGCCCGCGCAATTCACGAGAATCTGCGCGGCGCCGAATCGTCTGGCGACCGCACGGTGCAGCGCCTGCGCACCGCGCTCCTTCGACAGGTCCGCCGCGTGCGTCGCGATCGAACGGCCGAACGACTTCGCGAGCCGTTCGCGCGCCGCCGACAGCGACGCCCGATCGATGTCCGACGCCACAACGCTTGCACCCAGTTGCAGCAAGCGCTCGACGATGCCGAATCCGATGCCGTGCGCGCCGCCGGTCACCACCGCCACCTGGCCTTCCAGATTGGTTTCTGTTTTCTTCATGGCGCTCAACCGATCACTTTCTGCATCATGGGCGCAGCGATGACGGCCACGTCCCGTTCGATCGGGCCGCTGCGACCGAACTCGCCATCCGGTACCGCGCCCCAGACGTCGAGCGATTCGGGCACGGGCTCCAGGTAGCGCGGCGGACGTGCGCCGTGTTCAGCAAACTCTTCCATCCCGAAGCTGTACTCCACCGTGATGCCGTCCGGATCGAGAAAGTAGAAAAACACGCTGTCGGAAGGCGGATGCCTTCCCGGGCCGAACACCACCTTCACGTCATGTTTCTTGATCCGGTAGAGCGCCTGCCCGATGTCATCGATATTCGTGACCATGAAGTTCACGTGATGGAAGTGACTGCTGCTCGCGGGACCGACGGCGAACGTGTGATGGAACGGATTCGGATGGCAGCGCATGAACACGATGCGATCCTCGATCAGATCGGAAATCCGGAAGCCGAAATCCCGAACCAGCGAATCCCGGCTCGCCTCGAAGTTCTCCGCGCCGATCACGATATGGCCGATCCGCGCGATCTTCGCGACCGTCGGCACGAACGGTTTGCTCAGGTGCATGCTGCCCGCGAACAACTCGAACAGCAGGCCGCTGTGCCGTTCCCGTACGCGGAAGCCCGGCCCCTGCTTCATCCGTCGGGCTTCGTCCTTCGGCACCCATACCGGCGCCATGTCGAGCTGCTCGAAATGCGCGAACGCGGCCCGCACGTCGCTTTCCTGCTCCAGCTCAAAGCCGACGCGCTTGAGGCCGTGCCCGGCCGCCTGGCAGAGCACGACGTTGTGATGGTCCCGGCTGCATCGGAGGTAGGCAATCTCTTCATCCTGCTGCACCACCTCGAGGCCGACGACCTGTTCGTAGAACGCGACCGAACGGCTCAGGTCGGTGACGTTGATCGCGGCGTAGCCGAGCTTCTTGTAGCGAAACGGAAGCGTGATATCCATGGTCACCCCATTTCAAAGAATGATGCTCACCCGCCCGTGCGGGCGGAGCGCTTCGAGGTCCAGGAAGCAGCGCTTCTCGACGATCCTGAGCTGCTGGTCGACGCGGCGCAGGCGATAGTACGAGCTGCCGACATAAGCATCGTTGTTGCCGAACTTGATTCGGTACGTCACGAACGCGGCGGCCACCTTGATCTCGTCCGGGCCGGCTTCGAGAATGCGAACATTGCTCACCAGGTGGCGCGTCCTCGAACGCGGGTACTCGGAATGGGCGGTCTTCTTCATCAGCCGGATCACGCGTTCGCGCAACCGGACCGGATCGTCCGCGATATAGAACAGGCTGTCGTCCGCGCTCGCGGTGCGCGGCAGATCGGTCGACGGCACGTAGTAGCATCCGTCGCCGGCGAACAGGGCGAGCCAGTCGTGGAGCTGCCAGGTGTCGAGCAGTTCCGCTTCGTGGTAAAGCAGGTCTTCCACTTCCGTGCGCGTGACGTACGGCGCGAAGTCGCTCGACGAGGGGACGCGCATGGGCGCGCTTTCGAGTGTGACGGCATTCATGGGCGTGTCCTCAGGCTGCTTGAGCCGGCGCGGGCCGATCGGCATCCGGCTGCCGAGCCGGCGCGCCGCCGATGGTCTGGTTCCAGCGCGTCCAGAAAGCGCGCATCTGCAGCTCGTCGTCGTAGTTCGGCATCTCCTTGCCCATGCCCTTGGAGATGTCGCTCCACGGAACCAGGCGATGGTTGCTGAATCCGTTCTGGCACGACTCCAGCGCCTCGACATCGTCCGGCGTGGCGAATCCGCCCGGCCCGAGGAACTCGAGGAAGTTGCTGAGCCTGAACTTCCTCGCCCAGTCGGACTCTTCGTTGGGTGCCAGCGACCAGCCATTGACCAGCATGTAGTCCGGCGCCTGCGGGTAGAACGTGCGAACCGTGATCGCCATGATGTCGTTGATGACCAGATTCGGGAAAATCAGCAGATTGCGGTTCTTGTGCGCCATGCGGTCGGCCATCTCCTCGCCGTGCAATTCGACGAGGCGCGCGAAGATCCGGTCGATCTCCTCCTTGCCTTCCTCGCCCCAAAGCGGCACCCATGACGCGATCGGCCGCCCCCACGGCGCGGTGTATTCGAGCACCGCGTGGCCGTTGCCGAGGTCGTGGCTGCGGCCCTCGAGCTTCGCGCTCGTCAGGCCGCCGTTCGTGTTCTTCAGGTAGTCGAGGTAAGTCGCATGCGTGCTCACGGCGTGATAGCCGTCGACGCTGTTCTCCACCAGCAATTTCCAGTTCGCGCGAATCGCATATTCCTGCGTGCCGCTGGAGATCGCCATGCCGCTCTCGGAGTACTTCGACACCAGATCGAGGTACTCCTTGGCGCCCGCCAGGTAATCGGGCAGCGGCTCCACTTCCGCGTTAAAGCTGACGAAGCAGAAGCCGGCATAGATGTCGAAGCGCGGCACGGGCACGAGATTGCCAGCCCCGCTCGCGATGAAATCGGCGCAATAGCGCTCCTTGCCCGGCTGGCTCTTCAGATTGCCGTCGCAGCCGAAAACCCAGCCGTGATAGAAACACTGGAAGTTTTTCGAATTGCCCGCGCGATCCCGGCAAACCGTCGCACCGCGATGCGGACACGTATTGAAGAACGCATTAATCTGCTGGTCCGTTCCCATCGTCACCAGCAGGTTGCGGCGCGCGATCGTACGCGTGACGAAATCGCCGGGCTTCTTGAACTCCGATACGTGTCCGACATAAAGCCAGCAGGTATCGAAGATCCTTTCGTATTCATCGGCCAGGATGCCGTCGCTGACGAATGCCTCCCGCCTTACCTTGAACTGGAGGCGTGCTTCGTCAACCTCCACCAACCTCGTGTCTCTCTCCATGGTCTTTTCCTCGTGGTTCTGACCTTGCGTGTTCAGCACGCACAACTGCGTAATGCAATGCCCGGATCGGCGAGCCGCTGCGGGTCGACCCGGCTTCCCTGCTTCACCCAGCGACGCGCCATTGCCATGTCCTTGGGTGAATTCACTGTCGCGCACCCCGTCACGCGGTCACCGTCGTCGAGCCAGAAGACGCTGAAGGTGTCCGCATTCGCGTCGCCGCGCACGATCCGGTTGCCTCGCGTCGCATTACCGGCCACCTGAAGATTGATCTCGCCCTGATCCGACCAGAACCAGACCGGCGACGTGTACGCCACGGGCTCGCCGAGCAGGTTGCTGACGACGTTCAGCGCGTGGTCTTGTGCATTGGCCCAGGTTTCCACCCGTCCGAATCCATCGCCGATGGGTTGCGACGCGACATCGCCGGTAGCGAAAATCCCGTCGATCTCCGTCCGGCCATACGCATCGACGCGAACGCCGGCAGCGTCGGTAATGCCGAGATCGTCGAAACCTTCGATGTTGGGAATCACACCGATGCCGGCCAGCACGCTATGCGCGGCTACGGTGCTGCCGTCGGACAGCGTCAGGCGACCATCGTCGGGCAGCTCCGTCGCGTGCACGCCGTAGCGAATGTCCACGCCGTTGCTGCGATGCGCGCGGTCGAGATAACGGGACACGGTTTCGTCCACGCTTCGCGACATCAGCCGGTCGGCGGCTTCGATCACCGTGACCTCGCATCCCAATGCACGTGCGGCCGCCGCGACTTCCAGGCCGATCACGCCGCCGCCCGCGATCGCGAGTGGCATGCCGGCTTCCAGGCCCGCACGCAGATGGCCCGCATCGTCGGCGGTGCGCAGGCAGCGCACGCGTTTCGAATCGCCCAGCCTCCCCGGCAAGCGGCGCGGTTTCACGCCGGTTGCGATCACCAACCGGTCGAACGCGATCTCGCGGCCGTCGTCCAGCACGATGTGCCGGCGATCCGCATCCGTCTTGACGACCTTGTGACCCAGGACCAGGCGGATCCGCTGGCCTTCGAATTCGACCTCGGTCTTGATCGACCGGATCTCGCTCCGGTCACGTCGCAACATTTCCTTCGACAGCTGCGGCCGCTCATACGGCAGATACGCTTCGTTGCCCACCAGCGTGATCTCGCCGTCGAATCCACCACGACGCAAGCCGAGGGCTACCGTCGCGCCGGCCTGGCCCGCGCCAACGATCACGACTTCCTTGATGCCTTCTTTCATTCCGGTTCCGCGTGACTTGAATTGATTGCCCGACCATCCACTCAAACAAACAGACTAACCCGTCTGTTTTTTTGAAATTGTTGTGCCGACTGTCACACCTGTCAACGAGAAATGTGCGCTTTCGCTTCTGCGGCGCAGCAATCCAGTGGGCGGAGAAGGCCGATGAACACCTGCCGAAATCGATGTTGTCGGGCCTGTCGGCGCATCGTTCGCGAAGCTGGCGCATCGACGTGCGAATGCGTGGCAGAAACTTCGAAGCGGCGCGGGAGCACGCCAGGCAGGCCTTTCACTGCGACGCGGAGGCACACGTGCCGCCCCCTGCTGCGCTCGTCGTTCGCATCGCGAAGCGGGCACATAACGTCGATGCGGCAGTGCAAGGCAGGTTCGCCCGTTCGCTCTTGCAAATTCACAACAAACAGACAATCCAGTCTGTTTGTATATTGCGAAACGCAGCTCGAGCTTCTATGATGCGCTTCGTCATCGATGTTGCCATCCGAAGAGCGGACGCCGCACGGCACGCGAACGACATCGTCGAGATCCGCTCGACGCCGGCGGCGAATCGCTTGGGAGATGACCGGCTGCAGCGACGTTCCCCTGCGGCTTCGACACAAGCGAGGTTCGCTTTCTATTGTTGAAAGAGGTGCAGATGAGTCATTGGATCACGTTGGTGACCGCGCACGGCCCGATGAACGGCTGGTTGGCACAACCCGACGACAGGCCGGTCGGCGGCATCGTTCTCGTTCACGAGATATACGGGGTTAACGCCGATATGCGTCACGTCGCCGAACGGCACGCGGCCGACGGATACCTGACGGTCGTGCCCGCATTGTTCGACAGCATTCGACAGGAAGTCGAACTCGATTACGCGCCTGCCAACCGCCTTCTCGGCAACGCACTGGCATGGCGACTCGGCGGCGAGACGGCCACGAGGCTTGTCGCAACGGCAGCCGACGCCATTGGTCACGCGGGTGACGTCGCCATCGTCGGCTATGGATGGGGAGCGGCGATCGCGCTGCGCGCCGCGCGGACCCTGTCGGCCCCCTGTGTCGTTCACTGCGGCATGAGCGATCCAGCCTGGATCGACGAGGAAACGAACACGCCGACGCTGGTGCATCGCGGCGAGATCGACTCCCAATACTCACCCGGGGAATGGTACGCACTCGAACGCGCCGCATCGGGGCCGGCCGTGTACACCCATCTTGCGGGACCAGGGCTCCACCGGGCAGGCGATTGGCCGTGCGACGCGCCGGGAAATGTCGCGGAGGCGTTCGAGAGAACCCGCGAATTTCTTCACGAGAACGTCCATCGCACCGGCGATTGACCGAAACACGATCACCCGTTTCAGTTTCCCGGCAGTAATCCAGCTACACAGGACAGCATGAGATGACAACCACCCACTCTCCCCCTTCCACCAAGGCTTTCCTCGATGCACGCGATCTGCTGCTGCGGCATCGCACCGATTACGAGCGCGCACGCCAGGAATTCGCGTGGCCCCGGCTCGACACGTTCAACTGGGCACTCGACTACTTCGACGTGATCGCCCGCGACAACGACAATCCGGCATTGTGGATCATCGAGGACGCCGCCGCCGGCGGAACACGATTCTCGTTCGCGCAGATGGCCGACCGCTCGGCGCGCATGGCGAACTTTCTTCGCGCGCAAGGTGTCGCGCGCGGCGATCGCCTGCTGTTGATGTTGCCGAACCGGGTCGAGCTGTGGGATGTGATGCTCGGCGCGATGAAGCTCGGCGCCGTGGTGCTGCCCGCGACGACGCAGCTGTCGCCGGACGATGTTCGAGATCGCATCGAGGCCGGCGGCGTGCGCTACATCGTGGTCGACGCCAGCCTGGTCGCGAAATTCGACGAGCTCGCTGTCGACGTGAAGCGCTTCTCCGCAGGCACCGTCCCGAGCGGGGTTGAAGGCTGGATCGATCTTGCGGCCGCGTATGAAGCGTGCGCCCGATTCGAGCCGGACGGCCCGACGCAAGCGACCGACCCGCTGCTGCTGTACTTCACGTCAGGGACGACGTCGAAGCCGAAGCTTGTCGAGCATACGCATCAGAGCTACCCGGTCGGGCACCTGTCGACGATGTACTGGATCGGCCTGCAACCCGGCGACATCCATTGGAACATCAGTTCTCCGGGATGGGCAAAGCACGCGTGGAGCTGCCTGTTCGCACCATGGAATGCGCAGGCATGCGTATTCGTCTACGACTACGCGCGCTTCGTGCCGAAAGACACACTGAACGTGCTGGTGCGGTGCGGCGTCACGACGCTCTGCGCCCCGCCGACCGTCTGGCGGATGATGGTGCAGGAGCCGCTCGCCACGTATCCGGTCAAGCTGCGCGAGATCGTCGGCGCAGGCGAGCCGCTGAATCCGGAGATCATCGAGCGCGTGCGTCATGCGTGGGGCATCACGATACGCGACGGGTTCGGCCAGACCGAGACGACCTGCCAGATCGGCAACTCACCGGGCCAGCCGATCGTTGCCGGATCGATGGGAAGGCCCATGCCGGGTTTCCACGTCGAACTGGTCGATGCGGACGACCAGGTCGTCGACGAAGGCGAGATCGCGCTGTCGCTGTCATCGC
Source organism: Burkholderia sp. MSh2 (assembly GCF_000731655.1). Taxonomy (NCBI): domain Bacteria; kingdom Pseudomonadati; phylum Pseudomonadota; class Betaproteobacteria; order Burkholderiales; family Burkholderiaceae; genus Burkholderia; species Burkholderia sp. MSh2. The sequence goes on along the minus strand of NZ_JPGM01000066.1, from coordinate 16,145 downwards.
GTCCGCTTGGACTGATGTCCGGATACGCCAACAGCACGAAGGCAACGGCGGAAGCGATGCGCAATCACTTCTATCACACGTCCGATGTCGCCATGCGCCGTGACGACGGCTACTTCGTGTACGTCGGCCGCGCGGACGACGTCTTCAAGTCGTCGGACTACCGCCTGAGCCCGTTCGAACTGGAAAGCGTGCTGATCGAACACGAGGCGATTGCCGAGGCTGCCGTCGTACCTAGCGCGGACCCGTTGCGGCTATCGGTGCCGAAAGCCTTCGTCACGGTGCGACAGGGTTATGAGATCGGTCCGGAACTTGCGCGCACCGTGTTTCGTTTCTCGCGAGAGAAACTCGCGCCGTACAAGCGCATTCGCCGCATTCAGTTCAGCGAATTGCCCAAGACGATTTCCGGCAAGATCCGCCGCATCGAGCTGCGGCGTCGCGAGATGGAGCGCACGGCTGAGCCCGCGCGGCTGCCCGACGAATACTGGGAAGAGGATTTCCCGGAATTGCGCTGATATATCGGCCCTGCGATCGGGCCAGCGGACAATGCCCGAACGCGCGCGGTAGCAGCGCTGCGCCACTCCTGCGGACCCCTCAAGGGTGGCGCCGTATAACCGGAAATGCGTGGGCACCGGCCGCACGCATGCGGTTTCAGCTTGACGAAGCGCTGCTCTGGTCCATGTACGCACGTGCGATCTTGGACCACTGGTCGACAGTGAAACGCGTGTATTCGGGATCATTGCGCAGGAAACGGCGCATCACCATGCCGCGGTAGATGCTCTGCGTAATGTTCAGGACGGTTCGCGCCGGCTCTTCCGCAAGCCCCGAGCGAAGCAGCGCGTCCAGCCAGGCTTTCTCGATCGGCAACCGGTACTTGCGCGAGACCGCGCGCACCTTCTGCCTCAGCCCGGGTTCGTGATCCCCAAGATTCAGCAGCGACATCGAAATGATGAAGTTCGGCCCCAGGTAGAACTTGGACGAATCCCGCATCAGCGCATCCAGCAGATCGTCGCCGGGCTTCAGGCCGTCGATCAGCTTCATGCTGGCTTCGGTCGACGCTTCGTAGAGCTTTTGCAGCGCCGCCATCACCAGATCTTCCTTGGTCGGAAAGTGATGGGTTTGTGCGCCGCGCGATACCTGCGCGGTAGCCGCGACCTGCTCCACCCGGAAGCCGGCGTAGCCCTTGTTCAACAGTTCGCTGACAGCCGCTTCCAGTATCCGCGAACGCGTCTCCTCGCGTCTCTCGGCCTGCGTGCGGCGTCGCTCGGGAACTAACTTTGTCATCGTCATGTGCTGAGTCAACCGGGAGGGATATTACACTATCCCGCCCGGCCGCCTGGCAACCGCCTCCCTGCAGCCGCGGCCGCTCGAACCTGGGCGCCGTGATGCGCCCTCCCGCCCCTGATCGGCGGCCGCCGGGCGCGCGTCAATATCCACGCGCGCCGATAGCCCAGAGCCCGACAATCGCCCCGCATACCGCCCATATCCATCCCTCGAACACGAGGCGCCACGACCACGGGACAGCCTTGATCTCCATGAAATGCAGCATCACCGCGCGGCACTTGATGGCCGCGATGAACATGATGGCCACGACGGCTGTCAATCCGCCGCTGAAGCCGTGATGCTCGCCCAGCAAGCCGCTGCAAAGCGTGGCCAGTATCAGGAACGACCACACCCGAAACGCGCCGGCCAGCGTGGTATGCGCTTCTCCTTTCATTGTCGCCCCACCAGATAGAGCATCGGAAATATCACGATCCAGAGCAGATCGACCATATGCCAGTACAGCGCGCCGCCCTCGATCCATGCGAACAGCGGCCCCTCGTGCACCGGTTCGCGCGCTGCCCGGAACCAGAGCGCCGCGAGCACGATCATTCCGGCGAGAAAGTGAATGAAGTGCGCCCCGGTCAGCACGTAATAGAACATGAAGAAATCGTTGGTCAGCATGCCGATGCCGTGAGAGAACTTGTCGCCGTACTCGATCGCCTTGTTGACGCCGAACCCCACGCCGACCAGCATCCCGTACATCAGCCACCGCCGCACTTCGGCGGCCCGCCCGCGCCGTGCCGCATCGACGGCAAACGCGACGAACATGCCGCTCGTCATCAAGATCAACGCATTCAACAGACCGGCCTCGACATTCAGGCTGCGCGACGCCCCATCGAACACGCTGATTTGTCGACGTCGTTCAATCATGAAGGCCACGAAGAAAATGCCGAACGTCGCGATATCCGCGATGATGAAGAACAGGATGCCGGGCACCAGCGCCGCCCGGGCATCCTGCGGCACGACATCCGCGAACTCGTCGATCGAAACCCGCGTGTTGAAATCATCCATGGCGCCTCTCAGGTTTCCCGGGTCACGCATTCGACAGGCCGGCAGCGACCGGCGCAACCGCCGCTTTGCCGGCCGGCGCCGATTGATTCACGCGCTCGCGCTCCAGCCGCGGAATCGCCTTGAAGACGTAGAGCGTGACCACGACGATGTAGCCGAACCAGACGAGGAATTCGATCCAGAAATTCAACCAGCCTTGCCGTGCAAACGGCCCCGTCTTGAAGACCGGCATCATCAGCTCGAACAGAAAGCTCAGCCCGGCCCAGATCGAATACCAGCAAGCCCAGCGGGGAAAGAGCGGCTTCGCGCGAGGATCGGTCAGCCCGGCAACCCCGATGGCGACCATCGGAATGGTCGTGATCGCATAGAACATGTCGATCAGCAGCCAACCCATGTCGTAGAGCATCTGCAGCGTGACCGGCGAGAGCACGTCCGGGCGATACGCGCCGGTCAGCCAGAACACCGACGACGTCACCAGCGGCACGACCGTGATCCCGCCCCCCCACATCTGCAAGACCGGAAGAATGTCGTTTTCCTTCGGGTTGATCCGTTCCATCACCTTCGTGATCGACAAGGTCCACGGCAAATACAGCACGCCGAACAACATCGCGCCAGCCATGCCGGCACGCACTTCGCCATAGTGCGTACGGAAGAAATCCGCCATCTGCTCCGGGGTGCGGTCGGCCGGGATCGGTGGAATGTTGTGTCCCAGAATGCCCCAACACACGATGAACGCAGTCAGGAAGATCGGGCCGCACGCGGCACAGAGCCGCCAATACTTGAAATACGCACGATTGCTCATCGTCGAATCCATCACTTTTCTCCTGTTTCGAATTTGCATGGGGATGCCTTGAACGGCATCGGAATTTCGCAGAGCATCCCTCGTTAAGCCGGAAACAACATCGTCGTTTTCTCGTTTATATGGAGTCCTCCATTTATCGTCAGTGCGAGATCATTCGCTCGTGACACGCGATGGGCCTACGCGTGTCCCATCACGCGGTTCGCAGCCAGCTCGCCGCTCAACACGGCTGCCTCAACACCTGCGTGAGCGAAATAATCACCTGCCAGATAGATTCCTTCCGGCATCTCGCGATGCAGCGAGTTCAGCATTGCGTAGTGCCCCGGCCCCGCGATCGAGAGCCCTCGCTTGTAGCGGAACAGGTGTACGAACGTGGGTTCCGGCGCTGCGCCGAACACCTCCGTTACCGCAAGCAGGGCTTCACGCTTGATGTCGTCATCCGTCATTTCCGCCAGCGGCGGCGTGTAGAAGTACACCCCCACGGCTTCCCCGCCAGGCGGCACCGCATCCGGATGCCTTTTGCTCTGCAGGACACAGGCCCCCCAATTGCGGAGATCGTTCGCGGGTAGCGCAACGCTTACCGGGAAATCGGGCCACGGGTTCTTCGCATAGCAGACCTGGACATGGGCATACTCGGAATACAGGCACTGCCTGAGCTTCTCGGCGGACTGTGCCGCTGCAATCCCGTCAAGCAAGTCGGCGGATACACCGGGCTCGGAAGCCAGAATCACGGCGTCCACCGCGTGCAGTTCGCCGTTAGACGCGACGCTGTAGCCGCTGCCATCGTGGCCGCGCTTGCGGATCGCCGTCACCGGGCTCGACAGACGCAGGTCGAGGCCATGCGCGCCTTCAATGAGCCAGTCGCAGATTTGCCCCATGCCTTTCGGCGGCACCTTCAGCGACAGCTTGTAAAACTGCTGGATGATGGCCTGATACAAGGGTGTCGAAAGCCAGTTCATCGGCACGGCGTACAGGAAACCCATGTACGGAACGGTAATGTAGTGATGCCCTTTCTTCCCCAGCACACGCAACGACCAGCTCTCCAGCCGTTCGCCGTTATCGTATTTCGCGAGTTCCGCGCCATCGAAGCAGGACTTCGGACCGGAAGCCAGCAGTTGCCCGAGGACACCGAGGCAGAGCCGGAGCTTGTCGAACACGCCGAAGACCGGCAGTTTCAGGAAACTCAGGATCTGGTCGAACGCAACCGTGTAGCGCTGCCGGTCCCAATCCACGACATGCGTCCTGGCATCCCAGGCAACCAGATCCCCGTAACGTCCGAGTTCCTTGAGAATGGCATTGGTTCTCGGATAGATGCCGCCCATCAGGAACAAGGCACCCGAGCCGAGGTTGAATCCGTCACGATGGACCTGTTGCGTTCGCCCGCCCACCTGCTCCTGGCTCTCGAACAACAGGACTTCGTGCCCGTGTTTCCGCAACGTGTATGCGGCAGTACATCCGGCCGGGCCGGCGCCAATGACAGCGACCTTCACCATTTCTTCTCCAGTTGACCTGTACGTCGTCAGCGATCGGGACGAGCCCGTCCGATTCAATCCTGTACGGCGGCATGTTCACCGCCGGTACGCACCGGCACGCTCGAGCGCAGCGCCTCCAGCGGGTAGCGCGTCCGGACGTCTTCGACCACGAGCCGCGCGACTTCCGCGCAAGCCGCCGTGCCGCCCGATGCCCACGGCTTGACGCCGTCACCGACGTTCCACAAGTTGGCGACCGGTGTCTCCCTCGGCAAGTCGTATCCCGCCACGGCCCGCTGCGCAGGCCATTCGTGCGCGGTGACGTCGATGGCGACGATCTTCGCCCGCTCGAAGCCGGGGAAATGGTCACGAATGTCGTCCAGCAACATGGCCGTTTCCTTCTCGACGTCGAACGGACCGCAGGGCGGGCGCGGGACCGACGCGGCGCAGTACAGGTTCCATCCGGCCGGTGCTCGCCGGAGTTCGGGCGCGCTGAAATTCGCTGCGTACACCATGCGCCGCGTCCTGGCGAATAAAGCCAGCCCGGGAAATCGTGCAAGCGGCCGCTGGCTGGCAAAGTGAACCGTGATGATTGCGGCGGGATTGGTCGCGGCACACACGGACTGCACGTAGCCCGCGGGAAACCTTGCGTCGACGGCGAGTTGCGCGGTGTGAAGCGGGCCGATGTTGCTTACCGCAACGTTGCACGACACCGTCCGCACGACGCCGTCCTGCTCGATGACGGCACCGTTGACCAACCCGTCGTCGGAAAACGTGAGTGCCTGCACGGAAGCCCCGAGCCAGACGGCTCCCCCGCTGGAAACGATGAGATCGACCAGCGGCTTCCACACTTCGATCGTCCCGCCAGGCGGCAACCCGAATTTCCGGAACGCGGTGTCTTTCGTGAAGTAGTGCAGAAAGACGTCCGCGGGAAAGATCGTGCTGTTCGCGGCAAACATCGCGCCGATCGCGTTGTCAATGAGGCCGCGAACCGCCGGACTGTGCGTAAACCGGCTCAACCACGACGAGACCGACTCCCCCGCGGCGGGCGCAAGCCGAGGGAAAAGACGCGTGATCGCAGCGATCGCCTTCGGCCCGGCATGTCGAAGCCACCCGCCGATGCCTTCCGACACGTTCACGTCCTTCCCGGCGACGCGCAGGACGGTCGACGCGCGTCGCGGAATATGGAGATCGAGCGGAAGGCCCAGATCCTCGAAGGTCCGCGCGACGGCGCCGTCCACTTCGATGATCAGCGCGCCGGTATTGCACAGGAAACCATCGACGTCCCGGGTCGATGCGCGCCCGCCGACACGCTCGAGCGTCTCGACGAGCAGCGTCCGATACCCCAGATGCGCGAGCCGGGCGGCCGCGCATAAACCGCCGGCACCCGCGCCAACGACAATGACGTCAAAACTTGAAGCGACTTCGTGCATGATTCACTCCCGCGATGCGATCGCAGAACAGACCTAGAAACGCGCCGTGTAGGAACACGCGACATGAAACATCGAATCGGTTACCGATATGGGCACGCTGCTTCCGATCCCGCCACTGCTGAATACGCGCTTGGGAAGCGAATATCCGACGGCGAAGTCGATCGTTCCACCCCGGTTGAACGTATAGGCGCCGCCGGCCGTCAGGCTGGTGGTCGGGGTCGACGGAATGATCGCGACCAGGCCTGGACTGCTCGTCGCCTCCTGCGCATAGTGGAAACCGCCACGAAACACCCAGCTCGCGTCATACCGGTATTGCAGCCCCACGGAAAATACGTTGGTGTCCCGGTAGTTCAACGGCAGCGCGAGCGTCAGGTCCTGCCCCGATCCGTCCTGCGAGAAGCGGACGCGCAGATCCTTCATCACGTCATGCCAGAACACGCGCTGGAAGTCCGCCGCAACAGTGAGCCGGTTCGTCAGGTCATGACTGATCCCTGCCGTCACCGAGGCCGGCATCTGAAAATCGACGAGGGAAACGGTGCCGCCGATCGGGATATTGCCGGCGGATGCGCTCACCGCGGTAACCAGGGCGTGCCCGCTCAAGTCGCCCATGTGCGTCTTGAACTGGTATGCGAGCCCCACCCGGGTACGTGGCGTTGCCTGGTAGGTCAGGCCGAGCTTGCCGCTCACGCCCCAGGCCTCGGCCGCGCCGCCGGCGATCTTGTTGTTGCTGAACTGGAGTTGCGCGCCTGAAAGCCCCGGCATGCCGATCAACGACGGCAGCAACGCGCCCGACAGCCTGCCTTGGGCAGCAAGCAGGCCAAGCTGGGATGCGTCGAACAACAACCCCATGTTCGCCGCGCCCCACACGGCTTCCACCGCCCCGCCGACAGTGAGCTTGTCGGTCACCTGGTACGCAGCCGACAAGGGGATCTTGAACACCATGAGCCGGGAAAAATTCGACAGCCCGGTATCCACGCCATTCGTCGTTGTTCGCGAGATGAAACTTCCCGTGTCGTACTCGGCACCGACACCGGAAGAAGCAAACGCGCCGATTCCCACTGCGTAACGCCCGTACCGCCACAAGTAGGTCAGGTCCGGCGCGAAATAAGGCCCGTTGTTCCTGCCTCGGGAGCGCGAGTCGGCAATCTCTCCTGTCGCTTCATTCCTGGCCTTGATATTGGCGACGACGACTCCCGCACCGACCTGTGCATAGTTCCCGTCGCCGACGAGCGCCAGCGTTGCCGGGTTCACCATCACGCCGGACAATCCGATGTTGTTGGCCGCGGCCGTTCCGCCCATCGCGAGCGAAGTCGCGCCATAGGCACTAAAGTTGAACGCATCCTGCGCCCTGGCGGTCGGGCTCGACAATTGGGCGAACAGATACCCGATTGACAAGGCGACATAAGATCCCTTCATGCTCTGCCTCCGCTCCTTCCGGTCTTTTCTTCGTTGTTGGGGATGACTGGCTGTTCCGCCAATTCAAATATTTATTCGGATATCGAATTATTTTCGATCGAGATACACCGATCCGGTACAGCGGGTGGTTCTCAATCGCACGTCACCTTCCGCCGGGAACGCGAGGTGGTTTCCCGCGCGGCTGACGGGTCACGCCTGGCCTGTTCTGCCGTCGGTAAACTTGTCGTAGAACACTTTGTCGATCGGGACACCCTGCTTCGCCAGGCTCGCGATCGCCGCGTCGATCATCAAGGGCGGCCCGCACAGGTACCCCTCGGCGCCCGCACAGAACCCAGGCTCGATGTGATCGGTGACCAGCCCTCGCGCACCCCGCCAATCGCTGCCCAGCGGTTCGTGCGACAGAACCGGAATGAACCGGAAGTTGCCTTGCCAGTTGCCGGCAATGTTCCGGATGGCGTCAAGCTGGTAAAGATCGCCCTGGGTACGCGCGCCGAACAGCAGCGTGCATTCGCGCTTGATGCGGTTGGCCCGGGCATGCTCGAGCACGCTCACCAGTGGCGCCAGGCCGCTGCCGCCGGCGATACACACCATCGGCGCGTCGCCTCCGCGCAGGTGGAACGTGCCCAGCGGCGCTTCCATCTCCAGCGATTTCCCGTTCAGTTCTCCATTGAAGAGGGCTTCGGTGAATTCGCCGCCCGGCACCTTGCGGATATAGAACTCCAGCGTCGTCCGACCCTTGCGTTGCGGCGCACTCGCAAACGAGTAGGAGCGCGCCCGCTCGCCATCCGCCTTCGTCAAGTTGGCATACTGACCGGCCGCATAGTTGACCGCACGATCGGTCTGGACCGTCACCTTCAGGATGTCGTGCGTCAGCGCATCGGTCGCCACGATCGTCGCGACGAATTTCTCGGCCGGCAGGAGATCGGCCGAGACCGCCTCGATCTCCACGACGGTGAGTTCGTCGCGCGGAAATGCCTGACAGGCGAGCACGTACCCCGCGTCGAGTTCCTGCTTGGACAAGGTATAGCCGAACGGCGTCGCTTCCCGGACCCTACCCTGCTTCAGGCGGGTCTTGCAGGACGCACATGTGCCGACCGTGCAGTCATGCGGATAGGCAATGCCGCCCGCCAGCGCGGCTTCCAGCAGCGTCTGCCCTTGCCCGACCTCGACCGTCACATCCTGCGGCAGGATTCGGAGTTTCTTGGGTTTCGATCGGCCAAAGGCGGCCTTCAGAAAATCTCGCATCAAATACCCCCCCTATCTTGAGTCGCCGGCCACACTGGGCGTCGGAACGACTGCGCGGCCAGGACCAGAACCGCGACGATGGAAACGACCGCGAACACCAACGCCGGAACCAGCCCGATGAGGGACGCACCGTTGGCCGCCCCGAATCGGTTGCCGCCGAAAGTGAGCGCCCGGTTCGGCGCAAACAGCGCGGCCGCATAGAACAGCGTATTGGCCCAGCCGGTCCCCACGATGAGCCATCCGACGCGCCGCGCGAGCGTGAGCGCGACACCGAGCACCGGCAGGATCAGCGCCACCATCACGATCAGGAACGCGTTGAGCAATTGCCCGATATGGAAGCGGACCCACGCCGCACTGTCGCCAGGCACGCGAACCGCCAGAAGCCTGCCCGGCCACACTTCCAGCCCGCCAGTCAGGCTCACCAGCAGGCCGCCCCCGGCCAGCAGACCCACCAGCAGGATCAGCATGCCGTGCCCGATCATGTGCCGCTGGAGGGTTCTGGCCTGGCTCTGCGCGAGAGTCGAGGTTGTCGTCACACAGGTCTCCGTTCCGTATCCGTTCAGCTTCCGGCCCATGCCGTCTTTTTCGGTGCGCCGGGTCGGGTCGGCGGTTCGTCGAACCAGTCGTCCCACCCCGCGCTGCGGTTTTGCTCCATGGCCAGGCGACGCTCCGCCTGCGACGCAAATTCGTTGTCCCAGCGTCGCAGTGCCGGCTTGATGATCCGGCCGTACCACAAAGGCGGAATGAAACCCGACAGGAAGCACACGATGATGCTCGGCATCATGACGACGTCCTTGTCCGGGACGAGCTTGTAGTACGGAATGTAGGAATTCAGGTGATGGTCGGCGTGGTTGGTGATTTCGAACGCGTACAGGCGCGACAGCGTGCCGTAGTGATTCCACACGTGCCGCTTCTCGATCGGCGTGCCGACCACCCGGACCTGGCCGAAATGCTGGTAGTAATTGAAGGCCTCGACCCAGAAGCGCGCGATCACCATCGCAATCAGGCACAGGCCGGCCGCCTGCCCGCCTCCGATCGCGTAGTTGATGCCCAGGAACACGACGACGGCCAGGATCGCGCGCCAGAGCGAATGCCGGATCGACCAGCGCGAGTGGCCGCGCTTTTCGAGCGTATCGCAATCGAGCTTGAGTTCCAGGCGCGTCGATTCCCACATCGAGCGGGCGACGAAGCGGTACAGATTGGTTCCCCGCCGTGCCGTGTCGACATCCTCTTCGGTGCCGACGTCCCGGTGATGGCCGACCACATGCACTTCCATGCGCATGGAATCGAGAAACGCGACCTGACCATAGCGGCCCGCGAAGCGCGCGAGACGCCCGCGCGAGTGATACAGCTCGTGCGTCGCCGGCACGCCGGGCACGACCGACAGCCATGCCAGCCCCGCGACGCCCCCCGCCATCTGCAGCGCGGTCATGTTGTGCAGACCGACCGACCGGGCAAAGACGAAGTACATGACGGGAAGCAGGACCGTCGAAATCCAGACCGGCAAATAGGCCCAGAAGTGACGCTTCATCCTGCGCTCCGAGAGATCGAGCGGAAGCAGCGCGTCGAGAATCGCAATCGCCGGAAACGCCCCGATCGCGATCCAGGTGAAATCGCCCCCCCGATAAAATCCCCATATCGCCAGCACCTGCACCAGGGGAGCAAAGTAGTACTTAATGTATTCCCACATTTGAGGTCTCCAGTTCCATCGAAACACGTCGCCTTGCAGCGATGTGTCGTCAATCGTCCAGCAATGCGCAGACCGTCTTGGTCTCCGTGTAGGCAACGAGCCCCTCTTCCGACACCTCGCGGCCCCAGCCCGACTGCTTGAAGCCGCCGAACGGCGCCGCAGGGTCGATCACGCCGTGACAGTTGATCCACACCGAGCCGGCCTGCAGGCGGTGGGCCACGCGATGCGCCTTCTTGATGTCCCGCGTCCAGATGTTGGCGGCCAAGCCATAGGTCGTGTCGTTGGCAAGGCGAATGGCTTCCGCCTCGTCCTTGAAGCGGATGATGCTCATGACCGGCCCGAAGATCTCCTCTTGCGCGATCTTCATCGACGGATCGGCATCGGCGAAGACGGTGGGCTGGACGAAATAGCCCTTGTCCCCCACCTTCTGGCCGCCGTACACGAGACTGGCGCCCTGTTCGATGCCGGATCGCACGTAACCCAGCACCCGCTCCTGCTGCTTGCGGGAGACGAGCGGGCCAAGCACGGTGTCGGCGTCCTGACCGTTGCCCACCTTGAGTTGCGACGCCACCGCGGCAATCGCGTCGACGACACGGTCATAGACGCTGTCCTGCACGAACAACCGGCTGGCGGCAAAGCAGATCTGGCCTGAATTGAAGAACACCGCTAGCGCCGCGCCGAGCCCCACCTGATCGAGATCCGCGTCGTCGAATACGATGCTCGGCGACTTGCCGCCCAGCTCGAGCGTCACGCGCTTCATGTTGCCGAGCGAGTACTCGACGATCTTCTTGCCGACCGCGGTCGATCCGGTAAAGGTGATCTTGTCGACGTCCGGATGGCATGCCAGCGCTTCGCCCGCCTCATGACCATAGCCATTGACGATATTGAGCGCCCCCTCCGGCAAACCGGCCTCCAGGCACAGCTCGGCCAGCCGGAGCGTGCTGAGCGGTGTCAGCTCGGTCGGCTTAAGCACCATGGTGCAACCCGCGGCCAGCGCCGACGCAATCTTCCAGGACCCGAGCGCGAGCGGGTAATTCCAGGGCGTGATGGCGCCGACGACCCCGACGGGTTCGCGGCGCGTGTACGTGTGGTATTCCTTCCCGTCGAAGGAAATCGGCGGTGTCGTACCGCTCAGCTTCGAGCACCAGCCGCCCATGTAGCGAAACACATCGACGGTCGACGGCAGATCGATCATCTTGGCAAATGAAAGGGCCTTGCCGGTATCCAGCGACTCCAGCAGCGCCAGTTCCCCGGCATGTTCCTCGATCTTCCGGGCAATGTTCTCGAGCATCCGGCCGCGATCGATGGGCCTCATCCGGCGCCAGGCGGAGGACTCGAACGTCGATCGTGCGGCCTTGACGGCGGCGTCGATGTCGCTTTTCCCGCTCCGGGGGATGTCCGTCACGATTGCTTCGGTCGCCGGGTTTTCGACGCCGATCGATTCGCCGGCAAGCGCCTCCGTCCATCGGCCGCCGATCAGGTTCCGGTTCTGGAATCGGGTCGGGGCCGCGGGGCGCGTCGGGCTTTCATTCATGGTGTTTGACTCCGCGATAAGGTGCGATAGCGAAAATTCGGGCAGGCGATCAGAGGCTCATGAAGATGCCGCCGTCGACGATGATGTTCTGCCCGTTGACATACGACGCCTCGCCGCTCGCGAGCCAGGTCGCCGCGCCGGCGATATCGGCCGGGACCTGCGGGCGCGCGATCGTGCGCATCTGCGACGCCACGCCTTCGAATTGCTCGTGCTGCTGCGCGTTGGCCACCGCGTTCGCGGAATGGGTGTAGCCGGGGGAAATCGCATTGACCGAGATCCGGGATTGGGTCGCCGCGAACTCGCGCGCCATCGCGCGCGTCATCGCCGCGACGGCACCCTTGCTGGATACGTAATGCAGCATGAACGGCACGCCGACGTGCGCAATGACCGACGCGATATTGACGATCCGCCCGCCGCCGCCTTCACGCATCGCACCGGACACCGCATTGGTGCACAGCCACGGGCCCTTGACGTTGACTGCGTAGAGCCGATCCCAGTCGTCGACCGAGATCGTTTCCATCGGCGTGCCCGTGAGCCCCGTAAAAATGCCGGCGTTGTTGACCAGCACGTCGATCCTGCCGAAGCGCTCCAGGGTTGCCGCGGCCATCTCGCGAGTGCTATCGGGATCGGCCACGTCGGTGTCGACCCCGATCGCGACGTCCTGGCCCAGTTCGGACGCGGCCGCTTGCGCACCGCGCACGTCGGCAATCACGACCTTTGCGCCTTCCACGACGTACATCCTGGCAATTGCATTGCCGATACCGGTCGACGCACCGGTAATGATCGCCACCTTACCTTCCAGCCTCATCATCTCGCTCCAAATTGACGTTTATCCAGATCAACGCGTAACAAACAGACCATTCCGTCTTTTGATCGACGATCGGGGCGTGTCACCCCGGCGTGGCCGTCCGAATGTCGTGCAACGGCACCCCTGAGTCATTTGCGCGGGTGACGTCGACGCGTCCGTTACTGGGCAATTTAAAGCGGGCTCGCATACCGCGACCCCATCCTAAAGGACAGGCTGATTCCTAGGAAAAACCCGAAGTTCCGACGAATGGGTACGCGTCCAAAATCCGTGAACACGTGGCGGCTCCGCAGGAACTTGTGCGCCGCAAAACAGCAGCACGCAATGCCGAGGCACCTCTATCCGCGGCAAGCCGCGCGACGCCGTCCATCGATAACGACACGGAAGCGAATGAACCCTGACGATTGGTCCCGAGGAAGAGTGACGCCCCCTGATTTCTGCTTCGAGCGCGTGCCCACTCGCGCGCTCGCGTTGCTGCGGTCGCGATCGCTGCCCCGCCTTACCGTGGTGACCGCGCCATCGGGTTATGGAAAGACCGTCCTGTTGAGCTCGATCTATCGCTGGCTGTGCGCAAGCGGCGAGCGGTGCATCTGGCTCGGTCTCGACGAACGCGAGCGGGATATTCGTGCCGTGTTTGCGCTGCTTCGCCGCGGCATGGCCGGTTCGGCGGCAAAGGCCGATGACCCGAGCGCCGAAACGGCCGGCGGTTTCACCGATTCGATCGAGATGACCGATCCCGGCCATGCGCTACAGGCGATCGTCGGCGACTTGCGCCGGCTGCCGGGTCGTACCGTGATCTTCATCGACAACCTCGATGCATGCGCGGACCCCATGATCCCGGCGTTTATCGAAAACCTGACCTTTCATCGCGCGCCGAACGTGCATCTGGTGGTTTCCAGCGTCAGAAACCTTCCGATCGACCTGGTGCGAATGAAGCTCGAGGTGGACGGGCTGCTGCTCGGAACGGCCGAGCTCGGCTTCGACCGGAACGAGACACGACAATTGTTCGCGCTCGCGGGTTTCGCCCGGCTGGACGACAGCACGCTTCTCGACATCCACGCACATACCGAAGGATGGCCGGCGGCCGTGCGGCTGGCACAGGTACTGATGTCGGAACAGAAGCAGTTCCGCAGCGCTTTTTCTCCGGCGCAGATTCCACCCGCCCCGCTTCACGGTTTCAGCGGAGACCAGCGCGACATCTCTCGGGTATTGACCGACCGGGTTCTCGCGATCATCGATCCCGCTCGCGTGCGCTTCCTGCTGGAGATCGCCCTGGTGCGCGAATTCAATGCGGACCTGGCGGAATTCATGACCGGCAACGTCGATACCCGGGACTGGCTGAACGACCTGCTGCAGCGTAACCTGTTGATCTTCGAGGTGGGCGGCCGGCACCGCTGGTTTCGTTTCCACACGCTCCTGCGCGAATACTTCCTGCAGGAAGCGAAGGAGCGCATCGGTCGCGACAGGCGAACGGCGCTCCTGAAACGTGCGTCGTCGTGGCATGCGGAACACAAGGACTACGTCGGCGCGCTGGGGTACGCGCTGGAAGCGCCGGACATCGAACAGGCGGAACGCCTGATCGGGCGAATCGCGCGAAACGTCGCCGCGGACTGCGGGCAGATGTCGAAATTCGTCACGTGGGCCGAAACCCTGCTCGAGCTGGGCGGCCGCTTGCCGATTCAGGCGCAGGGCTGGTATGTGTGGGCCCTGTGCCACCTGATGCAATACGAAAAGGCGAAATCGGCATTCCAGATGCTGGATCAACGCATCGCCGAAAGCCTCCCTTTCCCGCCCGCGCCCCTCGACACGGCCGACCTTCATTTCCTCGGCATCGTGCTTGCCGTGGCGACCGACGAGCTGGAAACAGCGCACGCGCAGGCGCTGTCGTGGCTGGACCATGTCGAGCACCACGACCCGCTGCACGTCGGCACGGTCGCGGCAGCGGCCGCGATGGTCGCGGTGAACCGGGGCGACCTCGATGAGTGCGAGCGACACCTGGACGTTGCGGAAGGTGCGATCGAGCGATCCGGCAGCATGTTCGTTCGCGCGTGGGTGGCGATTCTGCGCGCCATCCTGGAACTGTCCCGTGCGCGTCCGGATAGCGCCGCGCGGATCCTGGGCCCGATGCGTGCCCGTGTCGCGGCGGAAATTGACGCCAACGCCTCCATCCTGGCGATCATCGATAGTGTGCACGCACGCGCGCTGGTCGACCTTGGCCAATTCTCCGACGCGCAAATGTTGATCGAGCGGAGCATGCAGATCGCCAATCACCACGGCATCGCGCTGACCGCCGAGCTGGGGCTCGGTGCGTGCGTGGCCTGCGCGACCGAAAGCGAGCGTGGCCGCGCGACCGATGCAGCCCTTGGCGAGATCGCACGCCGATATGCGCCTCGCGTGATGGACGCGTTGTCCGCGCAGCGCATGCGCGTCCGGCTGCATTCCGACTCCGAGGCCGACACGACTGCGTTTGTCCAGGGTGTCGCACAAGCCGGCACGCGCCCGGCCGGCAAGGAAATGCATGAACGAGGCGACCGCTTGCTCGCCGGAATCGAGCTGACGATCGCTCGCGGGTTGCTGAAGGACGCGCACAAGGCGATCGAGGCGGCGATGAAACGCGCCACCACTCAAGGGCGGACGAACGATCGCGTATCGCTGTTGCTGGCGGCCATGGACGCCTTCAGCCGGGAGGGCCGCGCGCGGGAAGCGGCGCGTGCGCTGTCACGCGCGATCGGTCTGGCTCACGCGGGGTCGCTCGTCTACCCGTTCATCCTGTATCGGCGGGCCGTCCGCAAAATCATCGAGAATACCGGCGCCCGCGATTTCGGGCTGATTCGGCCGAACGAGATCGATTTTCTCGCCAGGCTTCACGAGATCTGCGGCCAATATCCCAACGGGAACGACACCGACAGCGCTCATCCGGCCGATACGTCCATGGAATCCATCGACCCGGTCCAGCCGCTGACCGAGCGGGAAACGGAACTCCTGCTCCTCGTCAACGAGGGCTTCAGCAATCAGACCCTGGCAGACCAGCTCTCGATCAGCCTGCCGACGGTCAAGTGGCATCTCAGGAACCTCTACGGCAAGCTCGGCGTGCGCAGTCGTTCGGCCGCGCTCGCCAAGGCGCGCGCCTATGGGCTGTTGGCCTGAGCAGGCAGATCGGGCATCCGCGCCTGGATGACGCCTGCAGGCACGGCATTAATGCCAATCAGGTGTGGGCGTGGCGCCGCCTCTACGTTCAAGGCCTCTTGACGGATGAAGCGAATCGAGAGGCAATGGTAATACCCCCGCTTTTAACGCGAGTCAGAAGTAGAGGCTAAGCGGCCATGGCCAGCCGCTGTTTTGGCGTTACGCCACCAAGGCCCATGTTGGGGCGCTCATGATTGTATTGCCACATCCATTCCGTGGCGAACTGCTGGATGTGCTCAA
>NZ_JPGM01000065.1:0-57292 GCF_000731655.1 Burkholderia sp. MSh2 | reverse complement strand
CACCCCGCTTCACCCCCTCCCGTCCGCCCCGTTCCCGCCTTCCGCCCCGTACAACGGGCATTTCGTCGCGCTGGCGCGAAAGTTGCTGATCTGGTTGCGTCTTGTATCCAAGACCATATCCAACTTTCAATCCTTAAGGACGATCAATGAACAAGCGTGAGTTTCTGAAGATCGCGTCGGCGGCGGGGATCGCGGGAGTCGCAGCGAAGGTACCTGCCGCATTCGCGCAGTCGGTCGACAAGGGCCCGATCAAGGTCGGCATCCTGCATTCGCTGTCCGGCACGATGGCGATCTCCGAGACGTCGCTGAAGGACACCGCGCTGATGACGATCGCCGACATCAACAAGGGCGGCGGCGTGATGGGCCGCAAGCTCGAGCCCGTCGTGGTCGATCCCGCGTCGAACTGGCCGCTGTTCGCCGAGAAGGCGCGCCAGTTGCTCACGCAGGACAAGGTCGCGTGCGTGTTCGGCTGCTGGACGTCCGTGTCGCGCAAGTCCGTGCTGCCGGTGTTCGAGGAGCTGAACGGCCTGCTGTACTACCCGGTGCAGTACGAAGGCGAGGAAATGTCGCGCAACGTGTTCTACACGGGCGCAGCGCCCAACCAGCAGGCGATTCCGGCGGTCGAGTACCTGATGAGCGCCGAAGGCGGCGGCGCGAAGCGCTTCTTCCTGCTCGGCACCGACTACGTGTATCCGCGCACGACCAACAAGATCCTGCGCGCGTTCCTGAAATCGAAGGGCGTGAAGGACGCCGACATTCAGGAGGTCTACACGCCGTTCGGCCACAGCGATTACCAGACCATCGTCGCGAACATCAAGAACTTCTCGCAAGGCGGCAAGACGACCGTGATCTCGACGATCAACGGCGACTCGAACGTGCCGTTCTACAAGGAACTCGGCAACCAGGGGATCAAGGCGACCGACGTGCCGGTCGTCGCCTTCTCGGTCGGCGAGGAAGAGCTGCGCGGGATCGACACGAAGCCGCTCGTCGGCCACCTCGCCGCGTGGAACTACTTCATGTCGGTGAAGAACCCGACCAACACGAAGTTCAAGGACCAGTTCGCCGCGTGGGTGAAGGCGAACAACCTGCCGGGCGGCGCGAAGCGCGTGACCAACGACCCGATGGAAGCGACCTACGTGGGCATCCACATGTGGAAGCAGGCCGTCGAGAAGGCCAAGAGCACCGACGTCGACAAGGTGCGCGTCGCGATGATCGGCCAGACCGTCGCCGCGCCGTCGGGCTTCACGTTGACGATGGACGGCAACCACCATCTGCACAAGCCGGTGATGATCGGCGAGATCCGCGGCGACGGGCAGTTCAACGTCGTGTGGAAGACCAAGACCGCGGTGCGCGCGCAACCGTGGAGCCCGTTCATCGCGGGCAACCAGGGCAAGCCGGACGTCGTCTCGTCGATCCCGGCCTTCCTGCGCCGGCAGCGCGCGGCGCTCGCCTGACGCGACGCGCGCCTGCAGGCGGCGATGCGCCGGCCGCGCGCGCGGTGCTCCACCGCCCGCGCCGGCGCATCGCCGCACGAATCCGCCCACCCTACGCCCGACAGGATTTCCCGATGCCTACACGCTTACGCCGAGCCGCCGTCGCGATCGTCGCGTGCGCCGCCCTCGCGGGGGCGCTGCCGCGCGCCGCCTTCGCGCTGGGCGCCGCCGACACGGCCGCGCTCGCCGGCGACGACTTCGACGCGAAAACGGCCGCGATCGACCGGCTCGCCACCGACCCCGATCCGCGCGCCGTCGCGCTGCTCAACGCGCTGTCGAGCGGCGACGCGCTCGCGACCGGCGACGGCCGCCTGCTGATCCAGACCGGCGACACCGCGCACGACGCGCTCACGCAGGCCGCGACGCCGGCCGGCGACGCGCAGCCGGTGATGCTGAACAACCTGCTGCGCACGAAGATCGCGGGCGCGCTGTCCGGGCTCGCGCTCGCGTCCCCCGACGTCGCCGCGCGCCGCGACGCGATCGACGCGCTGCTGAAATCGCCCGACCCGGCGCTCAAGCCGATGATCGACCGCGCCCGCGCGAAGGAAACCGACCCTGCGCTGAAGCGCCGCCTCGACGCGCTGTGGGCGATCGCCGCGCTGCACGACGCCGATCCGGCGAGGCGCCTCGACGCCGTGCAGGTGGTGGCCGCCCGCCGCGACCTCGACATGATCGAGCAGTTGCGCCCGCTCGTCGCGAAGAACGCCGACGGCAGCTATGTGGAACCCGACGCGCGCGTGCGCGACGCCGCGCAGCGGGGGCTCGACGCGCTGCACACGCTGCAGCGCCGCGGCGAGATCGCGGGCACCCTGTTCGCGGGCCTGTCGCTCGGCAGCGTGCTGCTGCTCGCCGCGCTCGGCCTCGCGATCACGTACGGGCTGATCGGCGTGATCAACATGGCGCACGGCGAATTCCTGATGATCGGCGCATACGCCACCTACGTCGTGCAGACGCTGATCCAGCGCTACGCGCCCGGCGCGTTCGACTGGTATCCGCTCGTCGCCGTGCCCGTGTCGTTCGCGGCGGCCGCGCTCGTCGGCATCGTGCTCGAACGGCTCGTGCTGCGGCACCTGTACGGCCGCCCGCTCGAAACGCTGCTCGCGACGTTCGGCGTGAGCCTGATCCTGATCCAGGCAACCCGGATGCTGTTCGGCGCGCAGAACGTGCAGGTCGTGAACCCGTCGTGGATGAGCGGCGGCGTGACCGTGATGCAGAACCTGATCCTGCCGTACAACCGGCTCGTGATCCTCGGCTTCGCGCTCGCGGTGGTATTCGTCGCGTGGGCGGTGCTGACGAAGACGCGGCTCGGCCTGTTCGTGCGCGCGGTCACGCAGAACCGCAGGATGGCCGCCTGCGTCGGCGTGAAGACCGCGCGCGTCGATGCGTACGCGTTCGCGTTCGGCGCGGGCATCGCGGGCCTCGGCGGCTGCGCGCTGTCGCAGATCGGCAACGTGGGCCCCGACCTCGGCCAGAACTACATCATCGATTCGTTCATGGCGGTCGTGCTCGGCGGCGTCGGACAGATCGCCGGCACCGTGCTCGGCGGCTTCGGGCTCGGCCTCGCGAGCAAGGCGATCGAACCGTTCTGGGGCGCCGTGCTCGCGAAGATCGCGGTGCTCGTGATGATCGTGCTGTTCATCCAGAAACGCCCGCAGGGCATGTTCGCCCCGAAGGGGCGCAGCGCGGAGGCATGAGATGACTTCGATAACCGATTCCCTGTCGAACCCGGTGGCCGACGCGCCGGCGCCCGCCGCCCCGCGCGCGGACGGCGGCTTCGCGCTCGGCCTGCCGCCGCGCCCCGCGCTGCTGTCGCGCCGCGCGTGGCTCGCGCTCGTTGCGCTGTGCGTCGCGATCGGCATCGGCGTGCCGCTCGCCGCGCTCGTCGTGCCCGAATCGAGCGCGCTGCACCTGTCCGCCTATGCGATGACGCTCGCGGGCAAGCTGATGTGCTACGCGATCGCCGCGCTCGCGCTCGATCTCGTGTGGGGCTACTGCGGGATCCTGAGCCTCGGCCACGGGCTGTTCTTCGCGCTCGGCGGTTATGCGATCGGCATGTACCTGATGCGCGAGATCGGCCGCGACGGCAAGTACGGCAGCGACCTGCCCGACTTCATGGTATTCCTCGACTGGCACCAGTTGCCGTGGTACTGGAGCGGCACGCAGCATCTCGCGTGGGCGCTGCTGCTGGTCGTGCTGGTGCCGGCCGTGCTCGCGTGGGTGTTCGGCTTCTTCACGTTCCGCTCGCGCGTGAAGGGCGTGTACCTGTCGATCATCACGCAGGCGCTGACGTTCGCCGCGATGCTGCTGTTCTATCGCAACGAGACGGGCTTCGGCGGCAACAACGGCTTCACCGACTTCAAGCGCATCGCCGGCTTCGGGATCACGTCGCCCGGCACGCGCACGGTGCTGTTGCTGCTGACCTTCGCGACGCTCGTGCTCGCGTTCGTCGCCGCGCGCGCGATCGTCACGAGCAAGCTCGGGCGCGTCGTCACCGCGGTGCGCGACGGCGAGACGCGGCTGATGTTCCTCGGCTACAGCCCGCTCGCGTACAAGCTGTTCGTGTGGACCGTGTCGGCCGTGCTGTGCGGCATTGCCGGCGCCCTGTACGTGCCGCAGGTCGGCATCATCAACCCCGGCGAGATGTCGCCCGGCAACTCGATCGAGATGGCGATCTGGGTCGCGGTGGGCGGGCGCGGCACGCTGATCGGGCCGATCGTCGGCGCGTTCGCGGTGAACGGCGCAAAGAGCCTGTTTACCGCGTACTTCGCCGAATACTGGCTGTTTTTCCTCGGCCTGATCTTCGTGCTCGTGCCGCTGCTGCTGCCGCGCGGGATCATGGGCCTCGTCGAAACCGTGCTCTCGAAGGGGAAACGCGCATGAACGGAACGCCCCTCTACCAATTCGCGCCGCCGCCCGAGGACGAACTGCTGGCCGTCAGCGGCACCGCGTCGATGGGGCGCGTCGTGCCGCCGGGCATCGACACGTCGCACGGCACGATCCTCTACCTCGAGGATATCGAGGTGAGCTTCGACGGCTTTCGCGCGCTGAAGAAGCTGTCGCTCGCGATCGACGCGGGCGAGCTGCGCTGCGTGATCGGCCCGAACGGCGCGGGCAAGACCACGATGATGGACGTGATCACCGGCAAGACGCGCCCCGACGCGGGCAAGGTGTTTCTCGGCCAGACGCTCGATCTCGCGCGGATGAACGAACCCGAGATCGCGCGCGCGGGCATCGGCCGCAAGTTCCAGAAGCCGACCGTGTTCGAGCAGCATCCGGTGTGGGAGAACCTCGAGCTCGCGATGCAGACCGACAAGGGCTGGCTCGCGTCGCTGCGCGCGCGGCTCGACCGCGCCGCGCAGGCGAAGATCGAGGAAACGCTCGCGCTGATCGGCCTCGAAGCCCACGCGTTCCGCGCGGCCGGCGAGCTGTCGCACGGGCAGAAGCAGCGGCTCGAGATCGGCATGCTGCTGATGCAGCGCCCCGCGCTGCTGCTGCTCGACGAGCCGGCCGCCGGGATGACCGACCACGAGACGATGGAACTCGCCGAGCTGCTGAACACGCTGCGCGGCACCTGCTCGATGATGGTCGTCGAGCACGACATGGAATTCGTCGCGGCGCTCGCGGGCGACAAGGGCCGCGTGACGGTGATGGCCGAGGGCGCGGTGCTCGCGCAAGGCACCCTCGACCAGGTCAAGCGCGACGATGCGGTGATCGAGTCTTACCTTGGACGATGATGCGATGCTGAAGATCGATGCACTGAACCAGTACTACGGCGGCAGCCATATCCTGCGCAACGTGAGCCTCGCGGCGGACGACGGCAAGCTCACCGTGCTGCTCGGCCGCAACGGCGTCGGCAAGAGCACACTGCTGCGCTGCCTGATGGGCGTCGTCGCCGCGAAAAGCGGCAGCGTGTCGTGGCGCGGCACGGCGCTCGGCGCGATGCCGCCCTATGCGCGCGTCGCGGCCGGGCTCGCGTACGTGCCGCAAGGCCGCGACATCTTTCCGCGGCTCACCGTCGAGGAGAACCTGCTCGTCGGCGCGGCGAGCCGCAAGGCGCCCTCGAAAGTGCCCGACCGCATCTACGACCTGTTTCCGGTGCTGAAGGACATGCGCGCGCGGCGCGGCGGCGACCTGTCGGGCGGCCAGCAGCAGCAGCTCGCGATCGGCCGGGCCCTGATGAGCGAGCCGCAGTTGCTGATTCTCGACGAGCCGACCGAGGGCATCCAGCCGTCGATCATCCAGGACATCGGCCGCACGCTGCGCCAGCTCGTCGACGAATCGAAGATGACCGTGCTGCTCGTCGAACAGTATTACGACTTCGCGCGTTCGATCGCGGATCGCTACTGGGTGATGAGCCGCGGCGAAATCGTCGCGGGCGGCGACGCGCGGGACATGGAAACGAACGGCGTGCGCGAGCTGATCGCGGTGTGACGCGCGGCGCGGCGGCAGGCGTCGGCGCCCGGTTCGCGGCCGGCCGGACACGGCCCGGCCGAAACCGGCGCTATCGACGAACGCGGCATCTGGATTATTGTTCCGGTAGCATCCACGTTCTTCGCGCCCGTTCCACCCGTTCCCCGTTCGCCGCCGATGTCCGCCCCCGATTCCCATGCCCCGCTGTCCCGCCCCGCCGTCGCCAAATCGTGGCGCGGCCGCCTCGAGCTGGGCTTCCGGCGGCACGGCGCGCGCACGACGCTCGCGCACCGGCTGCACGACGGCCCGCTGCGCGTGCAGCGGCCGCTGTATCCGGAAGGCGACGCGATCTGCCACGCGGTGATCGTCCACCCGCCGGGCGGCGTCGCGGGCGGCGACCGGCTCGACATCGACGTCGTGCTCGGCGACAACACGCACGCGGTGCTGACGACGCCCGGCGCGACCAAGTGGTACAAGTCGAACGGCCTCGATGCGACGCAGCGTATCGGCATCGCGGTCGGCGCGCACGCGAAGCTCGACTGGCTGCCGCAGAACAACCTGTTCTTCGACGCGGCGCACGCGTCGCTCGACTTCAGGGTGACGCTCGGCGCGGGCGCGAGTGCGATCGGCTGGGACGCGACGCAGCTCGGGCGGCAGGCCGCCGGCGAAACCTGGTCGGCGGGCCGCATCGCGTCGACCTCGGCGCTCGTCGATGCCGACGGCCGGCCGCTGTGGACCGAACGCGCGCTGCTCGACGCGCACGACCCGCTGCGCGACGCGCGGCAAGGGCTCGCCGGCTTTCCCGTCTACGGCACGCTGTGGGCGGCCGGCGCCGCGTGCGACGCCGCGCTCGCCGAGTCGCTTGCCGCACGGATGCCGTTCGACGCCACGCTGCGCGCGGGCGCGACCTGCGTGACGCCCGGCGTCGTACTCGTGCGCGCGCTGTCGACGTCGATGGAAGCGCTGCAACGCCATTTCACCGACTGCTGGCTGCATCTGCGGCCGATCGTGCACGGTGTCGACGCGCGGCCGCTGCGCCTCTGGCGAACCTGAGCGGCGTTGCGCCGCGCACCGTCCCGGCGCAACGCCGGCGGTGCACCGCACGCCGCCCGTGCGCTACGCACCACCGGCGCGCAGGGCCACGTGCTCCATGCACATGGCATACGCCTTGCTCCTTACATAACCGAAACACGACACACGCCAAACGGCACGGTGCTACGATCGTCGGTGCGTTCGCCGGTTGCGCGCGCACCGATAAAAATTACGTTTTCCTGAACGCATGCCTTCATGAAACTGACTCCCCGAGAGAAGGACAAGCTGCTGATCTTCACGGCGGCGCTGCTGGCCGAACGGCGGCGCGCGCGCGGCCTGAAGCTCAACTATCCGGAGGCGGTCGCCTTCATCACCGCCGCGCTGATGGAAGCCGCGCGCGACGGCAGGACGGTTGCCGAGGTGATGCATTACGGCACGACGCTGCTCACGCGCGACGACGTGATGGACGGCGTGCCGGAAATGATTCCCGACATTCAGGTCGAGGCGACCTTCCCCGACGGCACGAAGCTCGTGACCGTCCACCACCCGATTCCGTGAGGCCACGATGATCCCGGGCGAAATCCTCACCGACGACGGCGAACACGAACTGAACGCGGGCCGCGCGACGCTCTCGCTCGTCGTCGCGAACACGGGCGACCGCCCGGTGCAGGTCGGCTCGCACTATCACTTCTTCGAAGTCAACGATGCGCTGTCGTTCGATCGCGCGACCGCGCGCGGCTTCCGGCTCAACATCGCGGCCGGCACGGCCGTGCGTTTCGAGCCGGGCCAGACGCGCACCGTCGAGCTGGTCGCACTCGCGGGCGCGCGCGCCGTCTACGGTTTTCAGGGCAAGGTGATGGGGCCGCTCTAAGCGCCTGCCCTGCCCTTCAGTCTTCAGGAACAGCACCACATGACACTGCGCTTGAGCCGCCGCGCTTACGCGGAAATGTTCGGGCCGACGACGGGCGACCGCGTCCGGCTGGCCGACACCGAACTGCTGATCGAGATCGAACGCGACTTCACGACCTACGGCGAGGAGGTGAAATTCGGCGGCGGGAAAGTGATCCGCGACGGGATGGGCCAGTCGCAACGCGTGGCCGCCGAGGTGCCCGACACGATCGTCACGAACGCGGTGATCCTCGATCACTGGGGCATCGTGAAGGCCGACATCGCGATCAAGCACGGCCGCATCGCCGCGATCGGCAAGGCCGGCAACCCCGACATCCAGCCGGGCGTGACGATTCCGATCGGCGCCGCGACCGAAGTGATCGCCGGCGAAGGGCTGATCGTGACGGCCGGCGGCATCGACACGCACATCCACTTCATCAGCCCGCAGCAGATCGACGAGGCGCTCGCATCGGGCGTCACGACGATGCTCGGCGGCGGCACGGGGCCGGCCACCGGCACCAACGCGACGACCTGCACGCCGGGCCCGTGGCACATGGAGCGGATGCTGCAGGCCGCCGACGGCTGGCCGATCAACCTCGGCTTCCTCGGCAAGGGCAACGCGAGCCTGCCCGAGCCGCTGGTCGAGCAGATCGCGGCCGGCGCGATCGGGCTGAAGCTGCACGAGGACTGGGGCACGACGCCCGCCGCGATCGACAACTGCCTGTCGGTCGCCGACGACACCGACACGCAGGTCGCGATCCACACCGACACGCTGAACGAAGGCGGTTTCGTCGAATCGACGGTCGCCGCGTTCAAGGGCCGCACGATCCACACGTACCACACCGAAGGCGCGGGCGGCGGGCATGCGCCCGACATCCTGAAGGTGTGCGGCGAGTCGAACGTGCTGCCGTCCTCGACCAACCCGACGCGCCCGTACACGATCAACACGCTCGACGAGCATCTCGACATGCTGATGGTGTGCCATCACCTCGATCCGTCGATCGCGGAGGATCTCGCCTTTGCCGAATCGCGGATCCGCCGCGAGACGATCGCGGCCGAGGATATCCTGCACGATCTCGGCGCGCTGTCGATGCTGTCGTCCGATTCGCAGGCGATGGGCCGTGTCGGCGAAGTGATCATCCGCACCTGGCAGACCGCGCACAAGATGAAGGTGCAGCGCGGCGCGCTGCCGGAAGACGGCGCGCGCCACGACAACTTCCGCGCGAAGCGCTACGTCGCGAAGTACACGATCAACCCGGCGCTCACGCACGGCATCGCGCACGAGGTCGGCTCGATCGAACCCGGCAAGTGGGCCGACCTCGTGCTGTGGGAGCCGGCGTTCTTCGGCATCAAGCCGTCGATGATCCTGAAGGGCGGGATGATCGCCATGGCGCAGATGGGCGACCCGAACGCATCGATCCCGACGCCGCAGCCGGTCCACTACCGCGAGATGTTCGCGACGCGCGGCGGCGCGCTCGCGCGCACGTCGCTGACCTTCGTGTCGCAGATGGCCGCCGACGCGGGCATCGCGGAACGCTACGGCCTCGCGAAGCGGATCGTGCCCGTGCGCAACTGCCGCACCGTGACGAAGGCCGACATGATCCACAACGCGTGGCGCCCGTCGATCAGCGTCGATCCCGAGACCTACGACGTGATCGCCGACGGCCAGTTGCTCACCTGCGAGCCGGCCACGGTGCTGCCGATGGCGCAGCGCTATTTCCTGTTCTGATTTCCGGTCCCCGATTCATGCGCACCCTCGACAAACGCATTGCCCCGAACGTGAAACTCGCCGCGTCGCTCGTCGCGCGCGCGCCGACCCTCACGCTCGCCTACGACGCCCGCTGCAAGAGCCGCCTCGCGGCGACGCTCGACACCGGCGAGGATGTCGCGGTCCTGCTGCCGCGCGGCACGATCCTGCGCGACGGCGACGTGCTCGTCGCCGACGACGGCGCGCTCGTGCGCGTGGCCGCGGCGCCCGAGACCGTGCTGCGCGTGCAGGCGGCCGATCCGCTCACGCTGATGCGCGCCGCGTACCACCTCGGCAACCGTCACACCCCGGTCGAGATCGGCGCCGGTTACCTGAAGCTCGAAGCCGATCCGGTGCTCGCGGACATGCTGCGCCGGCTCGGCACGCAGGTCGAGGAGACGCTCGCGCCGTTCCAGCCGGAAGCCGGCGCGTACGGCGGCGGCCACAAGCACGGGCACGATGCGACGTTCGCCGAGGATTACGCGCTTGCGCAACAGGTATTCGGCGAACACCACGGCCACTCGCACTCGCACGACCACGACCACGACCACCAGCATGGTCCCGGTTGCGCGCACGGCCACGGCCATGACCACCACTGAACTCGTCGCGCTGCTGCACCTCGCGTCGCCGGCGCTGCCGATCGGCGCGTTCAGCTATTCGCAGGGGCTCGAAGCGGCGCTCGACGCGAACCTGATCCACGACGCGGATACCGCGCGCGACTGGATCGCGAGCGGCCTGAGCGACGTGCTCGCGCACGGCGAGCTGCCGTTCCTCGCGCACCAGCTCGCGCGCTGGCACGCGCACGACGCGCCGGCGCTGGCCACGGCGAACGCGTGGTTCGTCGCGAGCCGCGAATCGGCCGAACTGCGCCGCGAGACCGAACAGATGGGCTGGTCGCTCGCGCAGCTCTGCGCGTCGCTCGAATGGGGCGATGCCGCGCGCCGCGCGACGCTCGCGGCGATGTCGCCGGTCGCGCTGCCCACCGCATTCGCGTATGCGGCCGCCGCACACGCGGCGAGCGCCGACGCCGTGCTCGCCGCATACGCGTTCGGCTGGGTCGAGAACCAGACGTCCGCCGCGCTGAAGGCCGTGCCGCTCGGCCAGCTCGCCGGGCAACGCATCATCGTCGCGCTGCGCGGCGCGATCGACGCGGCCGTGCGCCGCGCGCTCGCGACGCCGCCCGACGCCGTCAACACGTTCGCGCCGCAGCTCGGCATCCTGTCGGCCCGGCACGAAACCCAGTATTCGCGGTTGTTCCGCTCCTGAACCCGACGCACTCCGCCATGAACACACTCGCTCCCTCCTCCGCCCGCCGTACGAAGAAGCTGCCGCCGCTGCGCGTCGGCATCGGCGGCCCCGTCGGCTCCGGCAAGACCACGCTGCTCGAAATGCTGTGCAAGGCGATGCGCGACCGCTACGACCTCGTCGCGATCACCAACGACATCTATACGAAGGAAGACCAGCGGCTGCTGACGGTCGCGGGCGCGCTCCCCGAGGAACGCATCATGGGCGTCGAGACGGGCGGCTGCCCGCACACGGCGATCCGCGAGGATGCGTCGATCAATCTCGAGGCCGTCGACCGGATGCTGTCGCGCTTCCCCGACGCCGACATCGTGTTCATCGAATCCGGCGGCGACAATCTCGCGGCGACCTTCAGCCCCGAGTTGTCGGATCTCACGATCTACGTGATCGACGTCGCCGGCGGCGAGAAGATTCCGCGCAAGGGCGGCCCCGGCATCACGAAGTCGGACCTGCTCGTGATCAACAAGACCGATCTCGCGCCGCTGGTCGGCGCGAACCTCGACGTGATGGCTGCCGATACGAAGAAGATGCGCGGCGAGCGGCCTTACGTGATGACGAACCTGAAAGCGCTCGACGGCGTCGCGGACGTGGTCGCGTTCATCGAGAAGAAGGGCTTGCTGACGGTCTGAGCGACGCGGCGGCATGCCGCCGCCACGCCTGCCCGGGCGGCATCGCGCCGCCTCCCGCCGTCTAGTCGTCGGACGTGTCCTGCGCGTCCCGCGGCGTGCGCGCGTCGCGCTCGGCGGGCGGCAGCAGCGCCGTGAGCACGTCGACCGTGCGCGCGGTCGCGCCGCGATGGCGCGACGCGAAGGCCGAGCCGGCCGCGCCCATCGCAGTGCGCCGCGCCTTGTCGGCGAACAGCGCGTCAAGCACGTGCGCGAGATCGAGCGGATCCGCCACCTGCAGCGCCGCGCCGGCCGCGACCGCGTCGACGGTCGCCTGCGTGAAGTTGAAAACGTGCGGCCCGATCAGCACCGGCACACCGACCGCGCACGCTTCGATCAGGTTCTGGCCGCCGAGCGGCAGCAGGCTGCCGCCGATGAACGCGACGTCGGCCGCCGCGTAATACGCGCCGAGTTCACCCATCGAATCGCCGAGCAGCACCGTGACGTCGTCCGGCAGCGGCGCGGCCGCCGGCCGGCCCGCCGCGGGCGCGGCCGTGCCGGCCGCCCATGCGGAGCGCCGCACGCACTTGAGCCCGCCGCGC
Organism: Burkholderia sp. MSh2; assembly: GCF_000731655.1. Lineage (NCBI taxonomy): Bacteria > Pseudomonadati > Pseudomonadota > Betaproteobacteria > Burkholderiales > Burkholderiaceae > Burkholderia > Burkholderia sp. MSh2. The sequence continues at coordinate 45,213 of NZ_JPGM01000065.1, read as the reverse complement.
TCGACGAGCGCCTCGACCTCGGCGAAACGCTGCGGATGACGCGGCACGAGCACCAGCAGCGCGCCCGGCGTGCGCATCGCCGCGAACGCCTGCAGCACCAGCGCCTCCTCGTTCTCGCGCGTGCTCGCGGCGACCCACACGGGCCGCGCGCCGATCGCGTCGCGCCACGCATGGCCGCGCGCCGCGAGTTCAGGCGGCGTCGTCATGTCGAATTTCAGGTTGCCGAGCACGGCCACGTTGCGCGCGCCGAGCGACGTCAGCCGCTCCGCGTCGGCCGGGCTCTGCGCGAGCACGCGCGAGAAGCCGCCGAACACGTCGTGCGCCGCCGCGCCGAACTTCGCCGCGCGCCGGAACGAACGGGCGGACATCCGCGCATTGGTCAGCACCAGCGGCACGTCCGCGCGGCGGCACTCGTCGATCAGCGTCGGCCACACCTCGGTTTCCATCACGAGGCCGAGCGTCGGCCGCCAGGCGCGCAGGAAGCGCCGCACCGCGCCCGGCATGTCGTACGGCAGGTAGCAGCGCAGCACGCGATCGCCGAAGATCTGTTCGCCGGTCGCACGGCCGCTCGGCGTCATGTGCGTGAGCAGGATCCGCGCATCGGGACGCGCGTGCATCAGCGCGTCGATCAGCGGCTGCGCCGCGCGCGTTTCGCCGACCGATACCGCGTGCACCCAGATCAGCGGCGCCCGGTCGTCCCGCGAGCGGCCCGCCACGCGGCCGAAGCGTTCGCCGATGTGTTCGCGATAGCCGCGCTCCTTGCGCGAGCGCACATAGAGCCGGATGACGGCGACGGGCGCGACGAGCCACCACAGCGCGCGATAGATCGCCCTCAGCATGCAGCGCCCCTCGTGTTGCAGCGGGGAAGGTGCGCGCTCAAACCAGCGCCCTGCCCTGCAGGCGCTCGAGAATGCCGAGCGGCGCGCATTCGCGGCGCACCATCGCATCGACCGGCAGGAAGAACGTCTGCTCGAGCATGAACTGCCCCGACATCACAGCGTGCGAAGTCTGATCCGAGAAACATATCCACACGCAGCCCGGCGGAAACGGCATCGTCTCCTGCGGGCTCGTCTTCTGGTAGTCGAGATCCGCCTTCATGCCATCGTGCAGGTTCAGCATCAGGTGGTCGTACGCGCTGCGCGGCGACTTCGTCACGTGCAGCAGGTTCAGCAGCCATGCGGCGCCCGGCAGTTGCGGCCTGATGCGCGGCAGGAAGCGCTTCGCGACGTCCTCGAACGGCTCGCCGACGCGCCACACGCGCGGCACGCCGGCCGGGTTCACGTTCGTGAACACGCGCAGGATGCGCTCGCCGTAATTCGGCCGCGACGGGAACGCGTCGACGTGCAGCCGGCTGTCGTCCTTGCGCCACGACGTCTGGCGCGTCTCGACCTGCATCAGCCGCAGGCTGGTCGGCGCGACGCGCAGCTTGCCGTGGTATTCGGGAAAGAGGCCGTCGACGAGCGTGCCGGCCTGTTGCTGGAAGCGCGCGACCAGCGCGCGCACGGCCGACTGCGTGACGCTGTCGCCGAGCACGCCGGCCAGCGCGCCGCCGTTCGGCGCGAGACTGATGTTCTTGCGTTTCGGATCGGCCAGCGCCGGATCGAGCAGCGCTTCCTCGCCGCCTTCGATCGCGAAGCGCAGGTGCGGGAAATACAGCACCTTGCCCTCCTCGACGGCGGCCAGCAGCTGCTCGCGCGGCGCAGACAGGTTGTGTCCGCTCCAGTCGGCGGACGAGACTTCGATGATCTGGGATTCACTCATGATCGGTTCGCGTCATTGACAGGCGTTACAGGAGGCCGAAGCCCGCGAGTGCCGACTTCACCTGCGCGATCGACGGAGGTTGCCCCGCGGTGCCGAGATTGACGACGTTCGGCGACCAGTAGCCGCCGGTCCGCCAGGCCGTCGCGAAATTGTACAGTTCGACCGTCGGACGCTTCAGCGCGGCCGCGATGTGAACCAGACCTGTATCAACCCCGACGGTGGCGGCCGCGCCTTCGACCAGCCCGACCACGGCCGGCAGCGACAGCTTCGGCGGCACGATCGCCGCCTCGCCGAACGCCTGGGCGAGCCGCTCGCTGGTCGCGCGCTCCGCGTCGTTGCCCCACGGCAGCACGAGCGACGCGCCGCGCCGCACCAGCGCCTGGCCGAGTTCGATCCATGCGGCGTCCGGCCACTGCTTGTCGGCGCGCGACGTCGCGTGGACGAACACCACGTACGGCACCGGCAGGTTCAGGCCGAGCGCGGCCACCGCGCTCGCCGCCGCGCGCGTGTCGAGGCCGAAATCGACCGGGTCGGCCGGCGTCGGCGCCGGATCGCCCAGCGCCGCCGCGACGAGTTGCCGCGACCGCTCGACGACGTGCGTGCGCGGCGCGATCGGCACGCGCTTGCGGTAGAAGAAACGCACCGGCCATTCGTAGCCGGCGCCGTCGGTGCGGTTGCCGAGCCCGACGAGCGGGCCGCGCGCCCAGCTCGCGACCCAGGCCGTCTTGATGAGGCCCTGGCAGTCGATCACGAGGTCGTACTGCTCGGCCGCGAGACGCCGGCGGAATGCACGGATTTCGCGCCACGTGGCGCCCGAGAACGGCTTCTTGCGCCAGCGGCGCAGCGAGAACGGCAGCACGTCGCGCACGCCGTCGACGAGCCGCACGAGGTCGACGAAGCTTTCCTCGACGAGCCAGTCGATCTGCGCATCGGGGTGGCGGCGCCGGATATCGGCGATCACCGGCATGTTGTGCACGACGTCGCCCAGCGACGACACGCGCACGATCAGGATCTTTTGCACGCTGAAAAAACGCCGGCTGGCAGCCGGCGACAGGCATAAAGGAGCGATTTTATCGCGCCCGGCGCACCAGGGGCCTGTTCCCGCTCACAACGGGCTTTCGGCGGCCCGCCACGGGCAGGCATCGTCCGGTCGGGGGCACGTGCGCCGAAGACGAAAAAGCGGCCGCACGCTTTCGCGCGCGCCGCTTCCCGGGGGTGGCGCGACGCTTCGACGTCGCGCCGGTGGCGGCCCGCAGGCCGCCGATGCTCAGAACGGCAGCTTGACGTCCGGCTTGGCCGCCGTCAGCACGCGGCGGAAGTCCGCCTGGATGCGCTCGAGCCCTTCCTGCGTCTCGGCTTCGAAACGCATCACGACGACCGGCGTCGTGTTCGACGAACGCGCGAGGCCAAAGCCGTCCGCGTATTCGACGCGCAGCCCGTCGATCGTCACGACTTCATCGGCGCCGTCGAACTTGGCCTCCTTCTGCAGCTTCTCGATCAGGCGGAAGTTCTCGCCTTCGTCGAGCCAGAGCTGCAGCTCGGGCGTGCTCATCGCGTCCGGCAGGCCGTTGAGCAGCGCGCTCGGATCGGCCGTCTTCGCGAGGATCTCGAGCAGGCGCGCGCCCGTATAGAGGCCGTCGTCGAAGCCGTACCAGCGATCCTTGAAGAACACGTGGCCGCTCATTTCGCCGGCGAGCGGCGCACCGGTCTCGCGCAGCTTCGCCTTCACGAGCGAGTGGCCCGTCTTCCACATCAGCGGCTCGCCGCCCTTCGACTTCACCCATTGCGCAAGATTGCGCGTGCACTTCACGTCGTAGATGATCTGCGCGCCCGGGTTGCGCGACAGCACTTCTTCCGCGAACAGCATCAGCTGGCGGTCCGGATAGATGATCTTGCCGTCCTTCGTGACGACGCCGAGGCGGTCGCCGTCGCCGTCGAACGCGAAGCCGATCTCGGCGTCGGTGTCCTTCAGCGCCTGGATCACGTCCTGCAGGTTTTCCGGGTGTGCGGGATCGGGGTGATGGTTCGGGAACGTGCCGTCGATGTCGGTGAAGCGCTCGACCAGTTCGCAGCCGAGCGCCTTGAACAGGCGCGTCGCGAGCGGGCCGGCGACGCCGTTGCCGGCGTCGACGACGAGCTTCATCGGACGAGCCGGCTTGATGTCGCCGACGATGCGCGCGATGTACTGATCGGCCACGTCGATCTGCTCGTACGAGCCGCTGCCCGTCTCGAAGCGCCCGTCGACGATGCGGCGGTACAGCGCCTGGATCTGCTCGCCGTAGATCGCCGCGCCGCGCAGCACCATCTTGAAGCCGTTGTAGTCGGGCGGGTTGTGGCTGCCCGTGACGACGATGCACGAATCGACGCGGCGCTCGCCGGCCTTCAGCGCCAGCGGGACGTTCGCCGCGAAATAGCCGACCGGCGTGGGCACCATGCCGACGTCGACGACGTCGACGCCCGCCGCACGCAGGCCGTCGGCAAGCGCGCCGACGAGTTCCGGCCCGGACAGGCGACCGTCGCGCGCGACGACGACCGCATCGCCGCCCTGCGCACGCACTTCGCTGCCGAATGCCTGGCCGATCCCGCGCGCCGTATCGACGTCGAGTGTCTTGCCGACCACGCCACGAATGTCATATGCCTTGAAGATGGATTGGGAGATCATCGATTCTCTTCTCTCAGTTGCGTGCATGGAAAATTGTCTGGCTTGCCGGGCCGCCGCTCGCCGGTGCCGCGCATGATACATGGTGGCCGGGCACGGAGCGACGCTGCCGCTGCGCAATGGCGGACGCAGACCCGATCCCACTTATATAATCGCGGGTTTCGATGACGCGCATCCCGCCCATTTTAATGCCTAGCCGTCCCGCCGCCGCCAATCCGCAGCCTCCGGGCGTCCTGCCGGCCGCCTCGCGCGCGCGCCGCCGCCGCCGCGCATGCTGAAGCGCTTCGGCAACCCCGATGTCGCGAAGGCGGTCGCGAACCTCGTCTGGCTGGGGCTCGAACGGCTCACGCAGATCGGCGTCGCGATCGCGATCAGCGGTCTTCTGGCCCGTTATTTCGGGCCCGACGTGTTCGGCAAGTGGCAGTATGCGAATACGCTCCTCCTGGTGCTGGCGCCCCTCACCTGGGTGTGCGGCGCGGAAATCCTCGTTCCGACCATCGTCCAGCGGCCGCCCGCCCAGCTCGGCGCGGTGCTCGGCAGCGCGTTCGCGCTGCGCATCGCCGTCTCGGCCGCCGCGCTCGTCGCGACCTGGATCGCGATCGCCGCGGGCGCCTTCGATCCGCTGGTCGGCGCGATGCTCGCGGGCCTGGCGGTCACGATGGTGTTCCGCGAGCCGTTCGTCGGCGTGGTCAACGCGTGGCTGCAGAGCATGACCTACAGCAAGCCGCAGCTCGTCACCAGCATGGTCACCGCGCTGGCGAAGGCGCTGCTGGTCTGGCTGCTGGTCCGCGCGGCCGCCGGCCCCGCGAGCTTCGCGTGGCTGTGGGCGCTGGAAGCCGCCGCGATCGGCTTCGCGCTGCTGCTGTATTACCGGCAGCGCCACGGCGGTACGCTCGGCTGGACCTTCGACAGGCCGCTGTTCCGGCACTTTGCAACGGCCGGCACCGTGTTCTGGCTCGGCCTCATCTGCATGTACCTGTTCCTGAAGCTCGACCGCCTGATGCTCGAGCGTCACGTGTCGTTCGCCGATCTCGGCCGCTACTCGGCCGCGCAGCAGCTCAACGAGAACTGGATCACGCTCGCGCTGATGCTCGCGCAGACGATCGCGCCCGCCTTCGTCTACCGCGTGCAGGACGTCGCGCGGCTGCGCCGCAACATCGTCCGGCTGATCGCGATGACGGCCTGCCTGATGACCGCCGGCGCGCTCGTGCTCGACGCCGCCGCCCCGCTGATCGTCGGCAAGGTCTTCGGCCGCGGCTACGAGGCATCGGTCGACATCTTCCGCTGGGCCGTCTGGCTGTCCGTCCCGGCCGGCATCGAGGCGATAGGCAATCTTATCGTGCTCAAATATCAAGCAAAATTCGTCTTGCTGTCGAAATGGCTGCTGGCGCTCGCGATCGCCGCGCTCGTCAACCTGTTCGCGATCCCGAGGCTCGGCCTGTACGGCGCGCTCGTCGGGCTGGCGGCCGGCTACCTGGCCGCCGCCGCCGTGAATTTTTACTACATCCGCTTCAAGCTGCGACCATGACGTCCCCTGATTGCCCGCCCGCGCTCGACGACGTGGCCGTACTGATGCCGGCCTACAACGGGCACGACGACGTCGTCCGGACGCTCGCGTCGCTGCGCGAGGACGCGCCCGTGCACGTGCTGATCGTCGACGACGGCAGCACGCCGCCGATCGTCGCGCCCGACCTGCCGGGCCTCTCGATCGAGGTGCTGCGCATGCCGCAGAACGGCGGCATCGAGCGCGCGCTCGCGGCCGGCATTGACGCGCTCGCGGCGCGCGGCTTCCGCTACGCGGCGCGCATCGACGCGGGCGATCTCGCCGCGCCGCGGCGCCTCGCGAAGCAGCGCGAGTATCTCGACGCCCACCCGCGCGTGGCCTGCGTCGGCATGTGGACGCAGGTCGTATCGCGCGCCGGCGAGCCGCGCTTCATGCTGATGCCGCCCGCCGATCCGCGCACGCTGCGCCGCACGCGCTTCCTGCGCTCGCCGCTCGTGCACCCGTCGGTCATGTTGCGCATCGACGCCGTGCGCGAAGTCGGCAACTATCGTGAGAAATACCGCGCAGCCGAGGATCTCGATCTTTTCTTGCGGCTCATGCAACGCTACGATTGCGCGAACCTGCCCGAGCTCGGCCTGTATTACGAGCTCAACGAGGGCGGGATCAGCGCAACCAAGCGGCGGCGCCAGCTGATATCCACCCTGACGCTGCTGCTGAGCCACTTCAACGCGTTGAACCCGTACGACTGGGCCGGCCTCGCCAAGAACCTGCTGCATTTCGTGACGCCGTATCGCACGCTGCAGCGGATCAAGCGGACGCTGTTCTCCGCGCGGCCGTCCGCCTGACGCCTGCCCGGCAATTACGACGCTTTATTTTTTCTTTTCTTCATGGCCGCCACCTCCCCGCTGCGCATCGCGCTCGTCTGCAACACGGCCTGGGCGATCTACACGTATCGCCACGGGCTGATCCGCACGCTCGTCGCGCGCGGCGCCGAGGTCGTCGTGATCGCGCCGCACGACCGCACCGTCCCCCTGCTGGAGCAGATGGGCTGCCGCTACGTGGCGCTCTCGGTCGCATCGAAAGGCACGAGCCCGCGCGAGGATCTCGGCACGCTTGCCGCGCTGGTGCGTCACTACCGCGCGCTCGAACCCGATCTCGTGTTCCATTACACGATCAAGCCGAACATCTACGGCTCGGTCGCCGCGTGGCTCGCCCGCGTGCCGTCGATCGCGGTGACGACAGGCCTCGGCTACGTCTTCATCCAGAAAAGCCGCGCGGCGAGCGTCGCGAAGCGCCTGTACCGGTTCGCGTTCCGCTTCCCGCGTGAAGTGTGGTTCCTGAACCGCGACGATCTCGAGACCTTCACCGAGGAGCGCCTGCTCGCGCATCCCGACCGCGCGCGGCTGCTGCACGGCGAAGGCGTCGATCTCGAACAGTTCGCGCCCGTGCCGCTGCCCGCGGGCGACGCGCCCGTCTTCATCCTGATCGGCCGGCTGCTGTGGGACAAGGGCGTACTAGAATACGTGGAGGCCGCGCGCGTCGTGCGCAAGCGCTTTCCGCTCGCACGTTTCCAGCTGCTCGGGCCGCTCGGCGTCGACAATCCGAGCGCGATCGGCCGTGCGGATGTCGACGCGTGGGTCGGCGAAGGCATCGTCGAGTATCTCGGCGAGGCGCACGACGTGCGCCCGCATATCGCGGCAGCCGACTGCGTCGTACTGCCGTCGTACCGAGAAGGCGTGCCGCGCACGCTGATGGAAGCGTCGGCGATGGGCCGCCCGATCGTCGCGACCGACGTGCCGGGCTGCCGCGACGTCGTCGCCGACGGCGAAACGGGTTTCCTGTGCCGCGTGCGCGACAGCGCGAGCCTCGCGGAGCAACTGAATCGCATGATCGAACTCGGAACGGCCGGACGCGACGCGATGGGCGCGCGCGGCCGGCAGAAGGTCGCGGCGGAATTCGACGAGCAGCAGGTTGTCGAACGCTACCGGCATACCATCCATTCGCTAACCGGTATCACCCTCTGAAGGAGCGCATCAGTAATGACCGCGAAAGGCACCATCCTCGTCACCGGCGGAGCGGGCTATATCGGCTCGCATACGAGCGTCGAGCTGCTCGACAACGGCTACGACGTCGTGATCGTCGACAACCTCGTCAACAGCAAGGCCGAATCCCTGCGACGCATCGAGCAGATCACGGGCAAGGCGCCCGCGTTCCACCCGATCGACGTGTGCGACGAAGCCGCGCTCGCGAAGGTGTTCGACGCGCACCCGATCACCGGCACGATTCATTTCGCGGCGCTCAAGGCCGTCGGCGAATCGGTCGCGAAGCCGCTCGAGTACTACCAGAACAACATCGGCGGCCTGCTCGCCGTGCTCAAGGTGATGCGCGAGCGCAACGTCAAGCAGTTCGTGTTCAGCTCGTCCGCGACCGTGTACGGCGTGCCCGAACGCTCGCCGATCGACGAATCGTTCCCGCTGTCCGCGACGAATCCGTACGGCCAGTCGAAGCTGATCGCCGAACAGATCCTGCGCGATCTCGAGGTGTCGGATCCGTCATGGCGGATCGCGACGCTGCGCTACTTCAACCCGGTCGGCGCACACGCGAGCGGGCTGATCGGCGAGGATCCGGCCGGGATCCCGAACAACCTGATGCCGTATGTCGCGCAGGTCGCGGTCGGCAAGCTGGAAAAGCTGCGCGTGTTCGGCTCCGACTACCCGACGCCGGACGGCACGGGCGTGCGTGACTACATCCACGTCGTCGATCTCGCGAAGGGGCACATCGCCGCGCTCGACGCGCTGGCGAAGCGCGACGCGAGTTTCGTCGTGAACCTCGGCACGGGCCAGGGCTACAGCGTGCTGGAAGTCGTGCGCGCGTTCGAGAAGGCGTCGGGCCGCCCGGTGCCGTACGAGCTCGTCGCGCGCCGCCCGGGCGACATCGCCGAGTGCTATGCGAATCCGCAGGCCGCGGCCGACATCATCGGCTGGCGCGCGACGCTCGGCATCGAGGAAATGTGTGCGGATCACTGGCGCTGGCAGGAGGGGAACCCGCGCGGTTTTGTATAATCCGCTGTCCATTTTCAGAGCGATCCCATGCTCAGCTTTGCGTCCGGCTTCATCGTCTCCCTGCTCGTCACGCTGTTCATCGTGCGCTATGCGCACCTTCACGAGAAATTCTCGGTCGACAGCGATCTGGCCGGCGTGCAGAAATTCCACGTGCGGCCCGTGCCGCGGGTCGGGGGCATCGGGATCCTCGCGGGCGTCGTCGCGTCGGCACTGATCCTGCTCGGGCGCTACCCGACGATCGCCGGCAGCATCCTCGGCATCGCCGCGTGCGGTCTGCCGGCATTCCTGTCCGGCCTCGTCGAGGACCTGACCAAGCGCGTGTCGCCGCGCGCGCGGCTGCTCTGCACGATGGGTGCGGCCGCGCTTGCGTTCTGGCTGATGCACATCGCGGTCACGCGCATCAGCGTGCCGCCGCTCGATTTCCTGCTCAGCTACGTGGCCATTTCGGCGTTCGTCACCGTGCTCGCGGTCGCGGCGCTCGCGAACGCGATCAACATCATCGACGGCTTCAACGGCCTCGCGTCGATGGTCAGCTTCATGATGTTCGCGTCGCTCGCCTACGTGGCGTTCCAGGTCGGCGACCCGGTCGTCATGTCCGCATCGATCATCATGATGGGCGCCGTGCTCGGCTTCTTCCTGTGGAACTTCCCGGCCGGGCTGATCTTCCTCGGCGACGGCGGCGCGTATTTCATCGGCTTCATGCTCGCGGAACTTGCGATCCTGCTCGTGATGCGCAACCGCGAGGTGTCCGCGTGGTACCCGGTGCTGCTGTTCATGTATCCGATCTTCGAGACGTGCTTCTCGATCTACCGGAAGAAATTCATCCGCGGCATGTCGCCCGGCATTCCGGACGGCGTGCACCTGCACATGCTCGTGTACAAGCGGCTGATGCGCTGGGCCGTCGGCACGAAGCACGCGCACGACCTGACGCGCCGCAATTCGCTGACGTCGCCGTACCTGTGGCTGCTGTGCCTCGTCGCGGTGATACCCGCGACGCTGTTCTGGCGGCACACGGTGCATCTGTTCGTGTTCGTCGTGCTGTTCGCGCTGACCTATGTGTGGCTGTATCTCAGCATCGTGCGGTTCAGGGCGCCGAGGTGGATGGTGGTGAGGAAGGCGCGGCACCATTCGTCGACACGCTGACCAGCATCCAGGCCACCGGCCTGCATTCTGACGATGTACAACACTCCTGTATAATCCGGGGACTAGAGTGCAAATACGCCCCTCTCAGCCCCCTCTGTTACTCGCTGCGTTGCGCAGGTTCGCTCAGTCCTACTACACAGCGCGTGTTCCATTGCTCGTAGCGAGAGCCGGTTTCGCTTGCGCCTCTGCCGTTGGTGCCAAGCTTACCTTCATTACGCCAAAGGCGGCGTAGCCGGAGAAATGAATCCGTGATTGATCTGTCTTACATTATTCCAGCCTACAACGTTGAGTCCTTTATAGAGGAATGCCTGACCAGCCTGATTCGCGACGTTGGCATCAGCTACGAATTGATCGTGATTGACGATCGATCGACGGACCGCACAATGGAGAAGGTGAGCGACGTTTGTGCGCGCCATCCGAGTCTCCAGCTCGTCATCGACTCCACCCAGAATTACGACGCGTATCGAGCCGGTGGACTCAGTGCCGCCCGCAACACCGGTATTCAGCTCGCGCGTGGCCGCTATATCAGCCTGATTGACAGCGACGACTGGGTCGACGCGCGTGCCTTCGCGAACGCCGTACGCCTGCTCGATCGCCACGGCGGCGATTTTGCATGGCTACGATCGTTGGTGTACAACCAGCGATCGGGCGAATTTGCACCGTTTAACGACAAAGCCGCTTTCGATTCGGCACTGGGTGGCGACCCTTTCGTTCTCACGAATATCCAGGATTGTCCTCAACTCGCTCATTTCGAAGCGTCTTCATGCAATCGCGTCTACCGGTCCGACTTCCTGCGCAACCGTATCGGCCCCTTCCCGATGGGACTGATTTACGAGGATGTTCCGAATCACTTCCGTGCCATAGCGATTGCATCGAAAATCCTGCTGACCTCTGCGCCCGCCTATTTCTATCGCATCAATCGTCCAGGGCAAATTACCAGCCGAAACGACGAGAAGCGCCTCGATTTCGTTCGCATCATAAAGGCAGTTGCATCGGACTCCGATATTACCAGCCTTCCGAGCGCCGCTGGTGCAAAAATTGTCTCACACCTGATTGACTTCGCCTTCTGGTGCATCACAAGCGTTGCACATCCGGTGCGAGAACGCTTCGTAAGCGAATTGTCCGATGCGTTCAAGCTCTTCCCGAGCGCATGGCTCAACGAAGTACTTGACGCAAACTCCCGGAATGATGATCGGTCGTACAAACTCTGGCTGATCTGCAACAAGAAAGCACGGGAACTTTCCCTCTATCTTTCGAAAGAAACCGATGCACGGACATCGTTCCGCTTTTACCTCGACACCGGCAGAAGGGAACATGCTCAATTAGCCATGCGCCGGCGCGCAAAAATCGCGGTGGCGAGCCTGATGCGCCGCTTCAAGTAGTAGAGGAATTCACCATGACAAGACTTGCCATTTCAGATTTTCTCCCCAGCGGGATTGCCGACACCGAGCGTACCGGCTGGCTGGCCTCTGATGTGAACATGGATGAAATCCAACATGCCAGCGCATCGATTGCCGCATCAAATCACGCGGAAGGTTTGCTTTATGCAAGCCGTGCAGACACGCTGTTTCACATATCAAACGACAGCGCGCTGCGTGCGTTCCAGTTTGTGGCATCGGACCTGGGGCGTCGCGCGATCGTCTACCACCCGGTCGAAGAAAAGCGCAATGAACTCAAAGCGCTCATAGCACAGGAATCCAACGCCAGGATCGTCTGCCTGGACCGACTGGACGATTTTGCGAACGTGGTCGCCGCATGGCAATGCGACACAATTGCCGCATACATCGACTGGGCCTTCTTCAGTCTCGAAACCGTCGAAAAACTGTCCCGCTCCGCCAGGATCGACACACTAATCGGTGGCTTCGAAGAGCACCGGCTTCCGGCCAGGCAACTCTATCAGCTGCTCAAACCGCTGGTACGCTCGTTTCGGCTCTATAGCGTTGAACGCTGGAATGTCATTCATTGGAATGAAACGCAAACCGTCGATGTCAGCATCATCGTCCCTGCATACAACATTTCCGCCTACCTGCCGCAATGCCTCGATTCGCTAGGAGCGATTAGCGGCATCACTTCCGAGGTCCTGGTTGTTGACGACGGGTCTAAAGATGATACAGCTGCAATTGCAGCCGCTTACGCTGAAAAATACTCCAATATCCGTTTGATTTCCCAAGTCAATGGCGGATGTGCGGCCGCTCGTCAACGCGGACTCGACGAGGCACGTGGCACCTATATCGGGTTTGTCGACGGAGACGACTGGATTACGCCGGGCATGTTCGAGAAACTCGTCGGCGCAGCAATCGATACTGGCGCCGATGTATCTCTGTGTGGCTACGTCGAAGAATACAGCGCCAGCGGCACCAGCCACAACGTCGAGGAGCATTTCGGCTCGGCCAAACGGGCACTGTTCGACTGTTATCGCGTCGACCCTGACGAAGTCGTACTTCATGCACCGACGATCTGGCGCAAGATTTTCCGCAAAAATTTTCTGGATGTCCACGGAGTGCGATTTCACACGGACATCAAACGATTCGACGACCTGCTGTTCAATGCCGAGGTACTGTTTTGCCGTCCACATACTGTCGCCACCAGCGGCCATATGTACCACTACAGACTCGAGCGCCCGGGGCAAACCGTCGGATTCAAGGACGAAAGGCTGTTTGTCCATTTCGATATATTCAAGGCGCTACACGAGCGCGCATCCGCGCTAGGTACTCTTTCCGTGGAAAGACTCTTCAAACAAATACAGATCAGCACCCACTTCTGGGTCGACAGCCTGCTGGAAAATGATCTGAAAACCAAATATCGCGCCCAGGCAGCTCGCGATATTTTTTCGAATCTGCTTCTCCTCGAAAATGAGGACATTTACAAACTGGCCCGAGGCCTTTCTTCGGAAAAAGAAACTTTCGTCCGCTCTATTAATAAATAAGCGAGACGGCCAATGACGATACAGGGCGCAAGCTTGCGCCCTGTAACGTTTTGTATTGTTTTGTGTCTTGCACTAGCCGCCCGATCCCTTACAATAGAATAAAAATTCATGAATGAAGAGGGCGTAGCATGCAACAACCGCACAAGCCGCGGATCGGGCAATATTTCAAAAGTGCAATCGCATCGCTTGTGCGTCGCCAGCATCATTCCTCGATACTTCGTGATGAAGTAGCCTCGCTGAAACAGCAATTAATCGAATACCAGGGCCAAGTAACCGAATCATTGAAGGCTCAATCCATCGGCCTTGATACACTCGGCGGCAAGCTCACGAATTCAATCGAAAACTTCCGCCCCAAGCGGCTTTTTATTTCAACCGGTTTCTTTTCAACTGCCATTGCCGCGACGATTGCACTGCAAGGCGATGCCTGCTATGACGACTACCTCCTCGTCCCAATCGATCGCCAATCAGAAAGCGACAATATTCAATGGGCATATCAGGCGAACGATTCCTGGATCGACGTCAAATGCATACCCCACTCGGAATATTACAATCACAACAATGATTCAAAACTGCCATTCTCGGAAATAGAATTCGATTCGATATTTTCGCCGTTCATCGAAATGACCGGGTTCATAGAAGAGAATTTCCACGCAAAAAAACACCACTACTTCGAAGAGGGAATCACAAGCTACCTTCAAGTTTTGCGGGAAACTAAAAATCTCCAAGACACCTTATTTTACGCACTGTCTCCGTCCCTACTGAGAAACTCATCGGTAATTACGCCCCCCGTCTCCGGAGCGATATTTCGAGAGATATTCATTCGAAATAATGCATCGTACCGCGTCCCGATATTCGAAAATCCGCGAAACATTCTGATCCTTGCCACTGGCGCACCGCCGGATCATACGGGAGATCCGCTCGCAGCCCTGTCGGCCTACGTGCCGATCGCTCAGGCGATGATCAATGCCGGCGTTGACGTTTGGTTGCACCCCCATCCCCGGGTATCTCTCGGAGATACTTTCGGGACATCGGAATTGGCACGCGCAGGTGTGCGACTGATCGAAACCGATGCACCTCTGGTCGAATCGGTCATCGTAAATAATCGGGAAAAAATATCGGCAATCGTGTCGATTTACTCGAGTCTGACCGTGCACGCTCTCACGTTGTTCGGCATTCCCGCCTTCTCCGTGCACGCCGCCCCTCCGGACGAGAAACAGGCATGGTGGAAAGCGATTCAAGATGCCGCGATACCCGATGCAGAATGCCTTCTGCATGCATCGTCGGATGAGTTGCTACACATCGCAAACTCGTTTCACAATCAAAACATCGGTTGGGCGCCGACCCTTTGAAGATACGGCGGGTTGCCCATAAAACGATGGAATGCAATTACGCAGCGGGCCGACTCACCGCCTGCAACGGCGGCACATTGACCGGCTGATACTCCGCCACCCATTGCCGAAGATCGCGCCGTACTTCCTCGTCGCTCAATACGCGATATTGCATCAGCCAGGGCAACAGCTCGTCAGGTAGCCCTTCACGCACCTCGCGAGCTGCCGCGATCCGAAGTTTCGGGTGCGGCGTACGCGTCGTCGTTTCATCGCACGCGAGCAGCTCTTCATAAAGCTTCTCGCCGGGGCGCAATCCCGTGAACTCGATACGAATCTGATCTTCGGTGAAGCCATATAAACGAATCAGATCTCGCGCAAGGTCGACAATACGAACCGGATCGCCCATATCGAGAATGAATATCTCGCCGCCGAGCCCCATGCTGGAAGCCTGCAACACGAGCTGTGCAGCTTCCGGAATCGTCATGAAAAAGCGCGTGATCTCCGGGTGGGTAACCGTAACGGGTCCGCCCTTCGAGATCTGCTGCTGGAATTTCGGGATCACGCTACCGGCACTGCCGAGCACGTTGCCAAAACGCACAGTCTCGAACTGCGTGCGCTCGCTCGTCTGCTGAAGCGACTGGCAAACCATTTCGGCAAGTCGCTTGCTCGCGCCCATTACGTTGGTCGGGTTGACCGCCTTGTCTGTCGAAATCAGCACAAAATGCTTGACCCCATAGCGTATTGCCGTGCGCGCCACCCGGTACGTGCCGAGCACATTGTTGCGCACGGCCTGCCATGCATTGTGCTCTTCCATCAGAGGCACATGCTTGTATGCCGCGGCGTGAAACACGATGTGAGGCGTATAGCGCGAGAATACTTGATCCAGCAGAAGCGAATCTTTCACATCACCGACGATCGATATGACAGGTAGCCCTGGCCAGTGCTCGCGCAGTTCCTCCGTCAAGCGATACATCGCATATTCAGACAGATCGAATGCGACAAGCTGCGCTGGCGCGAAACGAACAATTTGCCGGCACAACTCCGATCCAATCGAACCGCCGGCCCCCGTGACCATCACAACACGATCCCGCAACAGCGCTTCGACATGTGGCGTGTCGATCCGGATGGGATCCCGCCCCAGCAAGTCCTCGAGATCGATGTGGCGCACACGCGAAAGAAACCCCTGCCCCTGCGTGACAGGGGTGAGAGCGGGCAACACCATGGCCTTCACGCCCGCCCGGACACACAGGGTGGCAATGCGACGATGCGTTTCGATCGACGCTGACGGCATTGCGATGATCACATTCTCGACCTTCATCGCCATGGCGATTGCCGACATGTCCGCGACCGTTCCAAGGACCTTGTAACCGTAGATTTCACGCCCGCTCTTGACGGGGTCGTCATCCAGCAACCCGACCAGTCGCCACTCCGGCGACCGCTTCAGTTCACGTGCGAGACTTGCTCCGGCATTTCCTGCGCCGAGCAACAAAACCGGCTTTCCCTGCGCGACGAGGCCGCCGTACTGGTAGAACTCCTTCGCCGTGCGGTAAGCCGCACGTGCGCCGCCCATCATCAGAAACAGAAACAACGGGAACAGAAACAGAACCGAGCGCGGAATAACGGGAGCCGGTTGAAGCAACACGGCTCCGGCCATGATAAGAACCACAGCCGCACCGAGGGCTTTCGCGATGCGAACCAGATCCGGCAGGCTCGCGAACACCCACATGCCGCGATACAGCCCCCCGAGCCTGAAAATGATTGCGTGCAACGGCAACACCCACGCAAGCGCGTGGATCGCACCCTGCAGAAAATCGGGCGGCACGCTGCCGTTGAAGCGCACCATGTAAGCACCCAGCCACGCCGCGGCAACCGCGCTGAGGTCGAAGACAAACGCGCACAGCGATAGCCATGAGGCCTTGATTCGAATCATCGACATCTCGTCACTTGAGCCATTTCAGAGGCCATCCGGATCCACAGGCACTGCTCGACTCGAAATCGAGACGACGCTGCCAAGCCGCAATATGCAGCACTTTCAAATTCTGACCTTCCAGCTGTCGCGCCACGCTTTCAACCAGCGGCGCAGCGAACTGATGCGCCCGTCCTTTACCGCGACAAATCCGTGCATCGCGAGCGGCTTGACCAGGCGCCATTTCGGGGCCGTGCCGTAATGGCGAAACACCGCGAGCTGGTTGCGCAGGTTGTAATAATGCTTCACACCATACGGCCCGCTGCGCAACCGGCCGCCGGCAGGCCGCCGATGATCGATTACCGCCCCGGGTGCAAGCCAGATCGACCAACCTGCCCGGCCAAGACGCAGCGAATACTCGGTATCGTCATAGGCAAGAAAGAACGATGCGTTCGGCAAACCGACAGCCCTCACTGCCGCTGCGCTGACGAGAAAACCGACGAACGATCCGCAGTCAATGCGTACTGGCGATTCACGATACTCGGCTTCATCAACGACGGGCTCCTTCAGCGTGGCTGGGTCAAACCGGCGCCGATGCATCAGCGCAACCCGGCCGAACTCAAGAACCGTCGAACAGATCGCGCCCACCTTTTCGTGAGCAAGCTGTCCCAACGGTCCGAGCAGTTGCTCGACCAACGATGGTGTTGCGATCGCATCGTCGTCGAGCAACAGAATCCAGTCCGCGCCCAACTCCAGCGCGCGGTGCACGCCGGCCGCGAAACCGCCTGCGCCGCCAAGGTTCTCGTCGAGCCTGAGCACGTGGATCCCCTGAGCCTGCTTCAGCACGTCGACCGTTTCTTCGCCGCTGGCATTATCCACCACAATCAGCGCGTCAATCATCCGCGTCTGCCCGCGCAGCGCATCGATCGCATCAATCAATAGCGCAGGCCGATTGTGGGTGACGACAACAGCGGCAATTCTCATTGCAACGGATCAACGAAGAACTGCGGCACGCTCGAACCGGCCGCACGCGCAGCGAGGAACCCGTCGGCAGCGTCCAGGGCTTCCTGGATCGTCACGTGCATATCGAGATAGCGATACGTACCAAGACGGCCGACGAAGCTCACGTTACGCTCGTTCCTGGCCAGCCCCACGTAATGGGCCAGCATCGTCTTTTCCTTTGCAAGACGAATCGGATAGTACGGGACGTCGTCCGCGCCGCAATAGCGGCTGTGCTCCTTGAAGATCAGCGTCCGCTCGTGGGTCTCCCAAGGGGCGAAATGCTTGTGTTCGGAAATGCGCGTCCACGGCACATCGACATCGCAATAGTTGATCACCGCATTGCCCTGATAGTCGCCGTCGTGACGTGATGCTTCGAAGTCCAGCGTTCGATACCCGAGACGTCCGTCCTGGAAACCGAACCAGCCGTCAACCGGACCGCTATAAAAGACGTGATCGTAACCACCCGCTTCCTTGCGGTCGAACCGCTGGTTCAGGTGAACCTTGATGTTCGGATGGTCGACGAGCTTTTCGACAATATAGGTATAGCCATTCTTCGGCATACCCTGATATTTGCTGTTGTAGTAATTATCGTCATAATTGAAACGCACCGGCAGACGTTTCAGGATGCTGGCTTGCAATTCGGTCGGATGCATGCCCCACTGCTTGGTCGTGTAGCCGAGGAAAAATGCCTCGTAGAGGTCACGACCGACAAAGCGCAGTGCCTGCTCCTCGAAATTCTTCGGATCGACGATCGATTTGTCGCCGATAGATTCAAGGAACGCCTTCGCCTCGTTCGGCGACATGGCCTTGCCGAAAAACTGATTGATCGTCAGAAGATTGATCGGCAACGTGAACACACGCCCCTTCACAACCGCCTTGACGCGATTGACAAACGGCATGAACTCATCAAATTCGTTGACGAATTTCCACACGTGCTCCTGGCTCGTATGAAAAATATGCGGTCCGTAAGTGTGAACCATCACGCCGGTTTCCGGATCGCGATCGGAGTGGCAATTGCCAGCGAGATGCGAGCGGCTATCGAATACATCGACCTGATAACCGGCACGTGCCAGTTTGTACGCGATAACTGCTCCAGTAAAACCGGCACCTACAATTCCAACTTTTTGCACTTCGAACCCTCTATTCAATGAATTATGCATTCACAACAATTCATATGTCATGACCCGCGATGACGCCCGGTGAATTCGCCTGCATTGTCCGTCCAACTCGCCAACCGAGACTGAGAACAATGTAACGAAAGATGACCCCTCGAACCATGGACTAGGCATCTATCTTTCACGATATGGGATCGCACGCGGCTCACATCATCAAGTCGCGCACCCAGAAAAGTTGACGCTGAAGCCGATTCGGCAGGCGTCGCCAGAGCGCGCGCGCGCCGCGGTACATCGGCCCACGGCGCAACCCGGCATCCAGCGTCGGCGCGGAAAGCGGGCGACGCTCGATGACAGCCTCGTACCAGAATGTCTTGCGCAGGTAGTACCAGTAAAAATGAGCAAGCGGCGCAGCCGCGTTATTCCACGGTTTCGCCTCGAATCCTGCGTAGTGGACCATTTTCGGTGCGGAAAAAACCTCCCGCACCTTGGTCGCCAGATTGCTTGTCAAGCCGGAGATCACGTCCATCGACACATTGACGACGTTCCAGCCAAGGTCGAGGAACTTCACCTGCCCGACCAGATGGCGATTCAGCACATCCTGATCGAGAAACCAGTAACGCTTCGAAATAAGATCCTGATATGCCTTGTCACGGATATTCATTTCACGGAAGCGTTGCAGGTCGATGACGATCAAGCCGGCCTGGAAATAGTCATCTCCGTGATCGCCCATCCCGAGCCAATTGCGCAAATAATCGCCGGCGCGCGCACCGCCCGCTTCCTTCATGGCCGGCACGCCCGTCGCAGCGAAGCTTCGCATAATGACGTCGGGCACCGCCGCCGCAGCGTTGCCCTCCATGTCCATGTCGTACAGCGTCGACAAGTCATCGAGGACGATGGTATCGGCGTCGACGTAGACAACGCGATCGTGATTCGCCAGCAGCTCACCGAGGCTGAGCCGATAGAATGTCGCAGCGGAAAAATGCGCGTGAACCGGAATGTCGGAGAACAACTCGACACATGCCACGAAAGTCAGGCGCCCCGGCCCACTATCCCGGAACTGCCGCTGAAGCAATCCGCGCTGCTCCGCCGGAATGCCGCCGTCGAGCACGATCAGGTCGAGTTGCTTGCCGACCGCCAGATTGTCCTGAACCGATGCCATGAAAGCCGCCAGGTGCGGAACGAAGTTCCCGTCCGATGCCGTGACGATGCTGACGACTTCGCCTTCGAGCAAGTTCGGCGCGCGATATGGCGGTTTCTGATCCTTCACGAATACGCGCTCGAGTTCGACATAGGTTTCGGCCGAAGCGAACTTGCGATGTGCGAATACGTTGAAGAGTCGTTCGGACATATAGCCGAACACGCGTCGGGCCGCGACGGAGTAATTGGTCAGATCGAGCCGGCGCTCCACTTCGAACAGGATTGCGAAGAGCCATGTGCAATACTCGTCGAACACGTCACGACGCAACACGAAGATGTTCGTGAAATAGCCATCGTGCCCCCGCATCACTTCATCGTATTGTTTGACATCGGACGGATACAACGCCCCGATCACGTCGCGCAGCACATCGAGATCCTTCCCGAAGTGATGATCCGCGCTCACATAATGGCTGTGCAGGCTCCGGCTGCCGGCATTGCGTACGCTCCATTTCTCGGGCAACACGGCAAGCAGGCCGGGTTTCGATTCGACGACTGCGGTAACGGCTTCTTCCGTGAGTCCGAGCGCGTGGATCGTCGCATCGTCGAGTACGTCGTAGTTCACGCAACCGTGCGCGTCAGTCGTATGGTGCGCGCCGGTGAAATCGAGCAGGCGGCGATAATGCATCAGCCCGATCCACTTTGCATCGGTGTCGTTCTTCCAGGCCCAGTAAAGAGCCGTGAGTTCGCAAAATGTCTTGTTCTTCGCGGAGATGTGATCGCCGGTATCGTCGCGCAGCGTGCCGAGATCAACTGACGCCTGCTCTGCTCCGACCTGGATCGGCAGGAAGCAGCCGTCAGTAAAGCTCGGGCCGGGCTTGTGGTGGCATACATAAATATGCACGGGGCTTGTGGTATCAGACATATCGATTACATACGAAAATTGGAACGCTTACGGGCACCTGGATTCAGCTTATGGATGAGCCGGCGCGTTCGGCTGATCCACGGGCACCTCCGTCAAAGTCCCCTTTTCGAGAATGATTTTGCGGTTGCAGACTTTCCGCACAAGATCGGGCGAATGGGATGCCATCACGAGGATCGACGAGCGCTCGACCAGCGAGTTCAGACGATTCGATGCCTTCTTGTTGAACGACTCGTCGCCGACCGACAGCCATTCGTCCATCAAGAGAATGTCTGGATGAACGGCCGTGGATACCGCGAACGCAAGTCTCAATGCCATCCCGCTCGAGTATGTCCGCGTCGGCATATTCAGATAGTCGCCCAATTCGCTGAACTCGGCGATCTCGTCGATTTTCTCCTCGATTTCCCTTGGTCGGAGGCCCATCACCACGCCGCGGAGAAAGATATTTTCATAGCCCGTCGCCTCCGGATCCATGCCCAGAGACATGTCGAGCAACGAACCGATACGCCCCTGCACATCGAGCTTCCCCGCTATCGGCGCATACACACCGGACAGCACGCGAAGCAACGTTGTCTTGCCCGCCCCGTTATGTCCAACCAGTGCGACACGATCCCCCGGATTGAATTGAAACGATGCCTCACTGACTGCGCGCACGACAACGTGCTTGCCAGCGTCGTGCGCCACCCGACCGCCCGTCGTCGCCCGCAACATCGTCTTTTTCAACGATCGATGCGACGCATTGAAGATCGGGAATTCGACAGTGATCTTCTCGGCGCGAATATGTACGGAATCCATTCTTCCACTCATGATCAAAGCCAATATGCGACACGGTGGCGGTACCGTGACAGCAGGAGGGACGCGATGACTGCTGTCACCACGATGATGCAGGCAACCCACAACCACGATGCGAACGACGGCATCTGACCGAGCAGCGGCCCGCGCACGATGTTCAGCAGATGCGTCGCCGGATTCAGTTCGACAAGCCACGCAAACTTCACGCCGAGCGTTTTCGGCTGCCACAGAATTGGCGTCACGTAGAAACCGATCATGGTCAAATTCTGCACGACGGGTTGCAGATCGCGAAAACGCGTGCAGGGAATTGCAACGCAAAGGGAAATGAAGAAGATTGCAACCGATGCGACCAGCAATCCGGGAATGGCCATGAGTGCCGTCGGTGACCAGCCCGGTCCAACGAACGTGATGACGACCGCAACCACCAGGAAGTTGTGCGCAAAGATGATCAGGTTCCGGATCACGAGCCGCAGGATGAAGGACGGCAAAGGCAGACGCGTCTGCTTCATCAACCCCTCGAACTGGATGAACCCTGTACAGGCCTCATTGATTTGTGCGGCGTAAAACGACCATATCACCTGCCCTGCCGCGTAAAACGGCAGATACTCATGGATCTGCATGTTGAAAATCAGCGACCAGACTGCACCCAGCGTCGCGATCATGATCCCGGTGCTCAGCGTCATCCAGAACGGGCCCAGCACCGAACGGCGGTAGCGCTGCTTGATGTCGTACCACGCGAGCAGCCCCCACAGTTGCGGCGCCTTGACCGTGTCGAACAGCTCGTTCCTTCGGTAATCGATTTGAGTCATACGTATCCGTTGTCCAGCCTTGATTTACCCTTGCATCCGCGTCGCAGCCTGCCGACGCGACCGCACGCTTTCATCGGCCGCTCGACGCAGGGTGTCGTCGAAACGGCAAGCCGCTTTCACCTCAGGCAGGTTCCTGGCGCTCGAAGCGCTTCCATGCCGCATCCAGCCTGAAGCAAGCGACGAGCAACCCGAGATACCACACCACCACGATCGCGTACTGAGCGAACGCCGGCAATCGCAGCATCCCGTTGCCCAGCAGCGCCGCCGCCGCCATCAGTCCGTACCAGACCGCGGCAATCGGACGATGTCCCATGCCCATGCGGACAAGG
Source organism: Burkholderia sp. MSh2 (assembly GCF_000731655.1). Classification (NCBI taxonomy): domain Bacteria; kingdom Pseudomonadati; phylum Pseudomonadota; class Betaproteobacteria; order Burkholderiales; family Burkholderiaceae; genus Burkholderia; species Burkholderia sp. MSh2. Next base: position 22,821 of record NZ_JPGM01000065.1, on the reverse strand, counting down.
CGCTGATAGTAATGCTCACGGTGCGCCTCCCAGATCTTTTCCTTCCGGATCGCACGCTTGGCAAGCGTCAGCGACGCATCCGCAATGAACGGCGAAAAGACCATCGCCGGATACCACAGCGGCCAGACGTCGTTGCGCCAGCCGTACAAGCCGAGCGCGCCGGCCATGAAGCCCAACGGAATCGAACCGACATCGCCGAGAAAGATCTTCGCCGGATGAAAATTGAATACGAGGAACCCCAGTGCGCCACCGGCAAGCGCGGCCGCGACCACGGCCAGTTCCGATGCGTGGCCGGCGGCCGCCCATGCGTATGCGGCAAACCCGAACAACGCCATGCCGCCCGCCAGGCCGTCGAGACCGTCCATGAAGTTGTACAGATTGGTCATCCAGACGGTCGCCACGCCCAGCGCGATCGCCACCCACAGGCCATCGCCGGTCTTGAGCGACCAGACGAACAGCCCGGCAACGATGAAGTGGACGGCAAACCGGATACCGGCCCGCAGTCCGCGCCGATCGTCGATGAACGAGAGTACCGCCAACACAACCATGCCGGCCAGCGCATAGCCGATCCGCGAACCGGCGCCGACCACCAGCGACACCGCGACAGCCGCGGGCACGACCCCCCAGCCGCCCACGCGCGGCACCGGTATCGTGTGAAGTGACCGCCAGTTGGGCGTGTCGATCGCGAGCCGCCATGCAAGCCGGGTCTTCAGCAGCCCGGCCAGCACCGCCATGCACACGAGCGCAGCCAGTACCACGGCCACGACGATTGAAGGAAGATCCCGCATGTTCAGCGACCCTCCTCGCGAGATTCACGAATCGCCCTGGCGGTTTGTGCCAGGCCCTCTTCACAACTGAACGGCGGCTCCCAGCCGAGATCCTGCCGGATCGCACCGGTATCCAGCCGCAGCGGATCGACAAGCCGGCGCACCGTCTCGGTCCGCCCGGTCACGCGCGCCGCTATTTGCAGCAGCCCCACGGGAATGTCGAGCAGCCGCGCAGGCCGCCCGAGATGGCGCCCCAGCGCCTCGATCAGTTCGCGCACGGTCAGCGTTTCGCGATCCGCGACGTGATAGACGGACTGGCACGCGCCCGCGTGCTCCGCCAGCGCCAGCAACGCATCGGCGAGGTTGCCGACGAATACGAGGCTACGCGGTGCGGACGCCCGCCCCAGCGGTAGCGGCATACGGCGTGCGACGGCTGACATGAGACGTTCGAAGTTGCCGGCGACGCCCGGACCGTAGACGAGCGGACAGCGCACGGACACGCCCTGCCGCCCATAGCGCGCGGCGAGCGTCGCCAGCGCCTCCTCGGTCTCGCGCTTCGAGATGCCGTACGCATCGAGCGGCCGGGGGATGTCGCTCTCGCGCAAAGGCCGGCCGGGGTCCTGCTCGGCCAGCGCCTTCACGCTGCTCATGCTTACGAACCGGCGGCAGCCGTGCCGATAGGCCGCCTCGGCCAGCCGCAACGTCCCCTCGACGTTGGTGCGGCGATACTCATCGAGGCGTTGTGCCTCGTGGCGCCCGAACTGATGTACACGCGCCGCCGTATGCACGACGGCGTCGATCTCGCCCGCGGCCCATGCATCGCCGACCGAGATGAAATCGGGCTCGGGCGACACCCATTCACGCACACCGGGAATGCCGAGGCCCGCGCGGCGGACGAGTGCGGTCACATCGTGACCGCGCGCCACCGCCGCGGCGCATACCGCGCGCCCGACAAACCCGTTCGCACCGGAAACAAGGATGCGCATCAGATCCACCGCCAGCCAAAACGGTTGTAGAACCGGATCGCCGACGCAACGAACAGCCGGATATGCAGCCAGCCTTTCCTGGCTGCCCCGCCGCCGAAGTGCACGATCCGGACACGCGGAGAATAGACGATCCGCGCCACCTCGGCCGTACGGAGGCTGAGGTCGTAATCCTCGAAGTAGAGAAAATAACGCGGGTCGAAGCCGGCCAGTTTCCGCAGGACGCTGCTTCGATAAAACATGAAGCAACCGCTCACGATGGCGGGTCCCCAGACGTCTTGCGCCGTCGCGCACTCTTCGCGCATTTCGTAGCGCTCCAGACGCCCTTTGAACAGGCGGCGGATCGACTGCGGCGCAAATCCGCGCAACAGCAGATCCAGGACTTTCGGATAGCGGCGGCACAGGTACTGGATCGACCCGTCCTGATCGCGAACCTCGGGAACGACCAGGCCGATCTCCGGATACGCAGCCATCAATTCGCTCGCGGCCGCCAGCGTATCAGGCTGACACAGCACGTCCGGGTTCAGGACGAGATGAAAAACGCTGTCGCTGCGCTCGATGGCGAGATTGTGGCCGCGGCCGTAGCCGACGTTGCCGTGACCACGCAGCACTTCGAAGTCGACGCCGGCCTGCTCCAGCCGGTCGCGCCACGCCTGCGGAACATCGGTGTCGCCGTTATCAACGAGATAGAACCGCGCCAGCCGTTCGCAATTCACCGGTTGCGGCGCCTTGCGCAACGCGTGCAGCGCCTCGAGCAGGGTCGACAGCGTACGCTCGAGCAGCACCGGTTCCGGTCGATACGCGACAACGGAAATCGATAGCAGATAGCTGGGCGACGAAGATCGAGTCATTGAGCAGATTGTGGTTTCGCTGTTTGCACCTTACTGCCACCACCTGTCATGCGAATCCGCTCGGGATGACCTCGCCAGGTCACAGCAACTGCAGGATGGTACTGAAGGTGGGTCGCGAAATATTATCAATTTGTAAAAGTTGCCCGCACCGCTGCCAACCGGGCCGGACAAGACGGCCAGCCCCTTCCGGACATGCTCGCCGGGAAAACCCGGACGCACCCGCGTGCAATAACGATTATGCCGTCATCACCTGGGCAATCGGGCCGGGCCCGACTCGGCAACCCGGCATTATAGATGAGCAAACCTGTTACAGATTGTTGCAGGTGAACATACTATGTTATCCGCATGATAGTGCCCCGTTTCAACCGATACCGGCAATGCACCGGTCTGCCGCCACGTCCCGCACACCTGCACGCAACGCGGCGCGCTCGTCCGTCGGCCGCCGGTTACGCGAATCCGGGATCGCTCAAGCAGCGCGCGAGCGCGTCCTCCCAGGAAGGCGCACGCAACCCGAATACACTGGACAACTTGTCGCCCGACAGCCGTGAATTGTGAGGCCGCGCCGCCGGTGTCGGGTATTGATCGCTCGTGATCGGGTGCACGACGACGCGCTCCATCCCTGCGCGGGCGAAAATGGCCTCGGCAAAGCCATGCCACGATGTTTCGCCGCCATTCGTCAGGTGGTAGACGCCGGCATGCTTGCGCCACCAATCGCGCCTGCCGCCGCGGTCGGCGCAATACCGGGCCAGGACATGGCCGGTCAGCGCGGCAATCGTACCGCTCCAGGTCGGCGCGCCGACCTGGTCCGCGACAACGCTCAATTCATCGCGCTCGCGCCCCAGCCTGAGCATCGTCCCGAGAAAATTCTTCCCCGTAGTGCCGTATACCCAACTCGTGCGAAATATCAGGTGATCGCCTCCGACAGCCGCGATTGCCTGCTCGCCCGCGAGCTTCGTGCGGCCATAGACATTCAGCGGCCCGGTCGCGTCGTCCTCGCGAAACGGCCGGTCGCCGCTTCCGTCGAATACATAATCGGTCGAATAGTGAACCAGCAGCGCACCGGCGCGCACGGCCTCCTCGGCCAGTACGCCAGGCGCGTCTCCGTTGATCCGTTGCGCCGCCGTTTCGTCGCTTTCTGCACGATCGACCGCCGTATAGGCCGCCGCATTGACGATGACGGCCGGACCGAGATCTCGCACGATGGCGCGGATCCGATCGGGATCGGCAAGATCCAGCCGCCGCCGGTCCAGCGCGACAACCGGCGCCAGGCCTTGCAGCGATCGCGTCAGCTCGAAGCCGACCTGCCCATTTGCACCGGTCACGAGAATCGGCTGTGTTTCGTGAAACGAATCATTCATGGCATTCAGGATTGGTTGATGCCCCGTCGCCTGCACGCGGCCCGGTTCGACGGTCGAGCCGGCTGCCGGCGCGGCAACGGCCCCCGGCCTGCTTACGCATAGACCTCCGCATCGGCAAGCCGCCGGCCCGCCGCGTCTTTCGCGGCGAGCACCGGCTCGCCGTCGAACGGCCATACGATGCCGATATCCGGATCGTTCCAGACGATGCTGCGCTCGTGCTCGGGAAACCAGTAGTCGGTCGTCTTGTAGAGGAACTGCGCCGCCTCCGACAGCACGAGGAAGCCGTGCGCGAAACCGGGCGGCACCCAGAGCTGCCGATGATTGTCGGCAGACAGCGTCACGCCGACCCATTTGCCGAAGTTTGTCGAGCTGCGGCGCACGTCGACCGCGACATCGAACACCTCGCCTTCGACCACCCGCACCAGCTTCCCCTGCGCATGCTGGATCTGATAGTGCAGCCCGCGCAACACGCCGCGCGCCGAGCGCGAGTGATTGTCCTGCACGAACTCGACGCCCGGCTCGACCTGTTCGGCGAACGCCTGCGCATTGAAGCTCTCGTAGAAATAGCCGCGCGCGTCGCCGAACACTTTCGGCTCGATGATCTTGACTTCCGGCAATGCCGTTACCTGGATTGCCATGCGACCTGATCGGAAAGAATGTGTTGGAGATATCGCCCGTAGCTGTTTTTCGACAGCGGTGCGGCAAGCTTGCCCAGTTGCTCGGCGTCGATCCACTTCTTGCGATAGGCGATCTCTTCCGGGCATGCCACGACGAGGCCCTGGCGCTTCTGCAATGTCGCGATGAACATCGCCGCATCGATCAGCGAGTCGTGCGTACCCGTGTCGAGCCATGCGTATCCGCGCCCCATGATCTCGACGTCGAGTGCACCATCGGCGAGATAGCGCGAATTCACGTCGGTGATCTCGAGTTCGCCGCGCGGTGACGGCTTGATGTCGGCCGCGATATCGCATACGCGATTGTCGTAAAAGTACAGCCCGGTCACCGCATAGTTCGAGCGCGGCCTGGCCGGCTTCTCCTCGATCGACAGCGCGCGGAAGTCGCGGTCGAACTCGACGACGCCATAACGCTCGGGATCCTGAACGTGGTAGGCGAACACCGTGGCGCCCGTCGCTTTCCCGTCGGCCCGTTCGAGCTGTTTCGCGAGATCGTGTCCGTAGAAAATGTTGTCGCCGAGGATCAGGGCCGACGGATCGTTGCCGACGAACGCCTTGCCGATGATGAAGGCCTGCGCGAGCCCGTCCGGGGACGGCTGCACCGCGAACCGGATATTCATCCCCCATTGACTGCCGTCACCCAGCATCGCTTCGAAGCGTGGCGTATCGTGCGGCGTCGAGATGATCAGGACGTCCCGGATGCCGGCCACCATCAGCGTCGACAGCGGGTAGTAAATCATCGGTTTGTCGTACACCGGCAGGAGCTGCTTCGATACGACATGCGTAATCGGATACAGCCGCGTGCCCGAGCCGCCGGCGAGAATGATGCCTTTGCGTGTCATCGATCAGACCCTCACGTGCGTTGCGCGTAATTCGTTTCGACCCACTTGCGATATTCGCCGGATGCAACCTCGTCCACCCATGCCTGATTGTCGAGATACCAGCGCACGGTCTTCGCAAGCCCTGTCTCGAACGTCTCGGCGGGCTTCCAGCCGAGTTCGCGCTCGAGCTTGCGCGCATCGATCGCGTAGCGGCGGTCGTGGCCCGGGCGGTCGGTCACGTACGCGATCAGATCCCGATACGAACCCGTCGCCTTCGGCCGCGCGGTGTCGAGCAGATCGCACAGCGTATGCACGACGTCGAGGTTCTTCTTCTCGTTCCAGCCGCCGATGTTGAATGTCTCGCCCGGCGCGCCGCGCGCGAGCACTTCGCGGATCGCGCTGCAATGGTCGCCGACGTACAGCCAGTCGCGCACGTTCTGGCCATCGCCGTAGACCGGCAGCGGCTTGCCTGCGAGCGCATTCGCGATCATCAGCGGAATCAGTTTCTCCGGGAACTGGTACGGACCGTAGTTGTTCGAGCAGTTCGTCGTGAGCGTCGGCAGGCCGTAAGTATGGTGATACGCGCGCACCAGATGATCCGAGCCGGCCTTCGTCGCCGAATAAGGGCTGTTCGGCGCGTAAGGCGTCGCCTCCGAGAACTGCGGGTCAGTCGCCGACAGCGATCCGAACACTTCGTCGGTCGACACGTGCAGGAAGCGGAACGCCGCCCTGTCGGCGTCGCTCAGGCCGTTCCAGTGGGTGCGGGCCGCCTCGAGCAGCGTAAACGTGCCCACGACGTTGGTCTGCACGAAATCGGCCGGCCCGTGGATCGATCGGTCGACATGGCTTTCGGCCGCGAAGTGGATCACCGCACGCGGCTTGTGTTCGGCAAACAGCGCATCGAGCGCTGCGCGATCGCAGATATCGACACGCGCGAACACATGGTCCGGGTTCCCGTCCAGCGGCGCCAGCGTGCGCAGGTTGCCCGCGTAGGTCAGCTTGTCGACGTTGAGCACGGCCTCGTCGGACCCGCGCAGCCAGTCGAGTACAAAATTGGCACCGATAAAACCCGCGCCGCCGGTAACCAGGATCATGAGGCGTCCTCTCGTAACGTGCGGCGTGCCTCGCAGGCACCCGCCGCACTTCTTGCCATATCACGGTGGCCAGGTCTCGGCCTGTCAGGCCCGGAATTTTAACCGGTCGCCATGGCCGGCAAAGGCTCGAAATGCTAATTTCGGAGCGAGCGTACCGATTACAGGAATCCGGCCGACGCCAGCCCCATCCTGCCGACACCCCGATACCGCGCCCCGGGCCGGTGAGCCTCGGCTAATCGTATGCCAGACAGGCCGCGCAATGTGAAACGGCCACTCCACCGCACATGCATTTATCCTGTTGTCCGTTCACCCAGACCCGTCACGATCCGACCCTCATGCTCCCATCCCCCATCGCCATCGGCGACATCCAGGGCTGTCACTCCGCTTTCCAGTCACTGATCGACACGCTTTCAGCCCCCGCCGACACGCCGCTGTGGATCGCCGGCGACGTCGTCAACCGCGGCCCCGACTCGCTCGCCGCGCTGCGCGCGCTCGTCGACCTCGGCCCGCGCGCGACCGTCGTGCTCGGCAATCACGACCTCCACCTGCTCGCGGTTTCCGCCGGACTGCGCACCGAACGCCCGGGCGACACCATCGGCGAGATCCTCGACGCACCGGACGCCGACGCACTGCTCGACTGGGTCCGCCACCGGCCGTTCGTGCACGCGGAGCACGGGATGCTGCTCGTGCATGCAGGCGTGCTGCCGCAATGGGACGCCACGCTCGTGCTCGAACTCGCGGACGAACTCCAGCGCGCGCTGCGCGCGCCCGACTGGCGCGACACGCTGCAGAAACTGTACGGCAACGAGCCGTACCAGTGGAGCCCGGACCTGAAGAAACGCGACCGGATGCGCGTTGCGTTCAACGCATTCACGCGGCTGCGCTTCTGCACGCCCGACGGCACGATGGAATTCAAGGCGAATGGCGGCCCCGACAGCGCGCCGCCGGGCTACCTGCCGTGGTTCGACGTACCGGGGCGACGCACGGAAGACGTCACGGTCGTATTCGGGCACTGGGCCGCACTCGGCCTGATGCTGCGCGACAACGTCGTCGCGCTCGATTCGGGATGTGTGTGGGGCAACCGGCTGTCGGCCGTGCGGCTGACGGCCGATCCGGCGCAGCGCACGGTCACGCAGGTGCAATGCGAAGCATGCCGCTCGCCGGGCGGCGAGTGACGACGCGCCGTTTCGCGTGACCGCAAGCGGCGTGTCAGCCCTCGCGCCCCGTCACCGGTGCGTCGGCTGCCGCGTCGCGGCCCTCGCCGGCGCCGAGTTCGGTCGCCGGATATGCATGCTTCGCCAGTTCCGCGAGCGACTCGGCCGACGGCTTGCCGACGCCTGCCTGCAGCGTGGCGAGCGCGGCCGCGATCGCGTCGCGCGCCGCCGCGGACGTCGCCCGCCGGTCGCCGCCCGGCGCGATCGGTTCGCACACGTAGAGATGCGCGACGATCGGGCCACCGCGCAACACCATGTCGAGCGACTTGCCCAGCGCCAGTTCGCCGGTGTAGGCCGGCGCGACCGACTGCCGCCCCTGCGCGTCCTCGTACATCAGGCAGATCGGCTGCACCGCGCAGCCGGCCGATACCGCGGACTGGAACAGGTTCGCATGGAACGGCAGCAGTTCCTGCCCGTCGGTCGTCGTGCCTTCCGGAAACACGCACATCAGCCCGCCGTTGCGCAGGCGCTCGGCCATCTCGTGCATGACCCGCATCGCCTCGGTGCGCTTCTCGCGCTGCAGGAACACGGTGTCGAGTTTTTCGGCGAGCCAGCCGACGACCGGCCATTGCCGCACCTCGGCCTTCGACACGAACGGCGTCGGCCGCCACGCGTAGACCGTATAGATGTCGAGCCAGGACACGTGATTGCCGACCACGAGCGCACTCGCGTCGAGCCGCGCGCCGTCGTTATGGACGACGAGGCGCATCCCGCAGATTCGCAACAGCTTGAGCGACCAGCGGCGCGTCATCTCGTTACGCCGCGCGGGCGTGACGTGCGAAAAACGCAGCGCGACGATCACCATGCCGCGCAACAGGTGAAAGACGAGACGCAGCTTGCGAAGGGCGATCATGGCGAGGGTCCGGCGTGGTTCAGTGGCGCTCGAACGCGATCCGCCCGGCAACGAGCGTCGCGCGCACGGAGGCGGGCAGTTCGTAGCCGAGGAACGGCGAGTTGTGGCCCTGGCTCTTCAACGCACCCGGCTCGACGCGCCAGTGGGCGCGCGGATCGAACACGCACAGATCGGCCGCGCCGCCTTCGCTCAGGCGGCCGGCCGGCAACTGCAGCACATCGGCGGGCGCGGACGTGATGCGGCGCAGCGCCTGCGCGAGCGGCGTGCGCGTCTCCTCCGCCCATTTGAGCGTCAGCGACAGCAGCAGTTCGAGCCCGGTCGCGCCCGGCGTCGCTTCGCCGAACGGCAGCAGCTTCTCGTCGTCGTCGACCGGCGTATGGTCGGAGCAGATCGCATCGATCGTGCCGTCGGCGAGCGCCACGCGGATCGCTTCGCGATCGCGCTCGCTGCGCAGCGGCGGATCGAGCCGGAACTGCGAATCGAAGTACCCGATGTCGACGTCGATCAGGTGCAGGTGGTTCACGCCGACGTCGCAGGTCACGGGCAGCCCTTCGGCCTTCGCCGCGCGCACGAGCGCGAGGCCGGCCGCCGACGACAGCCGCGCGAGGTGCACGCGCGCGCCCGTCACGCGCATCAGTTCGAAGATCGTGTGCAGCGCGATCGTCTCGGCCGCGACCGGCACGCCGGACAGCCCGAGTCGCGACGCAAGCGCACCGCTCGCGGCAACGCCGCCGCGGCCGATGAATGCATCCTGCGGGCGCAGCCACGTGGTGTAGCCATAGGTGCTCGCGTACTGCAACGCGCGCAGCAGCACCTGCGTGTCGCGCACCGGCACGTTGGCGTGCGTGAAGCCGACGCAGCCCGACTCGGTCAGCGCGACCATCTCGGTGATCACTTCGCCCTTGAGGCCGACCGTCAGCGCGCCGAGCGGATGCACGTTCGCCTGATGCAGGTTGCCCGCGCGGAACTTGAGCATCTCGACGAGGCCCGGCTCGTCGAGCACGGGATCGGTGTCCGGCGGGCACACGAGGGTCGTGACGCCGCCCGCGACGGCCGCAGCCATCTCGGACGCGAGCGTCGCCTTGTGTTCGTAGCCGGGCTCGCGCAGCCGCGCGCACAGGTCGACCAGGCCGGGCGCGACGATCAGGCCCGCTGCATCGAGGGTCTTCTCGGCGTCGAAATCGGCCGGCGCGGCCGTGCCGGCGTCGGCAATCGCGGCGATCTTGCCGGCCGCGACGAATACGTCGGCCTGCCGCTCGGTGCCGGCGACCGGGTCGATCAGCGTGCCGCCTTTGATATGAATCTTCATGCGCTGTCTGTGAATGCGTTGATTGCGTGAATAAGGAGGCGCGAAAGCGGGCTCAGTCGCTGTTGCCGGCGACGATGCCCATCACCGCCATCCGCACGGCGATGCCGAACGTGACCTGGTTGAGGATCACCGACTGCGGGCCGTCGGCGACCTGCGAGTCGATCTCGACGCCGCGGTTCATCGGGCCCGGGTGCATCACGATCGCGTCGGGCGCGGCGAGCGCGAGGCGCTCGGGCGTCAGGCCCCAGGTCTTGAAGTATTCCTGCGCCGACGGCAGCAGCGCGCCGCTCATCCGCTCGTTCTGCAGGCGCAGCATGATGATCACGTCGACGCCCTTCAGCCCTTCGTCGAGGTTGTGGAACACCTTCACGCCCATCTGCTCGAGACCGCCCGGCAGCAGCGTACGCGGGCCGATCGCGCGCACTTCCGGCACGCCGAGCGTGGTGAGCGCGTGGATGTCGGAGCGCGCGACGCGCGAATGCAGGATGTCGCCGACGATCGCCACGCGCAGTTTCGTGAAGTCGCGCTTGTAGTGACGGATCGTGTACATGTCGAGCAGGCCCTGCGTCGGGTGCGCATGGCGGCCGTCGCCGGCGTTGATCACATGCACGTGCGGCGCGCAGTGCTCGGCGATCAGGTACGGCGCGCCGCTCGACGCGTGACGCACGACGAACAGGTCGGCATGCATCGCCGACAGGTTGTTGATCGTGTCGAGCAGCGATTCGCCCTTGCTCGTCGACGACGCGTTGATGTTCAGGTTCAGCACGTCGGCCGACAGGCGCGTCGCTGCGATCTCGAAGGTCGTGCGGGTGCGCGTCGAGTTCTCGAAGAACAGGTTGAACACGGACTTGCCGCGCAGCAGCGGCACCTTCTTCACTTCGCGGTCCGTCACGCTGACGAACTGCTCGGCCGTATCGAGGATATGGTTGACGATCGAGCGCGGCAGGCCCTCGATCGACAGCAGGTGCTTCAACTCGCCGTTTTTCGTGAGCTGCGGGTTGCCCTTCAGGAAGCCGTAGCGGAACCGGTCGGGGCTCGCGGCCGCAGCGGGATTGCCGGTGCGGCCAGTGGTGTCGGTGGTCATGGTGTGCGTGATTCCAACTATGCAAACGGGCCGCGGTGCAAACCGGCGGCCCGGGATACGGTTCGCGCGCCGTTCAGGCGCCGTGCGCCTCGACGCGCAGCGTGAACTGCGCATCGTCGCGTGCGAGCACAAGGGTCGCGCCGGCCGGCACGTCGAGCGCGCCGCCCGCGAAGCGCGCGGCGACCGGCAGCTCGCGGCCGCCGCGATCGGCGAGCACCGCGAGCTCGACCGCGGCCGGACGGCCGTAGTCGAACAGCTCGTTGAGCGCCGCGCGCACGGTGCGCCCGGTGTACAGCACGTCGTCGACGAGCACGATGCGCGCGCCGTCGACCTCGAACGGCAGCGACGTCGGGCTGGCCTGGCTGTGAAGCCCCTTCTTCGCGTAGTCGTCGCGATGCAGCGCGACGTTCACGACGCCGAACGCCGGCGCGCCGAGATCGTTCGCCAGGCGCCCGGCGAGCCAGGCGCCGCCGCTGTGAATGCCGGCGAGCCGCGGGCCGCCGGGTTCGGCGAACGCCGTGCCGTACGCGGCGCGAATCTGGTCGAGCAGGACGCGGTAAAGCGCCTCGGCGTCAATGGTGCTCATGGTCGGACAATTGATCGAGATACTGTTGAAGGATGACGCGCGCGGCCTCGGCATCGAGCATCCCGGCCCGCTCACGGCCGCGCACGTTGCGCTCGCGCAGCCCGGCCTCGGCCTCGACCGACGAATAGCGCTCGTCGACCCACGTGACGGGCAGGCCGAAACGGCCGTTCAGCTGGTTGCCGAAGCGCTTCGCCTGCTGCGTCATGTCGTGCGGCGTGCCGTCCGGATGCATCGGCAGGCCGACGACGAGCGCGTCGGGCCGCCATTCGGCCAGCAGGTCGCCGACCGCCTTGAAGCGGTGTTCGCGGTTCAGGTTCTGGATCACGACGAGCGCACGGGCCGAGCGCGTCAGCGCATTGCCGATCGCGACGCCGATCCGTTTTTCGCCGTAGTCGAACGCCAGGAGCGTCGCATCGCGCGCGCTCGCGCCGCTCATGCGTGCCCTGCTTCGCCGGACAGCATCGACGAGCTGACGCCGAGCAGGCCGAGCGCGGCTTCGAAGCGCTCCTCCGCCGGCGTGTCGAACACGATGCGCGGATCGGCCGCCACGGTCAGCCAGCCGTTGCGGGAAATTTCTTCCTCGAGCTGCCCAGCGCCCCAGCCCGCATGGCCGAGCGTCAGCAGGAAACGCTTCGGGCCGGTACCCGTCGCGACCGCCTCGAGCACGTCCTTCGACGTCGTCATCTCCAGCCCGCCGTCGACGGACATCGACGAGTTGTAGCTCGCGCCCTCGACCGGCTCGTGCAGCACGAAGCCGCGCTCGGTCTGCACCGGGCCGCCGAAGTACACCGGAATGTGCAGCAGCGGCTCGATGTCGAGCTTCAGGTCGATGCGGTTGAACAGCGACTCGAGGTCGATGTCGGTGGGACGATTGATGACGAGGCCGAGCGCACCGCGCTCGCTGTGATCGCAAAGATAGACCACCGTTCCCGAGAACGTCGGATCGGCCATGTTCGGCATGGCGATCAGGAACTGGTTGGTGAGATTGATGCGATCGGAAGGCTTTGACATGGTTTGAATTTTAGCAAAGACGCCGCGACCTGACCGGGCCGCGATCAACAAGCAACGCCGCACCACGCTGGCAACGGCGCGCACGGATCACACGGCACTCTAACACGCGCGCGGGCGCTGTCGGCAGCGTGTTGCGAGCCCGTGCGGCAAGGGGCGCCGCCGGGTGTCCGGCCCCGTGTCGGTCAGGCCCGGCCGAGCGCCGCGCCGAGCACCCCGGACGCCGCGGTGAGATCCGGCGGCGCGACGCCGGCCGCAATCTTCAGCAGCGCCGCACGCAACATGTCGGACGCATGGCCGTGCGCGTCCGGGCCGCCGTCGGCGAACGGCACGCCGTGCGCCGCACGCCGCCACGCCAGGCCCAGCGTGTCGGCCAGCAGCGCCGCGTGGCCGAGCCCGAGCGCGCACGCCGCCGTTCCGACCCGGTAGGCGGCGCCGGACGCACGCCACGCCGCGCCCGCGTCGGCCCTGGCCGGGTCGGCCGCAAGATCGGCCATCGACGCATCGGCCGTCTGCAGGAAATCCTCATAGGCATGCGCGTTGACCGTCACGACGCCGAGCCCGCGGGTCGGCGCGACGGCGAGCGCGTCGTGCTCGGCCCGCGCGGCGTCGGCCTCCCACAGCGCTTCGGACGCCGGCGTGCCGGCAACGTGCCAGTCGACCGTCAGTCCGTAGTCGTGCAGTACGTCGACGAACGCGACATCCTCGGCCGCCGCGCCGAACAGCGCGAAATCGCGCCACAGCAGCGCCACCGTTTCACGCACGAGCTCGGGCGGCGCACTGCGCCGGCCCTGCGCGTGCTCGCCGAGCAGCAGGTTCGTCCGGGCCAGAAAGCGCTTCAGCTCGGGCGCGCCGCTTGCGCGCAGCGCCCGTGCGCACGCGCTCGCGAGCCGCCAGAAATCGTAGGGGCCGTCGTCGGTGAGTGCGGCCAGCATCGCGTCGAGTTCGTCGAACGCCGCGCCGGACGCGCCGGGCTCCGCACGCAGCACGCCGAGCAGCGCCTGCTCGTAGCGGGCGCGAATCCGGGTCGCGAACGCGTCGGGCAATGCGCGCAGCGTGGCGGGCGGCACCGCGCGGCCGACGAGCGCGAGCGCATCGAACGGCGCGGCCGCATGCAGGTCGGCGGCGCTTTGCGCACGCAACGCACGAAAATGTTCGAAGAGAACGGGCGAGCAGGCGAGCTCGCGCAGATTGTGGCGCCCGACGGCCGCCCGGAAATCGCGCAGCGCGGCACGCCAGTCGGCCGAAGCCGGCTCGTCGACGACGAGCGGCGCGGCAGACGACAACTGCCCCGCGAACCGCGCGGCCGGCAACCAGCCGGCTTCCGCCAGCACGGCAGCCGCCGCGGACAGCGGCGCGGCCGCGTCGTCGCGCCGCTCGAAGGCGTCGGCAGCCGCCGCAAGCCAGGCGTCGGCCGCAGGCACGGCCCCGCCGCGTGGATTGGGCAGTGCGTCAGGGTGGGGAACGTTCGCCGGTTCGGGCCTCATGGACACGCGCGCCTGTCATCGTCAAGTCGCTCGCGCGAACCTCGGCGCGCGGGCGCCGGGTGGCCGCGAGGCCTGAGCGGAGTGTCCGTGGGCCAAGGATCCGGTCAGATCTGGACCATCTCGAAGTCTTCCTTGCGGGCGCCGCATTCAGGACACGTCCAGTTGATCGGGACGTCTTCCCAGCGCGTGCCCGGGGCAATGCCCTCTTCCGGCAGCCCGGCTTCTTCGTCGTAAATCCAGCCACAAATCAGGCACATCCAGCTCTTGTATTCCATCTTAAGCCGCGTCGGGAAAGTCGGTAAATTCGGGAGCCATGATGGTACCGTGTCGGGGCCGGACTGCCTAGCAATCGCGCTGGAGTAAGACAACTACGTTGCGCTGCGCTAAAAAATCCGTCGTCCGGGCCGGATTCCGCCGCATAATGACTGAAAAGTGCGGCCTGCCGGGCAACACAGGGCCGAAAATGCCCATTTCGCCTCGCCGTCCGCATCTCCGTCGCGTTTCCGTTTTTCTCTTGCCCCATTTCCACATGTCCAGCAACGCCCCTCCGATCGTCCTCACCTTCGGCCTGTCCGATCCCACCGGCGGCTCCGGCCTCCAAGCCGATCTGATGACCCTGGCGAGCATGGGCTGTCACGGCGTGTCCGTCCTGACGGGCTACACCGTGCGCGACTCGGCCGCCTGCGACGAAGTGACCGGCCTCGATCCCGACGTCGTCGCGGCCCAGGCGCGCATGCTGCTCGAAGACATGCCGGTTGCCGCGTTCAAGATCGGCGCGGCGACGCGCGCGGAAGTCGTCAGCGCGATCGCCGAGGTCGTCGCCGACTACGACGGCGTGCCGCTCGTGCTCGCACCGGATTTCACGCTCGACGACGAGCACGTGCTGGCAGCCGACGACCTGCGCGAATCGATCGCCGACCTGCTGGCGCCGCAAACCACGCTGCTGGTGGCCGACCACGCCACGCTGATCGCGCTCGCGCAGCCGGACGGCGACGCCGAGGCGCCGAACCTCGACGCGGCCGTCTCGCACCTGCTGTCGCAGGGCTGCGAGTACATCCTGTCGTCCGAAACGGGGTCGCACCGGCTCGTCAACACGCTGTACGGCGAGGAAGGCCAGCTCCGCGAAGACATGTGGGACCGCTCGCCGCACCGGCTGATGGGCATCACCGACACGCTGGGCGCGGCCATCGCGGCCCTGCTCGCGAACGGCCAGGAGCCGCCCGAGGCGGTTCGCGAGGCGCAGGAGTACCTGTACCAGGCCGTGCGCGACGCGTTCCGGCCCGGCATGGGCGCCTACCTGCCCGACCGGTTCTTCTGGGCGCGCAGCAACGAAGACTCGGACACGCCGCCGGCAGTGAAGGCCGACCCGGCGCCGCGGACGTCGCACCGGCATTGAGTCACCTGGGGCGGCCGGCGCTTGAGTACTCGAACGCCGGCCGCCCCTCTTGTCGTCCAGGCAGTACACATCCCGCATCGACAAATCGACGCTGATGCACGCACGACCGCCGGCTCGGCGCGTCCGTCCCAATCTCCGGTTTTCCGCCCCGCGTAGCCCGGGAGCCGATCCCTCGGCCTGCAAAATCCCGCCCATTCAGTCGCCGCTGCCGAATCCGCGTTCGTGCCTGCCCGACTCGTATCGAGTCTCGGCTGACCGATGAATTAACGTCGTACATTTCAGCGTCCAGGCTCGCCGAAAATCGAACTGGTCCAATAGATTGAGCGCCACACGCAATGCTAGGGTTCATTTCATTCAATGTGACCGATGCAAAGGAGTAGGCGATGGCGCAGGACATTTTCCTGAAACTGACCGGCATCAGGGGTGAATCTCGAGACGCCTCTCATCCAGACGAGATCGAAGTATTGGCGTGGGATTGGTCCGCCGACCAGTCACTTACTACGCGCTCGGGTAGAGGCAGCACTGAATACCGGCCCCGCCGCAGCCCATCGTCACGAATCTCGTAAGGCGTTTCCGGACCGCTATCCATCCAACTCGGACGCAATCGGAATCGAGCTTGTCGGCATGTACTATCCCGACGAAAAAAACGCGGAACCTGTCTACGAAAGCGTCACAACCGAACAAAATGCATCGCTCCAATGGCTGGTTCGTGAATTGTCCGAGACGCTGAAAGTCGAGATGAGAGAGGTCTATCGGCACCCGGAAGTCGGGCGCAAGAACGCGACCGAAGCAAGTACCGCACGGTGGGAGTGACGCCATGGATCTAGCGCGATGTGTCTTCGCCGTTGCGTTGTGCGCCCCGATCGCCGTCAGCCAGGCGAGAGGGGTAAGCACCGTGATAGTCGAGCAATCCGGCCAGACATCGACCCCGGACGATCCGCTGACCAGGGACGCCTGCAGGACTTTCACGCCAACCGTCGACCAGCTGAAGCGATTCTTTTCCAGGGCGACGCCGATTGACGGCAAGTTTGTGGCCCAAGATTACTACTCGCCCTGCAATTCGAGCGGCACCGTATCGTTCCCGGACGGCAGCTCGGCGAGGTGGCGCGTTTATTCCAGCGGCACCGCGTCACTGACATGGGCATCGAACGGCGCCACGGCCTATCTCTACAACGGCCGCAACAACGGCTGGCACGACCCATTCGCGTGCAGTTATGGTCTTCACGATGAAGACGACGATGCTTCGTGCTACCTGCCGGGGTTCTGATTCCGATCGCCCGGCGCACACATAAAAAAAGACCCGCATCGCTGCGGGTCTTTTCTTTTGGCTGGAACGCGCATTGCTGCGCGCTCCGGACACCTTCGACCGAAGTCGATTACATGTCCATGCCCATGCCGCCCATGCCGCCCGGCATGCCGCCCGGCATCGGTGCATCTTCCTTCGGCAGTTCAGCAACAGCTGCGTCCGTCGTCAGCAGCAGGCCTGCAACCGAAGCTGCGTTCTGCAGTGCGGTGCGCGTGACCTTGGTCGGGTCGACGACGCCGGCTTCGACCATGTCGACGTACTCGCCCGTTGCTGCGTTGTAGCCGTAGTTGCCCTTGCCTGCAGCAACTGCCGCCACCACGACGCTGGCTTCTTCGCCGCCGTTCGTGACGATCTGGCGCAGCGGCTCTTCCATTGCGCGCAGCACGATCTTGATGCCGGCGTTCTGGTCGGCGTTCAGGCCGGTCAGGCCTGCGATCGCGGTGCGAGCGCGGATCAGCGCAACACCGCCGCCTGCCACGATGCCTTCTTCAACAGCTGCGCGCGTTGCGTGC
This sequence comes from Burkholderia sp. MSh2, assembly GCF_000731655.1. Taxonomy (NCBI): domain Bacteria; kingdom Pseudomonadati; phylum Pseudomonadota; class Betaproteobacteria; order Burkholderiales; family Burkholderiaceae; genus Burkholderia; species Burkholderia sp. MSh2. The sequence goes on along the minus strand of NZ_JPGM01000065.1, from coordinate 5,518 downwards.
AGTGCGTCTTCGACACGTGCCTTCTTTTCCTTCATTTCGACTTCGGTCGCAGCGCCGACCTTGATCACTGCCACGCCGCCGGCCAGCTTGGCCACGCGCTCTTGCAGCTTTTCACGGTCGTAGTCCGACGTCGCTTCTTCGATTTGCGCGCGCACTTGCTTCACGCGTGCTTCGATGTTCACGGCTTCGCCTGCGCCGTCGATGATCGTCGTGTTTTCCTTACCCACTTCGATGCGCTTCGCCTGGCCCAGTTCTGCCAGCGTTGCCTTTTCGAGCGTCAGGCCGGTTTCTTCCGCGACGACCTGACCGCCGGTCAGGATCGCGATGTCTTCCAGCATCGCCTTGCGACGATCGCCGAAGCCCGGCGCCTTGACCGCAACGGTCTTCAGGATGCCGCGGATGTTGTTCACGACCAGCGTCGCGAGCGCTTCGCCTTCGACGTCTTCAGCGATGATCAGCAGCGGACGGCCAGCCTTCGCGACTTGCTCGAGCACCGGCAGCAGATCACGGATGTTCGACACCTTCTTGTCGTGCAGCAGCACGAACGGGTTGTCGAGGACGGCAACTTGCTTGTCCGGGTTGTTGATGAAGTACGGCGACAGGTAGCCGCGGTCGAATTGCATGCCTTCGACGACGTCGAGTTCGTCAGCCAGCGACTTGCCGTCTTCGACGGTGATCACGCCTTCCTTGCCGACCTTGTCCATCGCTTCAGCGATACGATCGCCGATCGACGAATCGCTGTTCGCCGAGATCGAGCCGACCTGTGCGATTTCCTTGTTCGTCGTGCACGGCTTGCTGATCTTCTTCAGCTCTTCGACAGCCGCTGCGACTGCCTTGTCGATGCCGCGCTTCAGGTCCATCGGGTTCATGCCCGATGCGACGTACTTCATGCCTTCGCGAACGATCGATTGCGCGAGGACGGTTGCCGTCGTCGTGCCGTCGCCTGCGTTGTCGCTGGTCTTGGAAGCCACTTCCTTGACCATTTGCGCGCCCATGTTCTGGAGCTTGTCCTTCAGCTCGATTTCCTTCGCGACCGACACACCGTCCTTGGTGACCGTCGGGCCGCCGAAGCTGCGCTCGAGCACCACGTTGCGGCCCTTCGGACCCAGCGTGACCTTGACTGCGTTGGCGAGAATGTTCACGCCTTCGACCATCTTCGAACGGGCGGAATCGCCGAATACGACGTCTTTAGCTGCCATCTTCTAACTCCTTGAATTCTTGGGAATATGTACCGTCGGAGGACGCTTACTTGGCGTTGACCACGGCCATGATGTCTTCTTCGCGCATGACCAGCAGTTCCTGGCCGTCGACCTTGACGGTCTGGCCAGCGTACTTGCCGAACAGGACGCGATCGCCGACCTTCACGTCGAGTGCGATCGGTGCGCCCTTGTCGTCACGCTTGCCCGGGCCGATGGCCAGGACTTCGCCCTGGTCCGGCTTTTCAGCAGCGGCGTCGGGGATCACGATGCCCGAGGCGGTCTTGGTTTCCTGATCCAGGCGCTTGACGATCACGCGATCGTGCAAAGGACGAAGGTTCATATTCACTCCTCTCTTGACTGAGATTGAAGAACGCTTAGGGAATCTGCCCGGCTTATCGCCCGGCAGAGAATTGTTAGCACTCTCGTGCAGCGAGTGCTAATTATATGGACGGGTTTTGACAAATTCAAGAAGGGGGAAGCGGAGGAATTTTCAGGGCGCCAGGGAACGCTCGACCCCGAACCTTGCGCGCGGGGGACAAGCCTTGACACGGCATGAAAGAGTCAGGAAAAACAACAACTTAGAAATAATTCGGTTCGGCAACGGCCCGACCGGAAGGATACCGGGCGTCGCGTGCGCGACCCGTCGCCGCGGCCATGCGGCCTGGGCAGCCACACTCAGGGGATTCCCGGACACCCCGGGCAAACCAGGTTCGAATAAATGAGGGTCGGCAACATAATCGCGCTCACGGCGCAGGCAGCCGGTCACGATGGCGTCGTGCCAGGATCGGAGCAGTTTGTCGCCCTTGCGCCTCGCGACCGACGCATGAAAGCTCGCCGCTACCGGTCGTCCATTCGCGGGAATGGGTAGCCATCCATCCGTTGCGGGGCCGACGGGCTGCCGGGCGAGGAGCAACCCGCCACAAACGCCAACCATTGGCAGCATGCCTGAAATGCCGTGCCGTACGAGGGCTGCGCGCCCACCCTCTTCATGACTTCCGGCGCATCAACGTCAAACGTGCTGCGCCCGCGAACGCCAGCCACCGTCGTCGCGACGGTGGCTGTTGCGCCCGTCATCTGTTTTTTCTAAAGCAGGCCAGCCGCACTCCCGCCGGAAATCGCACGCTGCGCAAACTGGCCGGGAACGGCGCAATTGTCCGCCATCAAATGCTCGTCGATCATGTCGAGCCGATAGCCGTGCGTATATACGGCGTTCAATTGCATTCCGTTTTCGGGTCGAAGCGCCAATTTTTGCCGAAGCCGATAGATGTGCGTGTCGAGGCTGCGTGACGATCCATCCAGCGTTCGCCCCCACGCCAGCGTCGACAATGAATCCCGAGAGACCACGTTGCCGAGATTGCCGAACAGGCAGCATGCCAGCGCATATTCCTTGGCGGTCAGGTCGACGACTTTGCCGTGCAGGGTTATCGTGCGCAAAAGCGGATTCAGCACGTATGCCCCAACCTCGATTCTGCTGTCGGATTTTTTATTCCGGCCATTTCGACGCAGCAATGCATTGACCCGGGCCACCAGTTCGATCTCGCGAAAAGGCTTGCCGATGTACTCGTCGGCCCCCGCGTCCAGTGCGGCGGCGATATCCGCCTCGAGTGTTCTCGCAGCCAAAAACAGCACGATGGGCTCGTCACCGAGATGGGCGCGAATCCAGTGCAACAGGTTCAAGCCATTGGCATCCGGAATGCGCCAGTCGAGCACCACCAGCTCCACGGCCTTCTGTCTCAGGAACTGAACGGCACGCGCACTATCGCAAGCCAGCGAAATTTCACGATTTGATCCTCGCAGCGCTTGTTGAAATGCTGACGCCTGCCCCGGATCCCCTTCCACCAACAAGATACTCATAACACCCCCAGCCTTCATCGACCCAATCAATTTCAAATGCCTGGAATCAATCGACCCACCCCGCCAACACCGTGTTTTTCGAATATGTGTCGAGCGATTGAAACCGTTCATGATTCAACGTCAATTCGCGAGTGCCGGATGCGATTTCAACGAAACCGCATTCACCGGGATTGAAGAGGCCATATCGGCCGATGTTATTAGTGTCCTGATATCAGATCGCGAACATACGCTGCCATCTCCGTTGGTGCTGCCCCGAATCGGCTTTGACCCTGGAAAGCTTCCAGGGACGCAAATTCCCTGACAGACGCCAACAGACCGCCAAGCGCCTGGGCCCCTCAATCTGCGGCATCCAGACGCCCCACGCCCCGATCAACGAAAAAACGGATCTGGCGATGCGGTGCCCGCCCGATTTCCATTCGCCACCCGAGGCATGTTAATTGGATATTACTGACATATCAGTAGGATGTCAAGATGCTTGCACAAAATCAAGGCAAGGGCACGCTGCCGCACCGGCCCTTTTAGCTACAAGTTGAAAACAGGGGGCGAGCGGTCTAGTATGTTAGTAATATTTCTCAAGACTACTCAGACACATGAACGGACTGACGGGTACCACCCTTGCCGAACAGGCTCATGAAAAACTCGAAGAACTCATCGTGACGCTGGAGCTCGCGCCCGGCAGCGTCTGGTCGGAGGCCTCTCTCGCCGAGAAGCTGAATACCGGGAGAACACCGGTTCGCGAGGCCGCCCAACGATTGGCCGCCTCGCATCTCCTTCAGATCGTGCCGCGTCACGGCATCATGATCACTGTCCCGAACATTCACGATCAGTTGCTCGTGCTCGAAACGCGCCGCGAACTCGAGCGCCTGATCGCGCAACGTGCGGCGCGCCGCGCGTCGCCGGAGGAGCGCGAGGAACTGGGCCAAATCGCGGACAAACTCGACGCGGCAGGCGAATCACACGATATCGTCGCCTACTTGAGAAGCGTGTACGCCACCAATCAGCTTATCGCGCAGTGCTCACGAAACCGATTCGCTTCCGAGGCAATCGCGCCGTTGCATGCCTTGTCCCGGCGCTTTTACTTCATGTATCACAAGCGGTTAAACGATTTGCCGGCGGCAAGCCAGCAACACACGAATATCGTGCGTGCGGTAGCCAACGGTGACGAACAGGGAGCCGAACTCGCAGCAGACAAGATGATGGACTATATCGAAGCATTTACGCGGGACTGTTTTACCCTCGACTTCGAACCGAATCATTCACGAATCGCGGCTCGATAAGCCTTCGATGAATCGAGCCCGCACCGGGCCTCATGTCGTGCAGGCTCGCAGTACGCTGCAGATATCGGCGCAACATCGTCGGTCTCGATCAAGCATCGCGAAGAAGGCGGCGAGCGTCGATCCGGAGTGCAGAGGATCGCGCCGTCGTCTCACTCGATACAGAACCGGTATTTTTCGATCAGCCCGCTCACCTGCTCCTCTCGAACGGGCGCCGAGATGTAGTATCCCTGACAGTCAACCCGGGGCATTTTCCTCAACCACTCGAACTGGGTTTCGGTTTCGACACCCTCGACCACGACGCGCTTCTCCAGGCGAGCGCCGAGTTCAACGAGCGCCTCGACCACCGCCCTCGATTCAGCACGTTCATCGACGTCACGCATGAACGACCGATCCAGCTTGAGCGTGTCTACCGCCAGGCGATGTAGTTTGGTCAGCGACCAGCACCCGGTTCCGAAATCGTCGATTGCAACACTCGCGCCCATCCTCCGGATCGACGCTACCGCCGAGACGAGTGCCTCGATCGGGCCCGGATCGATGGACTCCGTGAGCTCGATCTGGAAATTTCCGGCCCGAACGGCATAAGAATCAAGAATGGCGGACAGCCTTTTTATCATTCCAGGCCGTGTCACTTCATGGGCCGGCAGGTTGACAGAAAGCGACAGTTCATCATATCCACGAGTCGCCCAATCAGCGAGTATCCGCACGGATTCGGCAATGACATATTCAGTAAATCGGCGTGTCAGATGTGAATTTTCGACAATATCGATGAATACCGAGGGCATCAATACGCCATGTTCCGGATGATGCCAGCGTATCAACGATTCAAACCCGGACAGCAATCCGGTCTGAAGGCGAAGCTTGGGCTGATAAACGAAGAAGAACTCCTTCCGAGCCAACCCAAGCTCCGCGTCGCTGACAAGATCGTCAAGGTTGCGGCACTCTGTCGTACTATCCACAGCAATCTCCAGTGCTCGACATCAGATTCTCCAGTGTCCGCTGACACTGCCCTGCTCTCGCCCCGGACGTTTCCGCGCCCAGGGGTATCACCGCTCGACGACTTACTTCCACTGGTACGGCATGCCGGCGCGACGGCCGCCCGCTCAATGCTGCAGCGTGATTTCGACGCGGCGGTTGCTGGCGCGGCCTTCGGGGGTCTCGTTGGTCGCGACCGGATCGGCCTTGCCGCGG
>NZ_JPGM01000064.1:0-58571 GCF_000731655.1 Burkholderia sp. MSh2 | reverse complement strand
GCCGCGGGCGATCAGGTTCATGGCGCGGCGCCGGGCAGCCGCCCCGCCATGAACCTGATCGCCCTCAACAAGCCGTTCGGCACGATTTGCCAGTTTTCCGCGCACGAGACGCGGCCGTCGCTCGGCGACTGGGTCAAGACACCCGGCGTCTACGCGGCCGGCCGGCTGGACGCGGACAGCGAAGGCCTGCTGCTGCTCACCGACGACGGCGCGCTGCAGGCGCGCATCGCCGAGCCGCGCCACAAGCTCGTCAAGCGCTACTGGGCGCAGGTCGAGGGCGCGCCCGGCTCCACCGACCTGAAGGCGCTCGCGCGCGGCGTCGACCTGGGCGACTACGTGACGCGCCCGTGCCGCGCCGAATTCATCGAGCCGCCCGACGCGCTGTGGCCGCGCAATCCGCCGATTCGCCACCGCGCGGCGATCCCGACGACGTGGATCGAGCTGGCGATCACCGAAGGCAAGAATCGGCAGGTGCGCCGCATGACGGCCGCCGTGGGCTTCCCGACGTTGCGCCTGGTGCGCGTCGGCATCGGCGCACTGGACATATTCGCGCTCGGCATTGCGCCGGGAGAAACAATTGCACTGCCGCCGCGCGCGCCGTGGGACGGTTTCGCGCCCGCCGGATGACGATTTCGGGACACGCACACTTTTCGTCATTTTTTTCGTCAACCACCTGCGAAGATCGCGCGTTAAACCTCGCAGATGCCAACCTTAGCTATCCGGCATTGGCAGCCGAACCGTGTTTGCGTCACGAAAGCGACGTTTTTTTCGAATACGATTCGGCGCCCGCAGCGCAAAGAGAAATTTCTTGGAGCGTCTGTCAACCGAAAGGTGGATGGCACCGTTAGACGTCATGACTCCTATTGCCGGGTCATTTGGTTAATTAACTAAAGCTGAGGAACACAACATGAACAAACTGATCGCCGCTCTGGTCGCTGGCCTCTTCGCAACGGCTGCTTTCGCACAAGCATCGGCACCGGAAGCTGCTCCGGCAGCTGCTGACGCTGCTTCGGCACCGGCTAAGCATGCTAAGAAGCACGCTCACAAGAAGGCACACCACAAGGCATCGAAGAAGGCTGCAGCAAGCGACGCAGCAGCACCGGCAGCTGCTTCGAACTAAGTAAGCAAGCTGTAATAACGCAGTCAAGAACACGCAGTCTTGCCGTTCTTACGGCGTTGAAAGGCAGATCACCGCAAGGCGATCTGCCTTTTTCTTTTTGTGCCCGCCCGCACGCATCGCGTACCATGCGGGTCTCGTTTTCCAGATAGGAGCCTTGCTGTGCAATTCTCCCTGCGCTCGTCGCTCGGCCGCCTTGTGCGCGCCGCCGTGTTTCCCGCCGCCCTCGCCGCCCTCGCGTTCGGCATGCAAGCCGCCAGCGCGCAGATGCCGCCCGGCGCCAAGCAGCCGAGCGAGTTCCCGCGCGTGAAGCTGCGCGCCGGCATGTACGTGATCGACGCGGCCGTCGCCGCGAACGACGCCGACCGTGAACAGGGGCTGATGTACCGCTCGCAGCTCGCGCCGAACGAAGGCATGCTGTTCGTGTTCAACGAGAACGCGGTGCACTGCTTCTGGATGAAGAACACGCTGATCCCGCTGTCGATCGCGTTCGTCCGCGCGGACGGCACGATCACCGACATCGACGAGATGAAGGCCGAGACGACCGACAACCACTGCCCGCGCAACAACGGCGTGTATGCACTCGAAATGAGCAAGGGCTGGTTCGCGGCGAAGGGCATCAAGCCCGGCATGAAGCTCGACGGTCTGCCGCAGGCCCAGTAACGGCCCTCGCCGCGGCGTCGCGCCGCGCACCGACCGAAGCCGGCCGCCCGTTGCGCGCCGGCTTTTTTTACGCGCCGCCCGCAGGCACCGACTTGATTCCGCCGGCGCCGGCCGCATCTGCAAAAGCCACGCGCAAGCGCTATGCTTTAAGTCTCGCTTGTCCAGCCCGGGCCAGCCCAGCCGGCCCGCTTACGATCCGAACCTAAGGAGGTTCACGTGCCCCGCAAAACCCCCATCGAGCGCTATCGCAATATCGGGATCAGCGCTCACATCGATGCCGGCAAAACCACGACGACCGAGCGCATCCTGTTTTACACCGGCGTGAGCCACAAGATCGGTGAAGTGCACGACGGCGCGGCCACGATGGACTGGATGGAGCAGGAGCAGGAACGCGGCATCACGATCACGTCGGCGGCGACCACGGCCTTCTGGAAGGGCATGGCCGGCAACTATCCGGAACACCGGATCAACATCATCGACACGCCCGGGCACGTCGACTTCACGATCGAAGTCGAGCGCTCGATGCGCGTGCTCGACGGCGCGTGCATGGTCTACGACTCGGTCGGCGGCGTGCAGCCGCAGTCCGAGACCGTGTGGCGCCAGGCGAACAAGTACAAGGTGCCGCGCATTGCGTTCGTCAACAAGATGGACCGTATCGGCGCCGATTTCTTCCGCGTGCAGCGGCAGATCGGCGAGCGCCTGAAAGGCGTCGCGGTGCCGATCCAGATTCCGATCGGCGCGGAAGATCATTTCCAGGGCGTCGTCGATCTCGTGAAGATGAAGGCGATCGTCTGGGACGACGAAAGCCAGGGCGTGAAGTTCACGTACGAGGACATCCCTGCAAACCTCGTCGAGCTCGCGCACGAATGGCGCGAGAAGATGGTCGAGGCCGCGGCGGAAGCGAGCGAGGAACTGCTCGAGAAGTACCTGCACGACCACGAATCGCTGACCGAGGACGAGATCAAGGCCGCGCTGCGCAAGCGCACCATCGCGAACGAGATCGTGCCGATGCTGTGCGGCAGCGCGTTCAAGAACAAGGGCGTGCAGGCCATGCTCGACGCGGTGATCGACTACCTGCCGTCGCCGGTCGACGTGCCGGCGATTCTCGGCCACGACTTCGCCGATCCGGAAAAGCCGGCGGAACGTCATCCGAGCGACGACGAGCCGTTCTCGTCGCTCGCGTTCAAGATCATGACCGACCCGTTCGTCGGCCAGCTGATCTTCTTCCGCGTGTATTCGGGCGTCGTCGAATCGGGCGACACGGTGCTCAACGCGACGAAGGACAAGAAGGAACGGCTCGGCCGGATCCTGCAGATGCACGCGAACGAGCGCAAGGAAATCAAGGAGGTGCGCGCGGGCGACATCGCGGCGGCCGTCGGCCTGAAGGAAGCGACCACCGGCGACACGCTGTGCGATCCCGCCAAGCCGATCATCCTCGAGAAGATGGAGTTCCCGGAGCCGGTGATCTCGCAGGCCGTCGAGCCGAAGACGAAGGCCGACCAGGAAAAGATGGGCCTCGCGCTGAACCGCCTCGCGCAGGAAGATCCGTCGTTCCGCGTGCAGACCGACGAGGAATCCGGCCAGACGATCATTTCGGGGATGGGCGAGCTGCACCTCGAAATCCTGGTCGACCGGATGAAGCGTGAATTCGGCGTGGAAGCGACCGTCGGCAAGCCGCAGGTCGCGTATCGCGAGACGGTGCGCACAACGGCCGCCGACGTCGAGGGCAAGTTCGTCAAGCAATCGGGCGGGCGCGGCCAGTACGGCCATGCGGTGATCACGCTCGAGCCGAACCCCGGCAAGGGCTACGAGTTCCTCGACGAGATCAAGGGCGGCGTGATTCCGCGTGAGTACATCCCGGCCGTCGACAAGGGCATCATCGACACGCTGAAGAGCGGCGTGCTCGCGGGCTACCCGGTCGTCGACGTGAAGGTGCACCTGACGTTCGGTTCGTACCACGACGTCGACTCGAACGAAAACGCGTTCCGGATGGCCGGCTCGATCGCGTTCAAGGAAGCGATGCGCAAGGCGAAGCCCGTGCTGCTCGAGCCGATGATGGCGGTCGAGGTCGAGACGCCCGAGGAATTCATGGGCAACGTGATGGGCGACCTGTCGAGCCGGCGCGGCATCGTGCAGGGGATGGAGGACATCGCGGGCGGCGGCGGCAAGCTCGTACGCGCCGAGGTGCCGCTCGCCGAGATGTTCGGCTATTCGACGTCGCTGCGTTCGGCAACGCAGGGCCGCGCGACCTATACGATGGAGTTCAAGCAGTATGCGGAGACGCCGGCCAACGTATCGGAAGGCGTGATCAGCGCGAAGACGAAGTAAGCACGGGGCGCTCGCGCCCTGTTGCATGCAGGCGAGGCCCGTCCGGTTCCGGACGGGCTTTTTTTTGCCGGCGCGCCGCTCCGCGGCACGGTGCATCGGTCAGAGCATTTCGAGCGCGCGCTTGCTGCGCGGCGGGCGGAAGTACGCGTCGAGCTGCGCATGCTCGTCGCCGGTCAGCACCAGATCGAGTGCCGCCCGATTGTCGCGCACGTGTTCGATCCTCGCAGCCTTCGGGATCGCCAATACGCCCGGCCGCGCGAGCACCCACGCGAGCGCGACCCGCAGCACCGATACGCCGCGCTGCCGCGCGATCTCGTCGAGCGGCGAACGCTTCGGCAGCCGCCCGTGATCGACCGGACTGTAGGCCATCGCGGGCATCCGGCGCCCGGCGAGCCACGGCAGCAGGTCGAATTCCGGGCCGCGCCGTGCGACGTTGTAGAGAATCTGGTTGGTCGCGCACGCGGCTCCGCCCGCTTCGCCGACGAGCTCGGCCATGTCGGCCGTATCGAAGTTGCTGACGCCCCAGTGACGGATCTTGCCCGACCGCCGCAACGCCTCGAAGCCATCCACCGTCTCCTCGAGCGGCACCGAGCCGCGCCAGTGCAGCAGGTACAGGTCGAGGCGGTCGGTGCGCAGGCGCTTGAGGCTCGCGTCGCAGGCGGCGACGACGCCGCGCCGGCTCGCATGGTGCGGATACACCTTGCTGACGAGGAACACGTCGTCGCGCAGGCCCGCGAGCGCCTCGCCGACAAGCGTCTCGGTCGCGCCCTCGCCGTACATCTCCGCCGTATCGATCAGCGTCATCCCGAGCTCGACGCCCTCGCGCAGCGCGGCGATCTCGTCCGCACGCCGGGCCGGCCGCTCGCCCATTTCCCAGGTGCCCTGGCCGAGTTTCGGCACCGTCTCGCCGTCCGGCAGGACGACCGTGGCAATCGTGTCTGTCATGCGCTCCTCGCTGCGGATAGGGGCCGCGCATCGCGCGCCCGGGCATCGAATTCGACGCATCAGTGTAGTCAATCGGCGCGCCGACGGCCTATTGCAGGGCAAAAACCGGCTATAACAGCGCCGCATGATGACTTAGAATGGCCGCAACCTGATCGACACGCATCCCATGAAGGCACCCACGGACGACCGCTGGCAGGACCTGCGCCCCGACCCCGACAACGACACGCCGCTCTACCTGCAACTCGCCCGCAAGCTCGGCGACGCGCTCCACGACAACCGCTGGACGGCCGGCGAGGCACTGCCGTCGGAGCGCGTGCTGTCCGACGCGCTCGGCGTATCGCGCATCACCGCGCGCAAGGCGATCGCGCTGCTCGTCGAGCAGGGCCTGATCCGTCGTACGCAGGGCGCGGGCAACTTCATCCAGCCGCGCTATGAAGATCCGCTGTCGCGGCTGTCGAGCTTCAGCGAAATGCTCGAGCGCCGCGGCTTCAGGCCGAGCTCGCAATGGCTCGCACGCGAGATCCAGCCCGCGAACCGCGACGAGGTGATCCAGCTCGGGCTGTCGCCCGCCGCATCGGTCACGCGCCTGAAGCGCCTGCGCCTGGCCGACAACATCGTGATGGCCGTCGAGAACTCGACGTTCCCCGCGACGCTGATTCCCGACCCGGAGGCGATCGGCGATTCGCTGTACAGCTATCTCGAGGCGCGCGGCACGCCGATCGTGCGCGCGCTGCAGCATTTCCGCGCGGTCAACGCGACCGACGAGATCGCCGACCAGATGGGCATCGCGCCGCACGACGCGCTGCTGCTGATCACGCGGATCGGCTATACGTCGGACCAGCGCGCGATCGAACTGACCGATACCTACTGCCGCAACGACTACTACGACTTCGTCGTCGAGCTGCGCAAGTAACGCCCGCCGCGCCGCCGGCGCTCACAGCCAGCGCGCCTCGTCGGCGCCGAGCGGCACGGGCGGCCGCGCGAACGCCGGCGGCGTCGCCGACAACCGCTCGGCCGGCCGCACGGTCCTGAGCATCCCGAACGGCGACGCGACGCGCTCGAACCGCTCGCGTAAATCGGCGGGCCCGAAATCGGGCGCCTGAAGGCCGTCCGGCACGACGCCGAACGACTGCAGCCAGCGCCCCGTCTGCGCGAGCGACATCCGCACGTGCCAGCTGCCCCCTTCGCGGGCCCGGCGCGCGAGCGCGATCATCGCGCCGAACGCCGCCAGATAACCCGTCGCGTGATCGAGCGCCTGGCACGGCAGATGGCGCGGTGCGCTCGCGTGCGCGGCCTGCTGCTCCTGCCACGCAATCCCGCTTGCCGACTGCACGAGGCTGTCGAAGCCGCGCCGCTGCGCCCACGGCCCTGCGTGCCCGTACGCCGATACCGTGACGCACACGATGCCGGGCCGCAGCGCCGCCAGCGCCTGCGGCGCGAAGCCGCGCGCCGCGAGCGCGCCGGGCCGGTACGACTGCAGGAACACGTCCGCATCGCGCGCAAGCGCGCGCAGCGTCTCGACGCCCGCCGTGTCGCGCAGGTCGATCCACGCCGAACGCTTGCCACGCCCGTTGTCGATCACCAGCGGCGCGATGTTCGGCAGGTGCGGGCCGTTAATGAGCAGCGTCTGCGCGCCGTGCGACGCCAGCGTGCGGCCCGCGACCGGGCCCGCGATGATGCGCGTGAGATCGAGCACGCGCACGCCGGCGAGCGGCTGGCCGGCCGCGCCGCGGCCGATCGGCTCGACCGGCGCATCGCCGATCCGCTCGATCTCGAACAGCGGCAGCGACGCGATCGCATGCGCCTGCTCGTGCGCCGCCCATTCATCAGGGGTTCTGATCAATGCCGCGCAGAGGCCCGCCTCGGCAAGCGCCGTGTCGAGCGCCGCACCACGCCACGTGCGGATCGCGGCGGCGACGTCGGCATGCTGCTCGCCGCAACCGAGCACGTCGAGGATCCCCTGCAGGTGATGCGGAAAATTCGCGTGCAGTTGAATCCAGCGCCCGTCGCCCGTCTCGAAGAAGCCCGTCACCGGATGACGCAGCTCCGGCGGCGGGCCGTCGTCCACGCGCAGGTAGCGTTCGCTGCGGAACGCGACGAGCGCGTCGCGCACCGACACGTCGACGGACTGCGCGACGCCCGTGCGAAGCCGGTGGCATTCGGCCGCCGCGAGTCCGGCCGCCGCGATCGTCGCGGCGGCGAGCGTGCCGACGTGACATGTCGACGGCAGCGTCGGGTCCTGCCCGGTGACGGTCGCGCGGGCCAGCGCGCCGGCGTCGCCGCCGGCGAGTTGCCAGAGGTGCGTCAATGCGAGTTCGGGTGTCATGGCGAAGTGAGCGGTGGAGGAGACGGAATCGAGTCTAGAATTCGCGACAGGCGCGATCAATCTTGATTGCGCGAATCAATACATAACGAATAGTTGTAGCGTGGCCATGCTTCATGCATCCCGACAGGAGCGACCTGCATGACATCCCTCAGCGCGCAGGAAGCCGCCGGCGCCCTCGGTGTCAGCGTGAGCACGCTCTATGCGTATGTGAGCCGCGGCCTGCTGCGCTCGCTGCCCGACGGCGCGACCAGGCGCCGCCGCTACGACGCGGACGAGGTGCGCCTGCTGGCGCGCCGCCGGGCCGACGCGAAACGCGCGGGCGCGGTGGCCGAACGCTCGCTCGACTGGGGCGTGCCGGTGCTCGAATCGCGCATCACGCAGATCGCCGACGGCCGCCTGCGCTACCGGGGCGCCGACGCGATCGCGCTCGCCGGTTCGGCCACGCTGGAGGAAACCGCCGCCCGGCTGTGGGACTGCCCGCCCGCGCGGCTGGCGACCGCGTCGCCCGGATCGAGCGGCTTCGACGCGGGGTGCTGGGTGGACTGGATGCGCAGCTGGACACATCTCGCGCCGCTCGAACGCGCGCTCGTGCTGCTGCCGGCCGCGGCTGCGTCGTTACCGCGCCGGCAGGCACGGAATCGCGATGCGCAACTCGACACAGCGGCGCTGCTGCTGCGCATCGCCCCCGCCGCGCTGGCCGCGATCGCACCCGGCGACGCCCCCGTGCACCGGCAACTCGCAACCGCCTGGCAGGTCACGCGCGACGACGAAGCCGACCTGCTGCGTCGCGCGCTCGTGTTGAGCGCCGATCACGAACTGAATCCGTCGACCTTTGCCGTACGCTGCATCGCGTCGACCGGCACGCCGCTGTTCGGCGCGATCGCGGGCGGCCTTGCGGCGTTGTCGGGCCCGCGCCACGGCGGCGAGACCTTCCGCACAACCGCACTGCTCGACGACGCGATCCGCACCGCCGACCTCGACCGCACCCTCGCAACGCGCGTCGCGCCCGACGGACGCACGACGGGCCGGCGCGGCACGCTCGCCGGCTTCGGCCATCCGCTCTACCCCGGCGGCGATCCGCGCGGACGGGCCTTGCTCGATGCATTGCAGGCAACCGTGCCGGACCGCCCGGCGCTGCGCACGGCCCTCGCGTTCGCCGCGCGCGTCGAAGCGGCAACGGGTCTGCGCCCGACGATCGACTTCGCCCTTTCGGTGCTGCAGCGTGCGCTGGCGCTGCCGGACGGCGCGGCGTTCGTGCTGTTCGCGGCCGGCCGCACGGCCGGCTGGATCGCGCATGCGCTCGAGCAATATGCGGACGGCAAGCTGATCCGGCCGCGGGCGCGCTATGTGGGCAGCGACACGGCCGCGTGACGCCGGCCGTCGCGCCACGCGACGAACGGCCGCCACCACGCACCCGCCGCCAGCGCGGCCGGCACCGCGAGCGGACCGAACGCGAATGTCGCGCCGCACGGCCCGGCGCTGACCCACACGCGCATGCCGGGCAGCAATGTCAACGACGCGCCGGCGCCGAGCCAGTGATCGTCGGGCCGACCCTCGATCGTCACCCATGCCTCGCCGTCCGCCACCTGCAGCGCGGTGCGATCGACAATCCGCCACCGGCCCGCCGGCTCGTCGCCGTCGATCACGTAAAGTCGCAGTTCACGCATGGCAGCCTCCTGGTCGCATGGGTCCGATGACACCAGTATTTCGGACAGTGTCAGCACAGGGACAGGTACGGCTGCAGACACTTCCGGCTGAACTGTACTGGTCAATTCGAGAGGACGGGCCGCGCCGGCCCGGGCCCGCGCAGCCGCCTGCGCCAAACCTGCACGGCGCGGCGGCTTTCCCTACAATGTCGGCTGTCCCGCGCCACCGCCCCGCCCTCATGTTCCAACGCCCGCCCGCCGCCGCTCCCGGCGAAAAGAACCTCACCGTGATGCTCTGGCTCGTCGCGACGGGCTTCTTCATGCAGACGCTCGATTCGACGATCGTCAACACGGCGCTGCCGTCGATGGCCGCGAGCCTCGGCGAATCGCCGCTGCGCATGCAGTCGGTCGTGATCGCGTACTCGCTGACGATGGCGGTGATGATCCCCGTGTCCGGCTGGCTCGCCGATACCTTCGGCACGCGGCGGGTGTTCTTCAGCGCGATCCTGGTGTTCTCGCTCGGCTCGCTGCTGTGCGCCAACGCGCATTCGCTGCAGCAACTCGTCGCATTCCGCATCGTGCAGGGAGTCGGCGGCGCGATGCTGCTGCCGGTCGGGCGCCTCGCGGTGCTCCGCACGTTCCCGGCCGAACGCTACCTGCCCGCGCTGTCGTTCGTCGCGATTCCCGGCCTGATCGGCCCGCTGATCGGGCCGACGCTCGGCGGCTGGCTCGTCAAGATCGCGTCGTGGCACTGGATCTTCCTGATCAACGTGCCGGTCGGCGTCGCGGGCTGCATCGCGACCTTCTATTCGATGCCCGATGCGCGCAATCCGGCCGTCGGCCGCTTCGACCTGAAGGGCTACCTGCTGCTGACGATCGGCATGATCGCGATCTCGCTGTCGCTCGACGGCCTCGCCGATCTCGGGATGCAGCACGCGGCCGTGCTCGTGCTGCTGATCCTGAGCCTCGCCTGCTTCGTCGCGTACGGGCTGTATGCGGTGCGCGCGCCGCAGCCGATCTTCTCGCTCGAGCTGTTCAGGATCCACACGTTCAGCGTCGGGCTGCTCGGCAACCTGTTCGCGCGGATCGGCAGCGGCGCGATGCCGTACCTGATCCCGCTGCTGCTCCAGGTGAGCCTCGGCTACTCGGCCTTCGAAGCAGGGTTGATGATGCTGCCGGTCGCGGCGGCCGGGATGTTCTCGAAACGGATCATCACGCGCCTGATCACGCGGCACGGCTACCGCAAGGTCCTGCTCGTGAACACGATCATGGTCGGCGTGATGATGGCGAGCTTCGCGCTGATGCGCGACACGGTGCCCGTGTGGGTGAAGGTCGTGCACCTCGCGCTGTTCGGCGGCTTCAACTCGATGCAATTCACCGCGATGAACACGCTGACACTGAAGGATCTCGGCACCGGCGGCGCGAGCAGCGGCAACAGCCTGTTCTCGCTGGTGCAGATGCTGTCGATGAGCCTCGGCGTCACGGTCGCGGGCGCGCTGCTCGCGACGTTCACCGGCATGCTGCGCGCCGTGACGCCAAGCAACACGCTGCCGGCCTTCCATGCGACGTTCATCTGCGTCGGGATCATTACGGCCGCGTCCGCGTGGATCTTCGCGCAGCTCGCACCCGAGATCCGCGGCACCGCACGCAAGACCGATCCGTCCGAGCGCGCCTGACGCACGGCGCGCGCCGTTTCGGACGGTGCGCCGCCGCGCCGCGCACCATGACGGTGCATTCGGCCCGATGACACGCGCCTCGATGCCCCGTTCCGTGGCCGCGACGGGCCGCCGCACGGGGTACGTTGCCGTGCACGCTTCTTGCTCGCCTATTCTGTAGGTAAACTGGCAGCCTTCCTTCGGCCGACATCATGAGCATGATCGAACTCGATCCCCCCGGCTTTCAACCGCCCCGCCCCGTCGCCGGCGATGACGGGAACCGGCGCACCGTGCTGTACGGCGGCTACACCGTGTTCAGCGTGTTCCAGCCCGTTTTTTCGGTGTCGCACCGCCGCGCGATCGGCTATCACGCGTCGCTGCGGGCGCACGACGAGGAAAACCGCCAGGTGGCGTCGCACGAGGTGTTCACGCAGGCGGCCCGGCGCGGCGACCTGCTCGAGCTCGGCCGGCTCGCCGAATCGCTGCATCTCGGCAACTTCCATGCGTTCGACAGCCACGACGAATGGCTCTTCCTGAGCCTGCATCCGGCCGCGCTGATGGACACCGTCTACGGCGACGCGATGCTCGCGAACCTGAAGGCGCTCGGGCTGCCGCCGCACCGCGTGGTGCTCGAGGTGCCCGAGCAGGCGGGCGGCGAAACGCCGCGCTACGCGGCGATCATCGACGGGCTGCGCAAGGCCGGCTTCCTGATCGCGCTCGTCGGCTTCGGCGCGAAGCATTCGAACATCGACCGCGTGTGGCACCTGCATCCCGACATCGTCACGCTCGATCGCGGCATCCTCGCACAGGCGAGCGAGCACTCGCATCTCGAGCGCGTGCTGCCGGGGCTGGTGTCGCTGCTGCACGAATCCGGCCAGCTCGTGTTGATGGGCGGGCTCGCGACCGAGCGCGACGCGCTGATCGCGCTGGAGTGCGACGTCGATTTCGTGCAGGGCCAGTACTTCGCGGGGCCGAGCGTCGAACCCGTGCAGCCGCAGGCTGCCGCGGGCTGCATGGATACGCTGTCGGCCGCGTTGCGGCTGCGTGTCGCGCAACGCGAGCAGACCCAGGCGGAACGGCTCGCGCCGTACGTCGCGGCGCTCGAGGAAGCGAGCCGCCGGCTCGGCGCGGGCGAACCGCTCATCGACGCGGCCGCGACCGTGCTCGGGCTGCCCGAGACCGCGCGCTGCTTCCTGCTCGACGCATCGGGGCGCCAGATCGGCGACAACGTGCTCGCGCGCGGCAGCGTCTCGCAGCGCGCCAAGCGCTTCCGGCCGCTGCTGCATTCCGAAGGCGCAAGCTGGGAGCGCCGCCCGTACTTCATCGACGCGATGCGCGCGCCGGGCCGCGTGCACCTGACGGCGCCCTACCTGTCGATCAACGAGGCGCACCTGTGCGTGACCGCATCGATCGCCGCGCCCGTCGCAGCCGGCATGCAGGTGCTCTGCGTCGACATCAACTGGGAAGCGGCGCTCAGCCGCGAGTGAGCGCGGCGCCGGCCGCCTTGCGCACGATCAGCCGGTGCACGCGCTTGCCGGACGATGCGCTGACGACCTCGTACTCGTCGATCACCTGCGCGCCGGCGCCGAGCGCCGCACGCATCCGCGCCGAATCGAGTGGCGTGTAGAGGCGGCCGCGCTCGTCGCGCGATGCGCCGTTCCCGGCCACCCGCCAGCTCAGGTACAACGTGCCGCCCGGCATCAGCAGATCGGCCAGCCGCGCGACCGCCGCCGCCGCGTCCGCCTGGTCGAGATGCATGACGACCGTTTCGCACAGCACGTTGCGGAACGCGCCCGACGGCACGCCGGCCAGGGCCGGCAGCGCGGCCAGTTCGAAAGTCAGGCCGGGATGATGGCGTCGCGCCTCGTCGAGCAGCGCGGCGCTCGCATCGTAGCCGCGCACGTCGAAACCGCGCGACGCGAGCCAGGCGGTGTCGCGCCCCGCGCCGCAACCGACGTCAGCGGTCGGCCCCGGCGAGAAATGCTGCTCGAGCAGCGCGTACATGTCGTCTGGCGCGGCCTGGTCGAGCCAGTCCTGCGCATATTGCGCGGCATGGGCATCGTAGGCGTCGAGAGTCGGGCGATCCACCATGGCGCTTGCTCCGCATAGGCGTCGAATGACGCACTCCGCATCTTAGCCGTTGCGCCGCGCCCGTGGCGTCACGGCCGGCCCGTGCGGCGAGGCCCCGCGCGAAGCCTCGCTACGCCGGGCGCACGGCGTCGGCACGCGGCGCCTGCGCGGCCAACTCGGCCCATAGCGCATCGCCGCGCCACGCCGGGCGGGCCTGGGCACCCTCCGCATCGTGGACGAGCGCGCACAGTCGCGCGTTGACGGGCGCCTGGCCGCCGAAGCGTTCGGCCAGCCGCACGACCTCGCCGTTGATCCACTCGATCTCCGTCGCCCGGTGCGCCGCGAGATCGTCGGACATCGACGAACGCGCGAGCGGATCGATCGCGAGCATCCGGCCGCCGAGCACGCGAAACGCGCCATCGGGCAGGTCGAGCACGGCCGGAATCCACGCGGCCGGCAGCGGTGTCAGCCGCGCGGGGCGGATCGCGGCCCGCGCGAGCCAGTGCAGCGCTTCGCGCTGGGCGAGCGCGACGCAGCGCCGGTACGCGCGTTGCGCGAGTTCGTCGCGCAGCGGCAGGTTCGCGAGTGCGTTGACCGCGTTGTTCAGGTTGAGCAGCAGCTTCGCCCACTGCACGGCCGGCATGTCGCGATGCAGCGCGAGCGGCAGCCCGGCGCGCGCGAATGCATCGGCGAACGGCTGCAGCGCGGGCGACGCAGCGGCCGCGAGCGCGCCCGCCGAACCCTGGTGAAACGCGCCGGGCCCGCGCTCGATCACGTTGAACGGCACCATGCCGGCCAGCACGGTCGCTTGCGGCAGCGCGTCGCGCAGCAGGTCGGCATTGTGCAGGCCGTTCTGGAAGCTGACCACGACCGTACCGGGACGCAACACGCCGGCCAGTTGCGCGGCGGCGTCGCGGGTCGCGGCCGATTTCACCGCGACGAGCACGAGCCGCGCGGCGGCCGCGGCGGCGGGATCCGTCGTGAACACGACATCGGCCGGCGCGAGCGTCGCGCGATAACCGTGCTGATCGGTCAGCGTGAGCCCGTGTCGATGGATCGCATCACCGATCCGCGCCCGGCCGACCAGCGTCACATTCGCGCCGGCGGCCGCGAGCCGGCCGCCGAGATAACAACCGACGGCGCCCGCGCCGATCACGCAAACCGGCGCGTCAGACATGCGAGTGCGCGCCGCCGTGCACGGGCCCGGCCCGGCGCTCGACCTCGCGGCGCACGTCGCCACGCAACCCCGCGAAGAACGCGACTTCGGCGACGACGAACAGCGGCCCGACGATCAGGCCGACCAGATCGTCGACGAACGCGGGCTTGCGCCCCTCGAACCAGTGCCCGACGAACTGCACGATCCAGCCGACGACGAACGCGCCGATGCCGACGCCTAGCCATTGCGCGGTCGGCAGCAATGCCAGCGCCTGCGCGGCCCACAGGCCGAGCGCGAACAGCGCGGCCATCACGACCCCGAAACGCCGGTCGAGACGCAGGTAGAACAGCACGGACACGACGGCAAGCAGCAGCGCCGGCGACAGCGCGATGCCGGACACCGTCCCGACCACCGGCCTCGACAGCAGCACCTCGACCGCGAACACGATCATCGGAATGCCGACCAGGTGCGTCGCGATGTTGCGCGCGTCGCGATGGTAGGCCGCATACTGGGAAAGATGGTCTTCGAGCGTCTTCATGGCGTCTCCTGGTCGGTCGTTGAGCGCTATGATGCGCGTCACGCCCCAGAACCTCTGTCAGCTACCCGACATCGCGTGCCCATGCCCTCTTCGCTCGCCCCGTATCTGCCGCAGATCGAAGCGAACCCGTGGTTCGCGGCGCTGCCGGCCGCGTTGCGCGCGGATCTGCTCGCGCGTGCGGCGCTGCGCCGGCTGCCGGCCGGCCACGCGCTGTTCCGGCGCGGCGACCCGCCGTGCGGGCTGTACGCGGTGCTGGCCGGTTCACTCACGATAGGCGCGGTCGACCCGCAGGGCAAGGAGGCGCTGCTGACGGTGGCCGAACCCGTCACCTGGTTCGGCGAGATCGCGCTGTTCGACGGCCAGCCGCGCACGCACGACGCGATCGCGCTCGACGACGCGCTGCTGCTGCACATCCCGCAGGCCGCGCTGCTCGCGATCCTCGACGCGACGCCCCAATACTGGCGGCAGTTCGCGCTGCTGATGGCGCAGAAGCTGCGCCTGAGCTTCCTGACCGTCGAGGCGATGAGCGTGATGCCGGCCGCGCAGCGGCTCGCCGCGCGCCTGCTGATGATCGCCGAAGGCTACGGCGGCATCAGCGCCGGGCGCACGCGCGTGCGGCTGTCGCAGGAAACGCTCGCGTCGATGCTGTCGCTGACGCGGCAGACCACCAACCAGTTGCTGAAGGCGCTGCAGGCCGACGGCGTCGTGCGGCTGCATGTCGGCGAGATCGAACTCGTCGACATCGAAGCGCTGCGGCAGGCAAGCGGGCTCGGCGACGGGGCGCACTGAACGGCGTGGCGCGATCGCGGCGACTCGTCCGTCCGCTCCGCGTCGCGTGTTGAATCCGTTAGCCGCCCCCGCCCGTTCCCGTCATCCGTAGCCGGTGTCGCTCGCCCGGGCGTTCCGGCGCATGCCGCCCTGGGCCATCGCGATCGCAAGCGCGACGCGCGGCCGGATGCCCGGCATGGTCGCGCGCCCCGGCAAACGCGGTACTTTCCCGCGGGACAAAAACAAAAAGCCCTCGAAACGAGGGCTTTTCGTGGGGTGCCGCGCGCCATGGCGGCGCGCTGGCGCCGGACCTTACGCGAAATTCTTCGCTGCGAAGTCCCAGTTCACGATGTTCCAGAACGCTTCGACGAACTTCGGACGTGCGTTGCGGTAGTCGATGTAGTACGCGTGTTCCCACACGTCGATCGTCAGCAGTGCCTTGTCGGCGGTCGTCAGCGGCGTCGCTGCGTTGCTCGTCGACACGATGTCGAGCGAACCGTCGGCCTTCTTCACGAGCCATGCCCAGCCCGAACCGAACGTGCCGACCGCGGCCTTCGTGAACGCTTCCTTGAACGCGTCGTACGAACCCCACTTCGCGTTGATCGCGTCGCCCAGCGCGCCCGTCGGTGCGCCGCCGCCGTTCGGCGACAGGCTGTTCCAGAAGAACGTGTGATTCCAGATTTGCGCGGCGTTGTTGAAGATGCCGCCCGACGACTTCTTGACGATCTCTTCCAGCGACAGGTTTTCGAATTCCGTGCCCGGGATCAGATTGTTCAGGTTCGTCACATAAGCCTGATGGTGCTTGCCGTAGTGGTACTGGATCGTCTCGAGCGAGATGGTCGGCGCGAGCGCGTCTTCAGCGTACGGGAGCGGCGGGAGCGTATGAGCCATGGCAATTCCTTCGTTGAGTATGTAGGGGGGCTGTGTTGGATGCTGCCGAGCGTCCGATTGTAGGCGAGGACGAATAACCCCGCAAACTCACGGGCCATTTATCCGCGGTATGCGGCAAAGCGGCGTTTGCGCAACGTCCGGCCACGCGAGCCGGCGCTGCGCCGCATGCGTTCAGCTTCCCGGGACGCCGGTTTCGTCCCGTCGCTTCGCTTGCGCCGGTTGCGTCAGATCGTATCGCTCAGCCGCGGCTGCACGTCGGCAAGCGACACGTCGGCCGAGCCTTCGGCGAGATGCACGGTCAGGCGCCGCTGCGGCTTCAGCGCGTTCGGCGTGCGCACCGCGCGGCCCGTCTGGGCGTCGATCAGCGCCGCATAGCCACGCTCGAGCGTGCGCTGCGGACTCAACACTTCGAGCCGTGCCGCACAGGCCGATACGCGGGCCGTGTCACGCTCGTGACGGCGCTGCAAGGCCAGCGCGAGACGTTGCGACAACCCCGCGAGCGCCTGCTGCGCCCGTGACGGATCGGGCCGCGCGCGCTGCCAGCGCAATTGCGCGAGCGCGAAGCGCGCGCGTGCGTCGCGCACCGGCCGCGACGCCGCCGAAGCCAGCCGCACCGCGAGCTGCTCGATGTGCGTACGCTGCCGCTGCAGCCGCTCGGCCGGACTCACGAGCCGGCGCGCAAGCCAGTCGAGCTGCTGCGCGCGCTGTTCGAGCCGGCGCGCCATGCCGCGCGCGAGCGCACGCCGGCGATCGTCAACCTCGCGCAGCAGCAGCGCGCGCTGCGGACTCGCGAGTTCGGCCGCGCCGGTAGGCGTCGGCGCACGCACGTCCGCCGCGAAATCCGCGATCGTGAAATCGGTTTCATGGCCGACGCCGCTGACGACCGGCAACGCGCTCGCCGCGATCGCGCGCGCCAGCGCTTCGTCGTTGAACGACCACAGATCCTCGATCGAGCCGCCGCCGCGGCACACCAGCAGCACGTCGACCTCGCGGCGCGCATTCGCGGTCTCCACGGCCGCGACGAGCTTTTCGGCGGAACCGGCGCCCTGCACGGGCGCCGGATAGACGATCACCGGAATGTGCGGCGCACGGCGGGCGATCGTGGTCAGCACGTCGCGCAGCGCGGCGGCCTGCAACGACGTGACGATGCCGATCGCGCGCGGGTGGGCCGGCAGCGGCCGCTTGCGCTCGGCGGCAAAAAGCCCCTCGCCCTCGAGCTGCGCCTTCAGCCGCAGGAATGCCTCGTACAGGCGCCCCTGCCCGGTGCGACGCACGGCCTCGACGTTGAGTTGCACTTCGCCGCGCGGCTCGTACATCGTGACGACCGCGCGCACCTCGATCCGGTCGCCTTCGCGCGGCGTGAACTCCGCGTACTGGGCGCGGCCGCGGAACATCACGCAGCGCATCTGCGCCTGCTGATCCTTGATCGAGAAATACCAGTGGCCGCTGGCGGCGCGCGTGAAGTTCGACACTTCGCCCGAGATCCACAACAGCGGAAACGAGCGCTCGAGCATCGTCGAAATCGCGCGATTGAGCGACGAGACGGGAATCACTTCGTCGCCGCCGCGGGTCGCGCCCGGTGCGGCAAAAGGAGAGTCGGAGAGCATGGACGGTCGGATGAATGCTGGCGGCGACACGATAGTCCGACGCGCGCGCGGCGTCCAGCGCCGGCCGCATTCGGCGCGATGCGCAGAAGGTGTCCACACTCTGGCAATCGTCCTTCTGAAACGCGCGAAAACCGCTGAAAACCCCAGACGATTCCCGATAACGCATTGATTTTTATATATTTTTAAATCTTTCGGAACGATTCTCATCCGATTCGAGGCCCGCCCGGCGGGCGTTCGACTCAATCCCGCGCGGAGTTCTTCACAGAGTTATCCACAGTCCGCCTCGATCCGGCCCCTCGAACCGCCGCGACCGGGCCCGCTTGCCGCGTTCGCCCGCGGCGCGCTAGAGTGCCGCCTTCCGCAGCCCCTGCGGCATGTACCACCCACCGGAGAATCCGCCTTGACGAATCCGTCCCACGCCGCGGCGCACGACGCGCCGCGCCCGGCCCGATGAGCGCGCCCGGCGGCCCGCTCGCCCGGCTCGAAGCGCGCCTGACACGCGAATGGCAGCGCCGCGGCGCGCTCGCGTGGGCGCTGACGCCGTTCGCGTGCGTGTTCGGCCTGTGCGCGGCGCTGCGGCGCACCGCCTACGCGCAGGGCTGGAAGCAGCCGGTCGATGTCGGCGTGCCCGTCGTCGTGGTCGGCAACGTGACCGTCGGCGGCACCGGCAAGACGCCCACCGTGATCGCGCTCGTCGACGCGTTGCGGGCGGCCGGCTTCACGCCCGGCATCGTGTCGCGCGGCTACGGCGCGAACGTGACGGCGCCGCTTGCCGTCACGCCCGCGTCGCGCGCGAGTGCGGCCGGCGACGAGCCGCTGCTGATCGCACGCCGCACCGGCGCGCCCGTCTGGGTATGCCCCGATCGCGTCGCGGCCGCGCAGGCGTTGTGCGCCGCACATCCGGACGTCGACGTGATCGTCAGCGACGACGGCCTGCAGCACTACCGCCTCTCCCGCACGGTCGAGCTCGTCGTGTTCGACCACCGGCTCGGCGGCAACGGCTTCCTGCTGCCGGCCGGGCCGCTGCGCGAGCCGCTGTCGCGGCACCGCGACGCCACGCTCGTCAACGATCCGTACAGCGGCGCGCTGCCGCCGTGGCCCGACACCTACTCGCTGACGCTCACGCCGGGCGCCGCATGGCACCTCGACCAGCCCGCGCTGCGCCGCCCGCTGTCGCAATTCGCGAACGAGCGCGTGCTCGCCGCGGCCGGCATCGGCGCGCCGGAACGCTTTTTCGCGACGCTGCGCGCGGCCGGCCTCGCACCCGCGACGCGCGCATTGCCCGACCACTACGCGTTCGCCGACAACCCGTTCGTCGACGACGCCGTCGATGCGATCCTGATCACCGAGAAGGATGCAGTAAAATTGGGCGCTTCCTGGCGCGACGCTCGACTGTGGGTCGTCCCCGTCGAAGCCGCGCTCGACCCTCGCCTCATTGCCCTCGTTGTGGAGAAACTCCGTGGACGCTCGCCTGCTTGAAATCCTTGTGTGCCCTATCTGCAAAGGCCCGCTCCACTATGACCGCGCCGCGCAGGAGCTGATCTGCAACGCGGACAAGCTCGCCTACCCGATTCGCGACGGCATTCCCGTGATGCTGGTCGACGAAGCGCGCCAGACCGTCGAAGGCACGCCGGTCGACCCGGCCGGCCGCTGACCGGCTCGACGCCCCGCCCGGCCGTGGCCGGCCCGCGGCGGGGCGCCCAACCCCGCGCGGCGACCGACCCGGGACACGCCGCCTGCTCCGTTCTTCTCACCGCACCTCCCCGATGACCCACCCGCAACCCTTCATCGCCGTCATCCCCGCACGGCTCGCGTCGACGCGACTCCCGAACAAGCCGCTCGCCGATCTCGGCGGCAAGCCGATGGTCGTGCGCGTCGCCGAGCGCGCGCGCGAAGCGGGCGCGCAACAGGTGCTCGTCGCATCCGACGCGCAAAGCGTGCTCGATGCGGCGCGCGATCACGGCTTCGAAGCGGTGCTGACGCGAGCCGACCATCCGTCCGGCACCGACCGGCTCGCGGAAGTCGCGGCGACCTTCGGGTGGAGCGACGACACCGTCGTCGTCAATGTTCAGGGCGACGAACCGCTGATCGACCCCGTGCTCGTGCGCGACGTAGCGTCGCACCTGGCCGCGCACCCGGCCTGCGCGATCGCGACGGCCGCCCACCCGATCCATGACGCGGCCGACGTATTCAACCCGAACGTCGTGAAGGTCGCGCTCGACGCGCAGAGCGTCGCGCTGTACTTTTCGCGCGCGCCGATTCCGTGGAGCCGCGACGCATACCAGCCGCACTGGCCCGACGTCGCGGCCATGCCGGCGCCGGCTTTCCCGGTCTACCGGCACATCGGCCTCTATGCGTATCGCGCGCGTTTCCTGCGCACGTACCCGACGCTCGCGCAAGCGCCGATCGAACAGGCCGAGCAGCTCGAACAGCTGCGCGCGCTGTGGCACGGCGAGCGCATCGCGGTGCTGATCACCGAGTCCGCGCCCGAAGCCGGTATCGACACGCCAGCGGATCTCGCGCGCGTGCAGGCCCTTTTTCGGCCGGGTTCAAAATAACCCGTGGCATAATCAGGCGATTGTGCGAGCCGTCCGCGACCAGCGCGTCCTCGCTTGACCCCGCCCGCGGCCCTGCCGGCAGCCGCGCGTCGCCACAGCCGACGCGTCGCATCAGACCGGCCGGCCGCGCGCCAGGCAAGCGCCACGTCCGCCGTCGCCGACGCCTTCAGGGCTCGCCACAGGAATCTACATACTCGGAGATATCACCATGCGTTTGATTCTGTTGGGCGCGCCCGGCGCGGGAAAGGGCACCCAGGCAAACTTCATCAAGGAAAAATTCGGCATCCCGCAAATCTCGACCGGCGACATGCTGCGTGCGGCCGTAAAGGCCGGCACGCCGCTCGGTATCGAAGCGAAGCGCTTCATGGACGAAGGCAAGCTCGTGACGGACGACCTGATCATCGGCCTCGTCAAGGAGCGCCTGAAGGACGCCGACTGTGCGAACGGCTATCTGTTCGACGGTTTCCCGCGCACGATCGCGCAGGCCGACGCCATGAAGGAAGCCGGCGTCGCGATCGACTACGTGCTCGAGATCGACGTCCCGTTCTCCGAAATCATCGAGCGCATGAGCGGTCGCCGCACGCACCCGGCATCGGGCCGCACGTACCACGTCAAGTTCAACCCGCCGAAGGTCGACGGCCATGACGACGTGACGGGCGAACCGCTGATCCAGCGCGACGACGACAAGGAAGAAACCGTCAAGAAGCGTCTCGAAGTGTACGAAGCGCAGACCAAGCCGCTGATCACGTACTACGGCGACTGGGCGCAGCGCGGCGAGGAAAACGGCCTGAAGGCGCCGCAGTATCGCAAGATCTCGGGCCTCGGCAGCGTCGAGGAAATCCGCGAGCGAGCGTTTGACGCACTGAAGTAAGCAACCGCGTCGCGCACCCGCAAGCCGCCCTCGCCGGGCGGCTTTTTTTTACCCGGCCGGTTGTCGTACGATCGTTTTTCGTACCTGCTGCACGATGGCGCCCCGTACAATCGGCTGCACACGTGTACTGCGGCGACGACCGGCGCGCCGGCGTTTCAGCCTTGGCGCGCGAGCGCGTTGCATGGGACCTTCCCGGGCGCTAGCGCCAAGGGCGGTCGACCGCGTTGCATGGGAC
Source organism: Burkholderia sp. MSh2 (assembly GCF_000731655.1). Lineage (NCBI taxonomy): Bacteria > Pseudomonadati > Pseudomonadota > Betaproteobacteria > Burkholderiales > Burkholderiaceae > Burkholderia > Burkholderia sp. MSh2. The sequence continues at coordinate 37,197 of NZ_JPGM01000064.1, read as the reverse complement.
CTCCCCAGGCGCTGAAGCGCCAAGGGCGGTCGACCGCGTTGCATGGGACCTCCCTAGGCGCTGAAGCGCCAAGGGCGGTCGACCGCGTTGCATGGGACCTCCCTAGGCGCTGAAGCGCCAAGGGCGGTCGACACGGAGACAGTGATGGATATTCGCGGCAACGTGTTTCTGATCACCGGCGGCGCATCGGGCCTCGGCGCCGGCACGGCGCGGATGATCGCGCAGGCTGGCGGCAAGGTCGTGCTCGCCGACCTGAACGATACGGCCGGCACCGCGCTCGCATCCGAACTGGGCGGCGCCTTCGTGCACTGCGACGTGTCGAGCGAAACCGACGCCCGGACGGCCGTCGACACGGCAACGCACGCAGGCACGCTGCGCGGCCTGGTCAACTGCGCCGGCATCGCGCTCGCCGCGAAGACCGTCGGCAAGGACGGCGCGCATCCGCTCGACGCGTTCGCCCGGACGATCAACGTGAACCTCGTCGGCACCTTCAACATGATCCGGCTCGCAGCCGCCGCAATGGCCGCCAACGCACCGACCGAGGAAGGCGAACGCGGCGTGATCGTCAGCACCGCGTCGGTCGCCGCATTCGATGGACAGATCGGCCAGGCCGCGTACGCAGCGTCGAAAGCCGGCGTCGCGGGCATGACGCTGCCGATCGCTCGCGACCTGTCGCGCAGCGGCATCCGCGTGATGACGATCGCGCCCGGCCTGTTCGAAACGCCGATGCTGCTCGGCATGCCGAAAGACGTCCAGGACGCGCTCGGCGCAATGGTGCCGTTCCCGCCGCGACTCGGCAAACCGGCCGAATACGCGCTGCTGGTGCGCCAGATCGTCGAGAATCCGATGCTCAACGGCGAAGTGATCCGCCTCGACGGCGCGATCCGGATGCAGCCGAAATAAGCGCAAATAAAAAACGCCCGCAACCGCGGGCGCTTTTTCATCCGGAAGGCGGCAGGACCGCGACGGCTCAGTCCTCGCCGTCCCGCTGCATCCGCTGCCGCAATTCGCTCACCTGCGACTCGACGACGGTCGCGTCGTCCGCATCCGGCCGCTCGCCGAGATACTGTTCGAGATCCTCGAGCGCGGGGCGCAGGTAGTCGAGCCGCGCATAGGCGAAACCGCGGTCGCGAACCTCGTCGAGCTGCTCGGGCAGCAGGATCACGAGCCGCTGCTGCACGGCCAGCAGCCGCTGCCAGCGCTCCGTCTGAAGATAGATCGTCTTCAGGTTGCGCAGCATCCGCGCGATGATCTCGCGGCTCGCCGCCGGCTGCAGCAACGCGCGCAATGCGCTGTCGACCGCGCCGGCCGCGCGCGCGACATACGGCTCGAGCATCTCGACCATCTCCGCCTCGGACAGCGAATGGCCGTTGGCCGGATCGATGATCAGGTCGCCGTCCGGCAGCGTGACGCGCAACAGGAAGTGGCCCGGGAACGATACGCCGCGCGCCGGCACGCCGATCTGCTCGGCGAGTTCCAGGTACAGCACCGACAGCGAGATCGGGATCCCGCGCCGCCGCTTCAGCACGGCGTTCAGGTGGCTGTTATCGGGGTCGTAATAATCGTTGTGGTTGCACGCGAAGCCGAGCTCGCGGAAGAAGAAGTCGTTCAGCGCGACGACGCGGCCCTTCAGGTCCGCATCGTCGGCGAGCCGCCGGCGCAGCCGCGCCGCCAGCATGTCGAGTTCGGCCAGCGTACCCTGCAGGTCGAGGTCGGGATACGCGTCCTGCGCCAGCGACAGCGCGGCCTCCGTGACGGGCAGGCTGTCGTCGTCCGCCACGAGCGTGCTGAAGTAGTCGAGGACGCGGGTCATTGCGGTCGTCACTTGGCGCGCCTTCTGAAGTAAGCGTATTTGAAGCCCATCACCCACAACATACCGAAATATAGTGCAGCGAACAGCACGAGGCACGCGCCCATCAGCGCAATGCGATCGAGCGGCTGCGCGCGCATCCCGGTCCAGTCGAAGCTGATCGACAGCCAGTGCATCAGGCCCGCGAGCACCAGCGTCGCGCCGATCAGCTGCACGAAGAAGCGCAGCCAGCCCGGCGACGGCTGGTAGATGCCGCGCTTGCGCAGCCCGATGAACAGCAGCAGCGAGTTCAGGCACGCGCCGACGCCGATGCTCAGCGTCAGGCCCGCGTGGCCGATCAGCGGCACGAACACGTAGTTCGAGATCTGCGTGACGATCAGCACGCCGATCGCGATCTTCACCGGCGTCTTGATGTCCTGCTTCGCATAGAAGCCCGGCGCGAGGATCTTGATCAGGATGATGCCGACCAGCCCGATCCCGTAGGTCGCGAGCGCGCGCGCGACCATCGTGACGGTGTGCGCGTCGAACTTGCCGTAGTTGAAGAGGGTGGCGGTAAGCGGCGTCGCGAAGAAGAACAGCGCGAGCGCGCTCGGCGCCGCGAGCAGGAACGTGACGCGCAGGCCCCAGTCGAGCAGCGCCGAATATTCATGCGAATCGGCGTCGACGTGCGCCTTTGACAGGCTCGGCAGCAGGATCGTGCCGAGCGCGACGCCGAGCAGCGCCGTCGGGAATTCCATCAGCCGGTCGGCGTAGTTGATCCACGACACGGCGCCCTGCCCGAGCCGCGACGCGATGTTGGTGTTGATGATCAGCGACAGCTGCGCGACCGACACGGCGAACGTCGCGGGCACCATCTTCGCGAGCACGCGCTTCACGCCCGGGTGACGCAGCGCGCGCAGCGGGTTGAGGCCGATCAGCGGCACCATGTCGATCTTCTTCAGGCCCGGCAGCTGCACGAGGAACTGCAGCACGCCGCCGACGATGACCGCCCACGCGAGCGCGAACACCGGCACCTTCAGGTGCGGCGCGACGAACACGGCCGCGGCGATGAACGCGACGTTGAGCAGCACCGGCGCGAACGCGGGCAGCGAGAAGCTCTTGTAGGTGTTCAGCACGCCGGAGGCGAGCGTCGTCAGCGAGATGAACACGATGTACGGGAACATGATCTGCGTCATCGTGACCGCGAGCGGGAACGCCTGGCCGTCGGTGTGCAGGCCGGACGCGACCGCGAACACGACCCAGGACGCACCGGCGATCCCGAGGACCGACAGCGCGGCAAGCGCCCAGGCCAGCACGGTCGACATCGCGTCGACGAGCGCCTTCGTCGCATCGTGCCCCTGCTGGTTCTTGAACTCGGCGAGAATCGGCACGAACGCCTGCGAGAACGCGCCTTCCGCGGACAGGCGACGCAGCAGGTTCGGAATGCGGAAGGCGACGTAGAACGCGTCGGTATATTGACTGGCACCGAACGCACGGGCGATCAGCGTCTCGCGGGCCAGTCCGGTCACGCGCGACAGCAGCGTGAAGCCGCTGACCGTCAGCAGGGCTCGGAATAGATTCATGGGGCGCTTATTATACGGACGTTGCGTGGCCCGACCAGCGGCCGATGCCGAAAAGCGCGCACGTCGCCGGCGCCCCGCCCGGCGGGCATCACGTTGAACTTGCCACGCGCTTGATTTTGTTGCTATAATCGCCGGTTTCTGGGCTCGTACATGCACGGCAACTGCCGTTTTCATGTCCCGGCCTCGGTTAAAATCACCGTTTTTTTATGCGCCCCTGGGCAATCGTTCTCAGGGGACGGATCGAAAAGCAGCGCTTGGCCGTCAGGCTCCAAGCTCTGGAAACAGGACAGGATAAGGAACCGTCATGGCTAACTCCGCACAAGCACGCAAGCGCGCCCGCCAGGCCGCGAAGGCAAACTCGCACAACTCGGCGCTGCGCTCGAAATTCCGTACCGCGATCAAGTCGGTTCGCAAGGCTGTTGAAGCCGGCGACCAGGCAAAGGCTGCCGAGCTGTTCAAGGCTGCCGTGAAGACGATCGACACGATCGCCGACAAGAAGATCGTTCACAAGAACAAGGCCGCTCGCAGCAAGAGCCGCCTGGCCGCAGCCGTCAAGGGTCTGCAGGCAGCAGCGTAAATCCGGTGCGCCCGCTCGCGCGGGCGTTCCTGTTTCCTGCGATCGCAAAAAAGCCCGCCTAGGCGGGCTTTTTTGTTGCCCGTCGCCCACGCATCACGCGCGGCGGCGACGGCATCGGCCGGAGGGGCGCGGCATGCGCCCTCGCCCGGCATCACTTCTTCGCGTCGTAGTCCGGCAACTCGCACGCCTCGGTAACGACGAGGTTGTTGTCCTTCGCGAAATTCAGCACGAAATCGAAAGCCATCGGTTCGATCTCGCGCAGCCTCGAATCGAGGATCACGCATTTCAGGTCGCCGAGCATCGTCGGACGCACGTACAGCGAGTACTTGAGACGCGCATTCGGGCCGCTTGCCCCCGGCCCGAAGCAGGCCATCACACCGGCCAGACGTTCCGACCAGTCGCTCGGGCGAAACTTTTTCCCGTCTTTCGTAATGCCCTGGATGAAGAATTCGGTCGGAGGGGTTTCAGCCATGTGGTTACCCAAGTGACGGCCCGGCCATGCCCAGGCGACGGCGCCTGGATACGCAAACACAAAGCTGGAATGAACGACGGCAACCCGCCATCAGATATCCCGAAAACAGGACGTCGAAGCGCGCCGCCGTTGTGCCGCACAGGATTTGTGCAGCGCACGGCTTGTGTCCGGCAGAGCGCGAGGAGGCTTGCCTGCCGGGCTGAAGAAAACTTTTGAATTATACCGCAGCGCGCCATCGCACGTCGTCACGAGCCCCCTCCGCCTGCACCGCACGCCGCGCGCGACGATCACGCCCCGTTTTTCTTCGCGGCTCGTCAAAGCACAGAAAATCCTTTATGCTGCTTTGAGTTATCCACACCCGACGGCGGCGCCGTCCGGCCTTGCTGCCGGGTGAAACCCGCCGCATCCCGTTTCATGACCGCCAAAACCATTCGTCACTACCTGCAGTTCAAGGATTTCTCGCTGGAAGACTACGAGTACGTGCTCGAACGCACGGGTATCCTGAAACGCAAGTTCAAGAACTACGAGACCTATCACCCGCTGCACGACCGCACGCTCGCGATGATCTTCGAGAAAAGCTCGACGCGCACGCGCCTGTCGTTCGAGGCCGGGATCTTCCAGCTCGGCGGCCACGCCGTCTTCATGAGCACGCGCGACACGCAGCTCGGCCGCGGCGAACCCGTCGAGGATTCCGCGCAGGTCATCTCGCGGATGGTCGACATCATCATGATCCGCACGTTCGAGCAGGCGGTCATCAAGCGCTTCGCGGAAAATTCCCGCGTGCCGGTGATCAACGGGCTGACGAACGAATACCACCCGTGCCAGGTGCTCGCCGACATCTTCACGTACTACGAGCACCGCGGCCCGATCGCCGGCAAGACCGTCGCGTGGGTCGGCGACGCGAACAACATGCTCTACACGTGGATCGAAGCCGCGCAGATCCTCGGCTTCAAGCTGCGCCTGTCGACGCCGCCCGGCTATGCGCTCGACATGAAGCTGGTGTCGCCCGACAGCGCGCCGTTCTACGAGGTGTGCGACGATCCGAACGCAGCCTGCAAGGGCGCCGACCTCGTGACGACCGACGTGTGGACGAGCATGGGCTTCGAGGCCGAGAACGAGGCGCGCAAGCAGGCGTTCGCCGACTGGTGCGTCGACGAGGAAATGATGGGCCACGCGAACCCGGATGCGCTGTTCATGCACTGCCTGCCCGCGCACCGCGGCGAGGAAGTGACGGCCGGCGTGATCGACGGCCCGCAGAGCGTCGTGTGGGACGAGGCGGAAAACCGCCTGCACGTGCAGAAGGCGCTGATGGAGTTCCTGCTGCTCGGCCGTCTCAAGCACTGACGCCGCTGCCGCACCGGAACGCACCCGCGTAAAAAAAGCGCCGATCGTCGATCGGCGCTTTTCGTTTGGGCGCGCGGCGCCCGCGTTACAGGCAGACCGGCTCGGGCTCGAGCTCGACGCCGAATTGCGCGCGCACATCGGCCTGGATCGCCTGCGCCAGCGCGAGCACCTCGGCGCCCGTCGCACCGCCGCGATTGACGAGCACGAGCGCCTGGCGGTCGTGCACGGCCGCCGCGCCCAGCGCGCGCCCCTTCCAGCCGCAGCGGTCGATCAGCCAGCCGGCCGCGAGCTTCACCTGCCCGTCCGGCTGCGGATACGACACGACGTCGGGCGCGCGGGCGCGCAACGCGTCGAACTGCGCGGCATCGATCACCGGATTCTTGAAGAAGCTGCCGGCGTTGCCGAGCACGAGCGGATCGGGCAGCTTCGCGCGGCGGATCGCGACGACCGCGTCGAACACGTCGCGCGGCGTCGCCGCGCCGGGCGCGATGCCCCGCGCATCGAGCTCGCGCGTGACGTCCGCGTAGCCGAGCCGCGGCGTCCACTGCCTCGGCAACCGGAAGGTCACCGATACGATCGCGAACCGGCCGCGCCCTTCCCGCTTGAAGAAGCTGTCGCGATAGCCGAACGCGCAGCGCGCGGCGTCGAAACGCTCGCTGCGCCCCGTCGCCAGCTCGACCGCGACCAGCGAGTCGAAATACGTCCTCATCTCGAGGCCGTACGCGCCGATGTTCTGGATCGGCGCGGCGCCGACGGTGCCCGGGATCAGCGCGAGGTTCTCGAGCCCCGGCATCCCGTGTTCCAGCGTCCATGCGACGAATCCGTGCCAGTTCTCGCCACCGCCGGCCTCGACGTACCACGCGTCGTCGTCCTCGCGCACGACACGGCGGCCCGCGATCTCGTCGAACAGCACGACACCGTCGTAATCGCGCGTAAAAACGACGTTGCTGCCGCCGCCGAGCACGAGCTGCGGCAGCGTCGCGACACGCGGGTCGCGATGCAGCGCCTCGAACTGCGCAGCATGCGTGATGCGCGCGGCAAGGCGCGCGTTCGCGGCAATGCCGAACGTGTTGTGTGCGGCGAGCGGCTGGTCGGGAAGCAGCGACAGGGCGGATTCGTCAGAAGGCATCGGCATTCGCGGTCACGTCCGCCCGGGCGGCCACATGGCTGGTCTTGGGCAAACGAGGGGGCATCGGTAAAATAGCAAACAGTCCGCAATTATAGCGAGTGCCCGCGCGCGAGCCGGGCGCCCGCATCTCAAGGGAGAATGCCATGCCATCGTTCGACGTCGTTTCCGAAGCGAACATGATCGAAGTGAAGAACGCCATCGAGCAGTCGAACAAGGAAATTTCGACGCGCTTCGACTTCAAGGGCTCCGACGCACGCGTCGAGCAGAAGGATCGCGAGCTGACGCTGTTCGCCGACGACGATTTCAAGCTCGGCCAGGTCAAGGACGTGCTGATCGGCAAGCTGGCCAAGCGCAACGTCGACGTGCGCTTTCTCGACTACGGCAAGGTCGAGAAGATCGGCGGCGACAAGGTGAAGCAGATCGTCACCGTGAAGAAAGGCGTGACCGGCGATCTCGCGAAGAAGATCGTGCGGCTCGTGAAGGACAGCAAGATCAAGGTGCAGGCGAGCATCCAGGGCGACGCCGTGCGCGTGGCCGGCACGAAGCGCGACGACCTGCAGAACGTGATCGCGATGCTGCGCAAGGATGTGACCGACACGCCGCTCGACTTCAACAACTTCCGCGACTGATCGCCGGGCGATCCGTCACGTCAACCGGCCGGGCCCCGCGCACGCGGGGCGACCGGCGCGGCGAACGCCGCCAGCTCAGGCTTTTCCGCCATCCTGCGCGCCACCGTCGGCGCCCGCCTTCTTCTTGTCCCCGATCCGGCTTTCCTGCCCCGCGAGCAGCTTCGAAATGTTGCCGCGGTGACGCCACACGAGCAGCACGCTCATCGCGAGCACCGCCCATGCGACCGGGTTGTGGCCCGTGCCGAACAGGAACACGTCGAACACCGGCGCGAACACGGCCGCCACCAGCGCCGCGAGCGACGAATAGCGGAAGAAGAACGCGACGATCAGCCAGGTCAGCGCGGTCGCGAGACCGAGCACGGGATGGATGGCAAGCAGCACGCCGGCCGCGGTCGCGACGCCCTTGCCGCCCTGGAAGCGGAAGAACACCGGATACAGGTGGCCGAGGAACACGGCAATCGCGACCCACGCGACCGCGACGTCGGGCAGGCCGAGGCGTCGCGCGAGCCAGACGGCGATCCAGCCCTTGAACGCGTCGCCGACGAGCGTCAGGATCGCGGCCTTCTTGTTGCCGCTGCGCAGCACGTTGGTCGCGCCGGGATTCTTCGACCCGTACGAACGCGGGTCGGCCAGGCCCATCGCGCCACTGACGACGACGGCGAACGACACCGAACCGATCAGGTAGGCAACGAGGGCGGCGAGCAGGATCTGCATGCGGAGGACTCTTCTTTCAACGTATCGGTAAAGGGACGGCCTTGCACGGCGAGCCGGCAAGCCGAAACGGCGCCCATTCTACCGAACGGGCGGGACCTGCCACGAAGGTGAAACCCTCAGTCGACACTCGCGCACTGCACCGGCTGCGCGCCGAGCAGCGACGCGAGCACGGCCGGCGCGAGGCTGACGAGGTAGCCGCGACGGCCGCCGTTCAGGTAGATCGTAGGCAGGTCGAGGATCGTCGCCTCGACGTAGACGGGCATCGACTTGCGCGTGCCGAACGGCGACGTGCCGCCGACGAGATAGCCCGAATGGCGGTTCGCGACCTCGGGCTTGCACGGCTCGACGCGCTTCGCGCCGATCTGCCGCGCGAGGTTCTTCGTCGACACCGTGCGGTCGCCGTGCATCAGCACGATCAGCGGCTTCGCGTGCTCGTCTTCCATCACGAGCGTCTTCACGACGCTGTGCTCGTCGACGCCGAGCTGGCGCGCCGATTCGCCGGTGCCGCCGTGCTCGACGTAGTCGTACGGATGCTCGCCGAACGCGACGCCGTGGCGGCGCAACAACTGGGTCGCGGGCGTTTCGGACACATGTCTGGATTTGCTCATGGCGGCATTTTAATGGCGAACGACCGGCGGGCGCGCAATCGCGCGTCCGCACCGGCGGTATACTCGCGGCCCGTTTTCCGCCGGGCGGCCTGCTGCGGCGCCGCAACGATTCCGCCCGTCATCATTGCGGACATCGCGAAGCGCTATTGCCCGATTGGCCGATTGTGGCGCGCGTGCCGTCGTGGCACGATCGTTCGCACCCGTCGTCAGCCGCCGCCCGCCCCTTTTCTGGAGACGCCATGCCCTCGTCCATCCGTTCGTCCGAGCCGCTCGACGTCGATGCGCTGCTCGCCGCGCTGCCCCGCCGCATCTCGGACGTGCCCGCGCGCCAGGCCGCCCGGGCGCCCGCGCACCCGGCGCTGATCGAGGACGCCCGCCGCCTGTCGTACGGCGACCTGTCGCACGCCATCGAGGCGGCCGCCGCGCGGCTCGCGAGCCTCGGCGTGCAAGGCGGCGACCGCGTGATGATCGTCGCCGAGAACTGCGTCGCGCAGATCGTGCTGCTGTTCGCAACCGCCCGCCTCGACGCGTGGGCGCTCGTGTCGAACGCCCGGCTGTCGGCCGCCGAACTCGACGCGATCGCCGCGCACGCGCGCCCGAAGCTGATCGCGCTCACGACCGAGGCGTCGAGCGACGCGCGCACGCACGCCGCGCGGCTCGGCGCGACGCCCGCCGACGCCCTGCCGGTCGACATCGGCGCGTGGTCGTATCGCGTCGACGCAAGCGCACCGGGCGAACCGGTAGCCGCCGACGGCGCCGCGCAATGCGCGGCGCTGATCTACACGACCGGCACGACCGGCACGCCCAAGGGCGTGATGCTGTCGCACCGCAACCTGCTGTTCATCGCGGCGACGTCGAGCACGCTGCGACGCGTGTCGCCCGACGACGTCGTCTACACGGTGCTGCCCGTGTCGCACGTGTACGGGCTCGCGTCGGTCTGCCTCGGCAGCCTGTATGCGGGCGCGACGCTGCGGCTCGCCCCGCGCTTCGCGCCGGAAGCCGTGCGCGTCGCGCTCGCCGACGAAGGCGTCACGATCTTCCAGGGTGTGCCCGCGATGCATGCGAAGCTGCTCGAACACCTGCATACGCACGGCCACGCATGGCATGCGCCGCGCCTGCGTTTCGCGTATTCGGGCGGCTCGCCGCTCGACGCGAACCTGAAGGCGCGCGTCGAGCGCCTGTACGGCGTGCCGCTGCACAACGGCTACGGAATGACCGAAAGCAGCCCGACGATCACGCAGACGGCGCTCGACGCGCCGCGCGCCGACAGCTCGGTCGGCATGCCGATTCCCGGCGTGGAGATGCGGATCGTCGCGCCGGACGGCACCGACGTGCCGCGAGGCGAAGTCGGCGAGATCCGCGTGCGCGGGCCGAACGTGATGCTCGGCTACTACCGCAACGCGGACGCGACACGCGCGGCCGTATCGCCGGACGGCTGGCTCGCCACCGGCGATCTCGCGCGGCAGGGAGCGGACGGCGCGGTCACGATCGCGGGCCGCAGCAAGGAGTTGATCATCCGCTCGGGCTTCAACGTGTATCCGGTCGAAGTCGAGCAGGTGCTGAACGCGCATCCGGACGTCGTGCAGGCGGCCGTGATCGGCCGCGCGGTCGAAGGCAACGAGGAAGTGCTCGCGTTCGTCGAACTGGTGCCCGGCGCGACGGCCGACGAGGCGGCGCTGCACGCGTGGTGCGCGGAGCGCCTCGCCCCTTACAAGCGCCCTGCGCACCTCCGCGTGCTCGATGCGCTGCCGGCCGCGTCGACCGGCAAGGTGTTGAAGCACAAGCTGCGCGAACTGGTCTGAAGCAGGCCGGCGCCGGCGCGCCGCGGGCGGCGAAACCGGCGGCGCGCGTGCCGCGCCGGATGCCCGCCGCGCGCTAGCCGCGCGGATGGTGTTGCGCGTGCAGCGACTTCAACCGCTCGCGCGCGACGTGCGTGTAGATCTGCGTCGTCGAGATGTCGCTGTGGCCGAGCAGCATCTGCACGACGCGCAGGTCGGCGCCGTGGTTCAGCAGGTGCGTCGCGAACGCATGCCGCAGCGTATGGGGCGACAGGTGCGCGCGCACGTCGGCGTGCAGCGCGTGGCGCTTGATGATGTTCCAGAACTGCTGGCGCGTCATCCCCTCGCCGCGCCCGGTCACGAACAGCGCATCGGCCGCGCGCGCGCCGAGCAGCGCGGGCCGCGCATCGCGCAGGTAGCGCTCGATCCAGCCGTGCGCCACCTCGCCGAACGGCACGAGCCGCTCCTTCGAGCCCTTGCCCATCACGCGCACGACACCCTCGTTGAGCCCGACCTCGACGGTTTTCAGCATCACGAGTTCGCTCACGCGCAGCCCGCTCGCATACATCAGCTCGAGCATCGTGCGATCGCGCAGGCCGAGCGGCGTGTCGACGTCGGGCGCACCGAGCAGCGCCTCGACCTGCGCCTCCGACAACGTCGACGGGAAGCGCGCCGCCTGTTTCGCGGACGTGATCCGCAGCGTCGGATCCGCGCTCGCGCGATGCTCGCGCACGGCCCAGCCGTAATAGCGCCGGAACACCGACAGCCGCCGGTTCGACGACGTCGCCTTGCCGTCGCTGCGCGCGGCGATGTAGCCCGTCACCATCGCTTCGTCGGCCGAATCGAGCGGCGTGTCGTGCGTCGCGGCCAGCCACCGGGAAAACAGCACCAGATCGCGCCGGTACGCATCGAGCGTGTTGCGCGAGAGCCCGTGTTCGAGCCACAGCGCATCGCAAAACACGTCGATCGATGCGCGGCTCGCGAGCAGCGCGGGCGACGCGGCGGCGGTATCTTCGTCGCCGCCGGGGATCATCAATGGTTCGCTCATCGGTACGGTACGCCCTCGTGCGCCAGCAGCCAGCGCTTCACGTTCCGGTAATAGCCGTTGTCGTCATGGTTCGCGAAACCGCCGAGGCCGCCCGCCGCGACGACGCGATGGCACGGGATCACGAGCGGGAAATAGTTGGCGCCGCACGCCTGGCCGACCGCGCGCGGCGCGCTGCCGATCCGCTTGGCGACCTGGCCGTAGGTCAGCACCGTGCCGGGCGGGATATCGCTGATGGCGTCCCACACGCGATGCTGGAACGCGCTGCCGACTTCGGCGAGCGGCAGGTCGAAGCGCGCCGACGCGCGCGCGAAATAACGTTCGATCTGCGTGACCGCGCGCTTCGCGAGCGGCGAATCCGGCTCGACCGACTTCACCGATTCGGGCAGATAGACGATCTCGCGCACCACCGCGGCGTCCGTGCGGATGCCGACCTTGCCGAACGGCGCGTCGATGACTGCATTGAACATACCCTCTCCTGACCGATGGATGCGCGCGGCACCGCCGCGCGCCGACGACACTTTACGCCGCCTTCACGCGGCACGCAGCGCCCATTCGACATGCTCGCGCACGACCGGAGACGGATCGTCGGCCCGCGCGCGCAACGCGGCGACGATGCCGTCGCGCGCCTGCGGCGCGAGCCGGTTCCCGCGCAGCGCATTGCCGAGGCCGACCGCGAGATTGCGCAGCCAGCTTTCATAGCCGATGCGCCGGATCGCGCTGCCCTGCATCCGCGTATCGAACGCTTCGGCGTCCCATGCGAACAGCTCGACGAGCGTCGCGCGGTCGAGGCCGTGCCGCACGTCGAAATCGGCGACGGGCGCGGCCTGCGCGAACTTGTTCCACGGGCAGACGAGCTGGCAGTCGTCGCAGCCGTACACGCGATTGCCGATCATCGGCCGCAACGGTTCGGGGATGCTGCCTTTCAGTTCGATCGTCAGGTAGGAGATGCAGCGGCGCGCGTCGACGCGGTACGGTTCGACGATCGCGCCGGTCGGACATGCGCCGATGCAGCGCGTGCAGCTTCCGCAGTGCGCGCCGGGTGTCTCGGGCGCGGTGTCGGGCGACGTTTGCGCGTCGGTCGGCAGCGGAACGTCGACGTAGATCTCGCCGAGGAAGAACAGCGAGCCCGCATCGCGCTGCAGCAGCAGCGTGTGCTTGCCGCGCCAGCCGACGCCGGCCTTCTGCGCAAGCTCGACCTCGAGCACGGGCGCGGAATCGGTAAACACGCGGTAACCGAACGCGCCGATCTCGCGCTCGATGCGCTCCGCGAGCGTCTGCAGCCGGTTGCGCAGCACCTTGTGATAGTCGCGACCGCGTGCATAGATCGACACGACGGCCGCCTGCGGATCGTCGAGCCGCGCCCGTTCGCGCGCGCGCCAGTCGTGCGGCGCGCGTGCGACGGGCTCGCCGCCCGGTGCGCCGGCGGCGAGCGTTTCGGCCGGCAGGTAGGCGAGCCGCGCGGAAATCACGCGTCGCGTACCGGCCACAAGTTCGGCCGGACGCGCGCGTTTCATCCCATGTTTCGCCATATAATCCATCTCGCCGTGGTAGCCGGCTTCCAGCCAGGCGGCGAGGCCTGCTTCGGCGTCCGAGAGATCGGTATCGCTGATGCCGATCGCCCCGAAACCCAATTCGCGCCCCCACGCCCTGATGCGCGTGGCGAGCGCACTCAACGCCGCATCGTCGAGCGCGCACGGCGCGGCGCCTTCGGCACGAGTCGAAGGCCTGTCGGATGCGGCGAGTTCCGGTAATCGGTTCATCGCACTATTTTACGAGAATGCCAGCCACGCCCAGCCAACCGCCTCATGACGCCACGCTGCCCGCCCCGTTCGCGGAGCGCGTGATCGCGCTCGCCGACGAAGCGGCGACCGAGGCCTTCGGCACCCGCTTCGCACACGCGCTCGACGCGGCGCGCACCGAGCTCGCCCGCACGCACGCGTTCGACGGGCTGCAGATCCAGCTGGTCGGCGATCTCGGTGCGGGCAAGACGTCCCTCGTGCGCGCGATCCTGCGCGGCCTCGGCCACACGGGCCGCGTGCGCAGCCCGACCTATACGCTCGTCGAGCCGTACGCGCTCGAACGCGACGATGGGGAACTCGAGGTCTATCACTTCGATCTGTATCGATTCAACGATCCGGCCGAATGGTCCGACGCAGGCTTTCGCGAGTATTTCAATTCCAGCGCGATCTGTCTCGTCGAATGGCCGCAACAGGCGGGTGCGCTGCTCGGCGTGCCCGATCTGGTCTTCTCGCTCGACGTGGATGGCGACGGCCGTGCCCTCACCGTTCGGGCGTATAGCGCTTCAGGAAAGGCATGTCTCGAAAGATGTTGATCAAACCGTTCCGTTCGATCGAATCGGCGGCCACCGCGACGCACAACTGGCGGCGCCGCCAGATCCTGTGCGCGGGCGCGTCGACACTGGTGCTCGGTCTCGTCGCGCCGCGGCTCGCGCATGCGTCGTCGGTGCTCGGCGTGCGCGTCTGGCCCGCCCGCGATTACACGCGCGTCACGATCGAATCCGACCAGCCGCTGCAGAATACCCAACAACTGCTGCAGGGTCCCGACCGTCTCGTCGTCGACCTGAACGGCCTCGATCTCGACCAGGCGCTGCGCGACCTCGTGTCGAAGATCGCGCCGAACGATCCGCAGATCCAGTCGGTACGCGTCGGCCAGTATCAGCCGCACGTCGTGCGGATGGTGTTCGACCTGAAAGGTTCGGTCAAGCCGCAGGTGTTCACGCTGCCGCCGGTCGGCGCGTACAAGTACCGGCTCGTGTTCGACCTGTATCCGGCCGTCGCGCCCGATCCGCTGACCGACCTGATTACGCAGACGGAGCGCAAGGAGCAGGCGCTCAACGACGCCGCGCGCGCGCAGCAGATGCAGCCGCCGACCGCGCTGTCCGGCCCGGGCGCACCGCTGCCGCCGCCCGCCGCGGGCGACAACAGCGACGCATTCTTCCAGCGTTTCGCGCAGAACACCCCCGCCACGCCGCACGCGCCGCCCGCCGCCGCGACCCCGGCGACGCCCGCGAAGCCGGCCGTCAAGCCGCCGCCCGTCATCGCCCGCCGCGACGACGGTGACGACGACGACGACACCTACAAGTTCACCGCACCGAAATCCGGCAAGGGCGGCACCGTGCGCCTGCTGACGGTCGCGATCGATCCGGGCCACGGCGGCGAGGATCCCGGCGCGATCGGCGGCGGCGGCACGTACGAGAAGCACATCGCGCTCGACATCGCGAAGAAGCTGCGCGCGAAGATCGACGGCGCGCCGAACATGCGCGCGATGATGACGCGCGACGCCGACTTCTTCGTGCCGCTGAACGTGCGCGTGCAGAAGGCGCGCCGCGTGGGCGCCGACCTGTTCGTGTCGATCCACGCGGACGCGTTCACGACGCCGTCCGCGCGCGGCTCGTCGGTGTTCGCGCTGTCCGACCACGGCGCGACGAGCGCCGCGGCGCGCTGGATGGCGAACAAGGAAAACTCGTCCGACCTGATCGGCGGCATCAACATCAAGACGCCGGACGCGGCCGTGAACCGCGCACTGTTCGACATGTCGACGACCGCGCAGATCCGCGATTCGCTGCGCTACGGCAACTACGTGCTGAAGGAAGTCGGCGGCATCAACAAGCTGCACAAGGGCTCGGTCGAGCAGGCCGGGTTCGCGGTGCTGAAGGCGCCCGACATTCCGTCGATCCTCGTCGAGACGGCGTTCATCAGCAACCCGGACGAAGAGCGCCGGCTCAACGACGACAGCTATCGCGACGAGATGGCCGACGCGATCTTCCGCGGCATCAAGCGCTACTTCTCCGCGAACCCGCCGCTCGCGAAGAACCGGATGGCCTGACGGCTTCCCGGGCCGTTCCCGCCCCGCCGCCGGCACGCAGCGCGTGCCGGCGCGTCACGATGCCGCGAAGCGGCGCATCAGTTTCCCGCCGAACACGTTCACCGCGAGCCCGCCCATCACGAGCGCCGCGCCGATCAGCTGCGTGCGCGTGAGATGCTCGTCGAGCAGCAGCGACGCCGACGCGAGGCCGACGACCGGCACCAGCAGCGAGAACTGCGCGACCTGCGCGGCCGGGTAGCGCGACATCAGGCGGCTCCACAGCCCGTAGCCGAGCAACGTCGCGACGAACGCGAGATAGACGACCGCGAAGATCGACGCGCCGTTCAGTCCGGCGAGCGCGCCCGCGATCCGCTGCGGCCCCTCGAACCACAGCGACAGCAGGAAGAACGGCACGGGCGGCACGAGGCTGGCCCACACGACGAGCGACACGAGGTTCGCCTGGCCGACTTTCTTCGTGACGATGTTGCCGACCGCCCACATCGCGGCCGAACAGATCGTCAGCAGGAAACCCGCCAGCGTCATCGCGCGGCCGCCCTGCGCCGCGATCACGACGAGCCCGCCCGCGGCGATCGCCAGCCCGAGCAGGTTCTGCAGGCGCAGCCGCTCGCCGAGGAACAGCATCGCGAACACGAGCGTGAAGAACGCCTGCGACTGCAGCACGAGCGACGCGAGCCCGGCCGGCATGCCGACGTACATGCCCGTAAACAGGAACACGAACTGGCCGAGCTGGATCGTCGCACCGTACAGCACCAGCAGGCGCCACGGAATCTGCGGCCGGCGCACGAAGAACACCGCGGGCACGGCCGCGAGCGTGAAGCGCAGCGCGCCGAGCAGCATCGGCGGCATGCCGTGCAGGCCGACCTTGATCACGACGAAGTTCACGCCCCACGCCAGGATCACGACCAGCGCGAGCAGCAAGTCCTTCGGGGCCATCATCGGAGTCTCCTCTTTCGTTTTTTGTCGAATCGTCGTGCGGCGCGCCGGCCGCGCGAGCGGCCTCCCCGTCGGGACGTCCGGCGGGGCGACGACCCCGGGGCGGGCGCGCTTTCGCGAAGGCGGCCAGTCTACCGGGTTTCGCCTGCGGGCCGATACCCGCGCCGCACGCATGGAATCGGCGGCGGGCGGCCAGTACAATGACCGGCATCCGCCGCCCCACAGGATCCGCCATGACCGCCCCGATCAAAGCCCTGCTGAAACCGCACGTGCGCGACATCGGCAACCTGCAGGTGCGCCGCACGTTGCCCGCGCTCGCCGCGCGCCTCGTCGGCCCGTTCATCTTCTTCGATCACATGGGGCCCGCCACGCTGCCGCCCGGCTCGGGGCTCGACGTGCGGCCGCATCCGCATATCGGCCTGGCCACCGTCACTTACCTGTTCGACGGCGCGATCCTGCACCGCGACAGTCTCGGCTCGCGGCAGGAAATCGTGCCGGGCGACGTGAACTGGATGACGGCCGGGCGCGGGATCGTCCACTCGGAACGCACCCCCGACGCGCAGCGCGAAAACGGCCACACGGTGCACGGAATCCAGACCTGGGTCGCGCTGCCGCACACGCACGAGACGACCGAACCGTCGTTCGAGCATCATCCGGCCGCGACCCTGCCGCGCCGCAATCGGGATGGCGTCGAACTGACGGTCATCGCCGGCGACGCGTTCGGACTGCGCTCGCCCGTCACGACGTTCTCGCGCACGCTGTACGTCGCCGCCGAATTCGCGGCCGGCGGCCGCGTCGAGCTCGACGCGTCGCACGAGGAGCGGGCGGTCTATGTGGTCGACGGCGATCTGGCGATCGACGGCACGCCGGTCGACGCCGAACGGATGGCCGTACTCGCGCCGGGCGCGACGGTCACGTTGACGAGCGCCGGCGGCGCCCGCGCGATGCTGCTCGGCGGCGACCGGATCGACGGCGAGCGCTTCATCGAATGGAATTTCGTCGCCAGCAGCCGCGAGGCGATCGAACACGCGAAGCAGGCGTGGACGCGCCAGGAAATGGGCAAGGTGCCCGGCGAGACCGAGTGGATTCCGCTGCCCGAAGCGAAACCGCGTTGAAAAAGGGGCACGCTGCCCCCATCCTGACGATATTCGAACCGAAGAGAACGACATGGACACCACGCTTGCCACATTCGAGAAGGACGTCATCGAGGCGTCGCTGGACACGCCCGTGCTGGTCGACTTCTGGGCCCCCTGGTGCGGCCCCTGCAAGACGCTCGGCCCGCTGCTGGAAAAGCTCGAAGGCGACTACGAAGGCCGCTGGAAGCTCGTGAAGGTCAACGTCGACGAGAATCAGGAGCTTGCCGCGCACTTCCAGACGCGCAGCATCCCGCACGTGATCGCATTCGCCGACGGGCGCCCCGTCGACCAGTTCGTCGGCGTGCTGCCGGAAGGCCAGCTGCGCGCGTTCCTCGACCGGCTGCTGCCGGCGCCCGAGGAAGCCGAACGCCGCGCCGCGCAATACGCGCTGGCCGAGGAACGCTACGACGATGCGCGCTCGCACCTCGAAGCGGCGCTCGCGCTGAACCCCGGCTTCGACGACGCGCGCCTCGACCTGATCGAACTGCTGCTCGCGAACAACGAGATCGACGCCGCGCACGCGGAAACCGGGCGGCTGTCGACGCAAACCGTGCAAGGCAACGACCCGCGCTTCCAGGCGATCAAGACCCGTTTCGACGCGCTCGAAGCCACGGCCGACTTGCCGCCGACCGACGCGCTCGAAGCGCGCATCGCCGCCAACCCGGGCGATCTCGACGCGCGCTTCGATCTCGCGCAAAGCCTGATCGCGCGGCGCGCGTACGAAGGTGCGCTGGAGCAGTTGCTGGAAATCGTGACGCGCGACCGCGCCTACGGCGACGATCTCGGCCGCCGCACGATGATCTCGGTGTTCGAGCTGGCGGGCGATCGCCCGGACCTCGTCGCCGCATGGCGGCGCAGGCTGAGCATGGCGCTCAACTGACGCGCGGCCGGCCGGGCCGCAACGGCCCGGCGGCCGATCGTCCTCTTACGCCCGGCGCACGTCGCGCGCCGCGGCATGCGCCGGCGGCCGCGCTGCGCGGCGGCTCAGCCGGCGGCCTGCGCGGCGATCGCGCGCAACGCATGCGCGGCGGCCGCGAAGCCGAAACTCGCGGTCACGCACACGCTCGAACCGAAGCCCGCGCAGTTGAGCCCCGCGACGTGCGCGGCGGCGGACGGCTCCGCGCCGTCCTCGATATCGCAGGCGGCCGCTTCCGGATAGATCAGCGGCTCGTCCGAATACACGGCGCTCACCTTGAAACGCGCCTTCGGCCCGCGCGGAAAACCGTGCTGCTTGCGCAATTGCGCCCGCACCTTCGACAGCAGCGGATCCTGGATCGTCAATGCGAGATCGTCGATCCGGATGCGCGTCGGGTCGAGCTGGCCGCCCGCGCCGCCGACCACGACGAGCGGCTGGCGCCGGGCGACGCACCACGCGATCAGCGCCACCTTGGTGCGCACGCTGTCGATCGCGTCGATCACGTAGTCGAAGCCGCCGCCGAGCAGCGCGTCGAAGTTGTCGGGCTCGACGAAATCCTCGATCCGGTTCACGCGGCACGCGGGATCGATCAGCGCGATCCGCTCGGCCATCGCATCGACCTTCGGCTTGCCGTAATTGCCGTCGAGCGCATGGATCTGCCGGTTCGTGTTGCTTTCCGCGACGTTGTCGAGATCGATCAGCGTCAGCGTGCCGACCGCGTTGCGCGCGAGCGCCTCGGCCACCCACGACCCGACGCCGCCGATCCCGATCACCGCGACGTGCGCGCGCTCGAAAGCGGCTGCCGCCGGCGCGCCGTACAACCGCGCGACGCCGCCGAAGCGGCGCGCCCGATCCACGTCAAGCTGGATTGTCGGGGTCGGGGTAAGATCGGAAGAACGGGGCGGGGCAGCGTCGGCGGCAGACATGGCAGCAAGGAAAACGTAAGTCGAGCAGCCCTCTATTTTGCCTGAACTCCCCGCTTTCACACGCCACTGTACACGCACGTTTTCCGCGCGTTCGCTACAATGGTTCCAGATTGAAGCGTTTGCATAACATGACGACTCTCGCCGATCTCCGCATCAACTACTCACGCGCTTCGCTCGACGAAGCCGATGTCGCCCCCGACCCCTTCGCCCAGTTCGACCGCTGGTTCAAGGAGGCGCTGGCGGCCAAACTGCCCGAGCCGAACACGATGACGCTCGCGACCGTCGGCGACGACGGCCGGCCATCGGCCCGGATCGTGCTCATCAAGGGCGTCGACGAACGCGGGTTCGTCTTCTTTACCAATTACGACAGCCGCAAGGGGCGCGATCTCGCCGCGCATCCGCAGGCGGCGCTGCTGTTCTACTGGATCGAGCTCGAGCGCCAGGTGCGCATCGAAGGCCGGATCGAGAAAACCAGCGCCGAGGAAAGCGACCGCTATTTCGCGTCACGTCCGCTCGGCTCGCGCATCGGCGCCTGGGCATCGGCGCAGAGCGCCGTGATCGACAGCCGCGCGACGCTCGAAGCAAGCGAGAAGGCCGTCAGCGAACGCTACGGCGACAACCCGCCGCGCCCGCCGCACTGGGGCGGCTACCGCCTCGTGCCCGACTCGATCGAGTTCTGGCAGGGCCGCCCGTCGCGGCTGCACGACCGCCTGCTCTATACGCGCGAATCCGACGCGTCGCCGGGCTGGTCGATTTCGCGCCTGTCGCCGTAAGCGCGGCGCCGGCGCGCGCCGGTCGTGTCTCGTGTTGCATCCGGGCGCCCGCCTCGCAAGCGGCGGGCGCCGGTCAAGATACTTGGCTGTATTCGATTCAACGAACAAACGGAGAATCCAAATGTTCTGGGAAAAGAAGCTGGCACAGTGGGCGGACGAAGTACGGGCGAAAGCGAACATACCGGCACGCCTCGTGCTGTGGAACGGCGACCAGCTCGATTTCGGCACCTTCAGCGCCCCGCAGGTCACCCTGAAGGTGAACAGCGCGTCGGCATTGCCGCTGCTGCTCGAACCGAGCCTCGACAATCTCGGCGAGGCATACGTGAAGGGCAAGATCGACATCGAGGGCAAGCTGTCGGACATCATCAACATCGGCTACTCGCTCGCGCGCAGCACGGTGACGAGCGCGAGCAAGCTCGCGCGCGTGAAGCGCTACTTCAATCATTCGAAGAGCACCGACAAGAAGGCGATCCAGTATCACTACGACGTCTCGAACGCGTTCTACCAGCTGTGGCTCGACGAGAACATGGTGTACTCGTGCGCGTACTTCGAGAACGGCGACGAGGATCTGGCCACCGCGCAGATCAAGAAGATCGACCACATCCTGACCAAGATCCAGCTTCAGCCCGGCCAGCGGCTGCTCGACATCGGCTGCGGCTGGGGCGCGCTCGTGCTGCGCGCCGCGCAGAAGTTCGGCGCGCAGTGCCTCGGCGTGACGCTGTCGCAAAACCAGTTCGACCTTGCAACCGCGCGCGTGAAGGCGGCGGGGCTCGAGGACAGGATCGAGATCCGCCTGCAGGATTACCGCGAGGTCGAAGGCCAGTTCGATCGCATCACGAGCGTCGGGATGTTCGAGCACGTCGGCCGCAAGAACCTGCCGCTGTATTTCTCGCGGATCCACGACCTGCTCGCCGACGACGGCGTCGCGATGAACCACGGGATCACGTCGACCGACGCGGAAAGCGGCGAGACGGCGCTCGGCGGCGGCGAGTTCATCGATCGCTACGTGTTCCCGGACGGCGAGCTGCCGCACATCAGCCTCGCGCTCGAAGCCGCGCAGCGCGGTGGGCTGGAAGCGGTTGACGTCGAAAGCCTGCGGCGGCACTATGCGCGCACGCTCGACATCTGGACGGAGAACTTCGAGGCGAAGGCCGAAGAAGCGCGCAAGCTCGTCGACGACGAGAAATTCCGCATCTGGCGCGTGTATCTCGCCGGCTGCGCGTATGCGTTCGAGCACGACGACGTGTCGATCTTCCAGATCGTGTGCCGCAAGGCCGGACGCAGCGCCAAAACGCTGCCGTGGTCGCGGCGCTATATGTACGAACACGCGCTGCCGCGCTAGGCCGCGCTTCACGCTGGGCATGCATGGGTGACGGCAGCACGCGGCGCAAGGCGCCGCCGCAACGACGACAGCACGACGACGCGAGCGGGTCGCCCGACGACGGGCAGTTCAACCTGTTCGGCGCGCCGCCCGACGACGCACGCGCGTCGCCGCCCGCACACGCCCCTGCCGACGATCGCACCACGCCCGCCGCGCGCGACGCCACAGAGCCGGCCTCCCCCGACCGCGCTGCCGACGCAGCGCCACCCGCCTCCTCCGGCCTGCTGTGGGACGAACCGTCGCCGCCGGCCGCCGCGCCGAAGCAAGGTCGCCGCAAGCGCGGCGTGCTGCCCGCACCGATCGCACCGGACGTGGCCGCCGCCGCGGCCGACCTGCCGCCGAACGTCCGGCTCGGCACGTCGTCGTGGTACTTCCCCGGCTGGAACGGCATCGTCTACGACGGCGATTTCGCGCAGACGAAGCTGTCGCGCGAAGGGCTCGAGGCCTACGGCGCGCATCCGCTGCTGAAGAGCGTGAGCCTCGACCGGTCGTTCTACGGGCCGCTGTCGGTCGCCGACTACCTGCGCTACGCGCAGCAGGTGCCCGACGACTTCCGCTTCGTCGTCAAGGCGCCCGCCTCGGTGACCGACGCGGTGATCCGCGGCCGGCGCGGCGAGCCGTCGGGGCCGAACCCGACCTTCCTCGATGCGCCGCTCGCCACCCGCGAATTCGTGCAGCCGTGCCTCGACGGGCTCGGCCGCAAGGCCGGCGTGCTGGTGTTCCAGTTCTCGCCGCTGCCCGACTCGTTGCTCGCCCAACCGGCCGCGTTGATCGACCGGCTGGCTGCATTCTTTGCTGCGCTGCCGCCGCTGCCTGCGGACGCCGACGGCCCGCGCTATGCGATCGAGATCCGCGACGCGAGCCTGCTCACGCCGCGCTTCATCCGCGCGCTCGCCGCGCTCGGCGTACGCTACTGCGTCGGCCTGCACGCGCGGATGCCCGACCCGCTGCGCCAGGCCGCCGCGCTCGCGCTGCTCGACGGCGACGCGCCGGGGCCGCTGATCGTGCGCTGGAGCCTGCACGGCGGCTTCAAGTACGAACAGGCGAAAGCGAAATACGAGCCGTTCGACAAGCTCGTCGACGAAGACCCGGCCACGCGCTCGGCGCTTGCCGAGCTGGCCGCGCGCTATGCGCTGGCCGGGCAGCCGGTGATCATCACGATCAACAACAAGGCGGAAGGCTCCGCGCCGCTGTCGTGCATCGCGCTCGCGCGCGAGATCGCCGCCGCGTGCGCGCAGTGGCGCGGCGAGGCGGCCTGACGCACGGTTGCGCGGCCGTTCAGGCGCTTATGCGCCGCGCAGCGACTTCAGCCGGTGCGCGAACTTCTGCCGGAATTTCGCGAGCTTCGGCCCGATCACGACCGAGCAGTAGCCCTGCCCGGGGTTACGCGCGTAGTAATTCTGGTGATAGTCCTCGGCCGGCCAGTAGTTGCCGTCGAGCGGCACGACCTGCGTGACGATCGGCTGCCCGAACACCTGCTCGCTTTCCAGCTCGCGGATCACGTCGAGCGCCGTGTCGCGCTGCGCATCCGAATGCGTGAACACGACCGACCGGTACTGCGTGCCGACGTCGTTGCCCTGCCGGTTCAGCTGGGTCGGATCGTGCGTCGCGAAAAAGATCTCGAGGATCTCGCGATAGCCGATGCGCGCCGGATCGAACGTCACGTTGACGACTTCCGCGTGGCCCGTGTCGCCTTCGCAGATGTCGCGATAGCCGGGATTGCGCGTATGGCCGCCCGCGTAGCCCGACTGAACGGCCGTCACGCCGTCGACGTCGAGAAACACGGCCTCCGTGCACCAGAAACACCCGCCGCCCAACGTCGCGGTTTCAAGCATTGCGTTCACCATGAAATCTCCCTCGTTGATGACGGCAGCCGGCACGCATGCGCCGGCGCCGCTGTTGCGCCTCGCCGCCGCCCGCCAGCGGTGCGGGATGCAGCGGCCCGTCGACAAGTATCTCACCCGCGCGCGAACCTGACAGATCGCACAGGCGCCGCGTGCGACCGGCCGCACCTTTTCTCGCCTACACTTAGCCATGCACGCGCGCGGCAGCCACCCACCCGCCGTTCAGCGCGAAGCGTCCGATGCACCCCCGCCCCAGATGCAAACATCATCCGCCGGAACATCGATATGCATGCCTTGACAGACATCGCCCGTGTCACCCGCCCGGCCGTCGCCGCCTCGCGGGTCGCCGCCTCGCGGGCCGCCGCTTCGGCCGGGCCTTCGCCATGCCGTGCAGCCACGCCGATCCGGGCGCGGCAATCGAGCACGCCGCCTTTATCCGCTTTGACGATCTGATGCACGGCGCCGCGCGTGTCGCCGACGCGCGCGGCCGCCCGCCGATTTCCCCCGCCGGCGCGCCGGGCGCCGCGCGGCAACCACGGGTCGCACACCGGCAACGAACGGCCGTGCGGCCACGATCCGACATCATCGAGAGGGCATCACCATGAGCATGCGGCCTGACCCGACGTTTCACGCCTCGCCCGAGCTTGCGATGCAGGCACCGGCAGAGGCGTTCGCCTATACGTTGTTGCTGAGCCCCGATTTTTCCAGACCCGACGCGCTCGCCGTGATCGACGTGAAGCCCGGCTCGTCGACCTACGGCAAAATCGTGCACACGGTGACGATGCCGAACACCGGCGACGAGTTTCACCACTTCGGCTGGAATGCGTGCTCGTCGGCGCTGTCGCCGCTGACCGGCCATGCGTTCCTCGAACGCCGCTTCCTGATCATCCCCGGCCTGCGCTCGTCGCGCATCTACGTGATCGACACGAAGCCGCACCCGACGCAGGCACGCATCCACAAGATCGTCGAGCCCGACGAAATCTTCGCGAAGACCGGCTACTCGCGGCCGCACACCGTTCACTGCGGCCCGGAGGGCATCTACGTGAGCACGCTCGGCGGCGCGGGCAAGGACGGCACCGACGGCGCGCCGGGCATCTTCATCATGGATTGCGAGACCTTCGACGTGCTCGGCCGCTGGGAGATCGACCGCGGCCCGCAGGACAAGCATTACGACTTCTGGTGGAACCTGCCGCGCGACTACATGGTGTCGAGCGAATGGGCGCTGCCGCCGCAATTCGAGAACGGGATCGTCCCCGAGGACCTGCTCGCGAACAAGTACGGGCACCGGCTGCATTTCTGGGATCTGCGCGCGCGCCGCAACGTGCAGACGATCGATCTCGGCGCGCAGCACCAGATGGCGCTCGAGGTACGGCCCGCGCACGACCCGGTGCGCGAATACGGGTTCGTCGGCGTCGTGGTCGACACGACGAATCTGGAAGGCTCGATCTGGACCTGGTGGCGCGAGGGCGGCAAGTTTCATGTGAAGAAAACCGCGACGATCCCGGCCGAGCCGGCCGCGGCCGACGAACTGCCGCCGCTCCTGAAAGCGTTCGGCGCCGTGCCGCCGCTCGTGACCGACATCGACCTGTCGCTCGACGACCGCTTCCTCTATGTGTCGTGCTGGGGCACCGGCGAGATGCGCCAGTACGACGTGTCGGACCCGCACAACCCGGTGCTCGCCGGATCGGTGCGGATCGGCGGCATCGTGCGCCGCGCGCCGCACACGAACGGCCGCGCGTTCGCGGGCGGCCCGCAGATGGTCGAGATCAGCCGCGACGGCCGGCGCGTGTACTGGACCAACTCGCTCTATTCGACGTGGGACGACCAGTTCTATCCGGACGGCGTGCCGGCCGCGCAGGTGCTTGCGCACGCGGGGCCGGACGGCGGGCTGACGCTCGCCGACGACTACTGGGTCGAGTTCCCCGACGGTTATCGCGCGCACCAGATCCGGCTCGAGGGCGGCGACTGTTCGACCGACTCGTTCTGCTATCCGTCGGTCAAGCGTTGAGTGCCGGCCTTCACGCCCCGTTCGCGTTGTGGGCGGCCGTGCTCGGGAGCGGGGTCTATCACGGACTCAACCCCGCGATGGGCTGGCCGCTCGCGGTGTCGAACGCGCTGATGACGCGCCGCGGCGGCGCGCTCGTCGCGGCGCTCGGCTATCTCGCGCTCGGCCACGTGCTCGCCGTCTTCGCGGTAATGCTGCCGTTCGGGCTGCTCGCGGCGCTGCTCGCGTGGCAGTCGGCGATCCGGATCGGCGCGAGCGCGCTCGTGATCGGCTTCGGCGCCATGCTGCTGATCCGGCGCAGCCATCCGCGCGCCCTCGCGCGCATCCCGCCCGTGCGGCTCGGCCTGTGGTCGTTCGCGGTGGCGCTCGCGCACGGCGCGGGGCTGATGCTGGTGCCGATCTACCTCGGGCTCTGCGGGTTCGACCCGGACGCGGGCCATCGCGCGGCGGCCATGCTGGTCGACGCGCATCTCGGCATGGCGCTCGTCGTCGCGGCCGTGCATGCGGCCGCGATGATCGCAGCCGGCGGCGGGCTCGCGTGGCTCGTGTACCGGTATCTCGGGCTGCAATTCGTGTCGCGGAGCTGGTTCAATCTCGATGCCGTGTGGGCGTCGAGCCTGATCATGACGGGCGCGCTGTCGCTCGGGCTGGCGGCCGCGCGTTAGCGCGGGGCGCGACGCGCCGGCGGGCACGACCATGACCGGCCCGGCGGTGCGTACGCGTACGGGCCGTGACGGCCGCCCCGCGCCGCCCGTCGTCGCGCACCCGGCATCGCGCCGCAGTGTTGGGTACGTCACCCTATCCCCGCAATGCGCCGTCTGGCCGGGCCCGGCGGCCCCGATTCCGCTAAAATCGGGCCATGCGCACCACTTCCCAATCGACCGCCTTGTCGCCTTTCGTCCGCCGCGCCCGTCGCACCCGCGTCACGCCGCGCCCGTCCGCCTCCTTCCGGATCGCCGCCCGATGAACCACGCCACTCCGCCGGATTTCGACTCGGCAGCCTTCCGTCAGGCGCTCGGCCAGTTCGCAACGGGCGTCACGGTGATCACGACGCGCGCGCCGTCCGGGCAACTGATCGGCATCACCGCCAGCTCGTTCAATTCGGTCTCGCTCGATCCGCCGCTCGTGCTGTGGAGCCTCGCGCACAAGTCGGCGTCGACGCCGGTGTTCCGCGGCAACAGCCA
Organism: Burkholderia sp. MSh2; assembly: GCF_000731655.1. Lineage (NCBI taxonomy): Bacteria > Pseudomonadati > Pseudomonadota > Betaproteobacteria > Burkholderiales > Burkholderiaceae > Burkholderia > Burkholderia sp. MSh2. The sequence goes on along the minus strand of NZ_JPGM01000064.1, from coordinate 10,582 downwards.
TTACGTGGTGAACGTGCTCGCCGCGTCGCAGCTCGACCTGTGCAAGCGCTTCTCGACCTACAAGGGCGACCGCTTCGAAGGAATCGCGCACGCGGCCGGCAACTCGGGAATGCCCGTGCTCGACGGGGCGCTCGCCTGGTTCGAATGCCACAACCGCAGCCGCTACGACGAAGGCGACCACGTGATCTTCGTCGGCGAGGTGGAACGCTGCGGCGTGCGCGCCGTATCGGATACGACGCCGCCGCTCGTGTTCCACGGCGGCGGTTTCCACGGGCTTACACCGCTTTGATCGCTCCCGTGCGCGCCAGCCCGACCGGCGCGCCGGCTTCGTCCTTCAGCGTCTGCAGCACGATGTTCGAGCGGATGTCCATCACCCCCGGCGCCTTGTAGAGCCGGTTCAGCACGAAATCCGAATAGTGCTTGAGGTTGTGCGCGAGCACGCGCAGCAGATAGTGGCTCTCGCCGGTCACGACGAACGCGCCGACCACCTCCGGCCATTCGCGCAGCGCTTCCGCGAAGCGCTCGTGCCATTGATTTTCTTCGTTGCGCATCGATACCTGCACGAACGCCTCGAGCTCGAAGCCGAGCTTCTCGCGGCTCAGGCACGCGCGATAGTGCTCGATCACGCCCTGCTCCTCGAGCAGGCGCATGCGGCGCAGGCACGCGGATGGCGACAGCGAAATCCGTTCCGCCAGATCGAGATTGCTGATTCTGCCCTCTTCCTGAAGTACCGCCAGAATCCGGCAGTCGGTGGCATCGAGCGTAATCGCATGCATTTTTGGTCCCCGTTTTCCCTCTGAGTCGAATTATCTGCCAATCCGGCGGATTGTCCATGTTTATTTCGCAAGCACTTTCTGCGAGCGTCCACCTATCATTCGATGGATCGACTCACCGAATCGTCATGCCATGGACACCCTCTGGGACATCTCGCCGCCTGTCAGCCCCGCCACCCCCGTGTGGCCGGGCGATACGCCGGTTTCCGTCGAACGCGTATGGCGGATGGAGGCCGGCTCGCCGGTCAACGTCGCACGCCTGACGCTGTCGCCGCACACGGGCGCGCACTGCGACGCGCCGCTGCACTACGATGCCGACGGCGCGCCGATCGGCGCCGTGCCGCTCGACACCTACCTCGGCCCGTGCCGCGTGCTGCACTGCATCGGCGCCTCGCCGGTCGTGCAGCCCGCCGACATCGAAGCCGCGCTCGCCGACGTGCCGCCGCGCGTGCTGCTGCGCACGTATGCGCGCGCCAGCGTCGAGCAGTGGGACAGCCGCTTCTGCGCGGTCGCGCCCGAGACCGTCGACCTGCTCGCCGCGCACGGCGTGACGCTGATCGGCATCGATACCCCGTCGCTCGATCCGCAGGAATCGAAGACGATGGATGCGCATCGCCGCGTGCGTGCGCACCGGATGGCAATTCTCGAGGGCATCGTGCTCGACGACGTGCCGCCCGGCGACTACGAACTGATCGCACTGCCGCTGAAGTTCACGACGCTCGACGCGAGCCCCGTGCGCGCGGTGCTGCGCGCGTTGCCCGCGCGCGCCGCCTGATTTCCCCGACCTACGACCCGACATCATGATCAAGACCCGTGAAGACGCGCTCGCGCTCGACCGCGACGACCCGCTTGCCCCGCTGCGCGAGCAATTCTCCCTGCCCGACGGCGTGATCTACCTCGACGGCAACTCGCTCGGTGCGCAGCCGCGCGCATCGGCCGCCCGCGCGCAGCAGGTGATCGGCGCCGAATGGGGCGAAGGCCTGATCCGCAGCTGGAACACGGCCGGCTGGTTCGCGCTGCCGCGCCGGCTCGGCGACAAGCTCGCCACGCTGATCGGCGGCGCCCCCGGCGAAACGGTCGTGACCGACACGATTTCGATCAACCTGTTCAAGCTGCTGTCGGCGATGGTGCGCCACCAGGCCGAGCGCGCGCCCGAGCGCCGCGTGATCGTGTCGGAGCGCTCGAACTTCCCGACCGACCTGTATATCGCGCAGGGGCTGATCGAACAGCTCGGCGGCGACTACGAACTGCGCCTGATCGACGATCCGGCCGACCTGCCCGGTGCGCTTGGCGCCGACACGGCCGTCGCGATGATCACGCACGTCAACTACCGCACCGGCTACATGCACGACATGCCGGCCGTCACGCAGCTCGTGCACGACGCGGGCGCGCTGATGCTGTGGGATCTCGCGCACTCGGCCGGCGCGGTGCCGGTCGACCTGAACGGCGCGCGCGCGGACGGCGCGGTCGGCTGCACGTACAAATACCTGAACGGCGGCCCCGGTTCGCCCGCGTTCGTGTGGGTGCCGCAGCGCCATCACGCGCATTTCTCGCAGCCGCTGTCGGGCTGGTGGGGCCACCGCGCGCCGTTCGCGATGCAGCCGGGCTTCGCGCCCGATCCGGGCATCGCGCGCTTCCTGTGCGGCACGCAGGCGATCGTGTCGATGTCGATGGTCGAATGCGGGCTCGACGTGTTCCTGCAGACCGACATGCAGGCGATCCGCCGCAAGTCGCTCGCGCTGACCGACGCGTTCGTCGCGCTCGTCGAAGCGCGCTGCGCGGGCCTGTCGCTGAAGCTCGTCACGCCGCGCGCGCATCACCAGCGCGGCTCGCAGGCGAGCTTCGAGCATCCGCACGGCTACGAGGTGATGCAGGCGCTGATCGCGCGCGGCGTGATCGGCGACTACCGCGAGCCGTATGTGCTGCGCTTCGGCTTCACGCCGCTCTATACGCGCTTTGCCGACGTGTGGGATGCCGTCGAGACGCTGCGCGACATCCTCGCCACCGACGCGTGGAAGGCGCCCGAGTTCGCCGAGCGCGGCGCGGTGACCTGACCGGCATTGCCCGGCGCACGCCGGGCCTCGTCATTCAATCCTGGAGATAGTCGTGAATTCTGGTCATATGCAGCCACCCGGCGGCGACGCGCCGGCGGGCTGCCCGTTCTCGGGCGCACGCGCCGCGCATCCGGCGCAAGCCGCCCAGGCGGCGCACGAAGCGCCGCACGTGCCCGGCGATGCCGGCTGGCACAACGCGCAGCTCGATTTCTCGAAGTCGATGAGCTACGGCGACTACCTGTCGCTGAACTCGATCCTCGACGCGCAGCACCCGCTGTCGCCCGATCACAACGAGATGCTGTTCATCATCCAGCATCAGACGAGCGAGCTGTGGATGAAGCTCGCGCTGTTCGAACTGCGCGGCGCGCTCGACGCCGTGCGCTCCGACTCGCTGCCGCCCGCGTTCAAGATGCTCGCGCGCGTGTCGCGCATCCTGGAGCAACTGGTGCAGGCGTGGAGCGTGCTGTCGACGATGACGCCGTCCGAGTATTCGGCGATGCGGCCGTATCTCGGACAGTCGTCGGGCTTCCAGTCGTACCAGTATCGCCAGCTCGAATTCCTGCTCGGCAACAAGAACGTGCAGATGCTGCAGCCGCACGCGCACCGGCCCGACATCCTCGAACAGGTGCGCGCGACGCTCGAGGCGCCGTCGTTCTACGACGAAGTCGTGCGCCTGCTTGCGCGGCGCGGCTTTCCGATCGCGCCGGCGCGGCTCGAGCGCGACTGGGCGCAGCCGATGCAGCACGACGAGACGGTCGAGGCCGCGTGGCTCGAGGTGTACCGCCACCCGCAGCAGCACTGGGAACTCTACGAGATGGCCGAGGAACTCGTCGATCTCGAGGACGCGTTTCGCCAGTGGCGCTTCCGTCACGTGACGACCGTCGAGCGCATCATCGGCTTCAAGCAGGGCACCGGCGGCACCAACGGCGCACCGTATCTGCGCAAGATGCTCGACGTCGTGCTGTTCCCCGAGCTCTGGCACGTGCGCACCACGCTGTAACGCGCGGCGCGCCACCGCGCCCCGCCCGCCGTCACGACGACGTGCGGGCGAGCGCCTCCCCTTCGCGCGGCTGCACCGCCGCGCGCGACAGTCGCGGAATGTGCCGTCGCAGGACGAGCAGCGCGACGCACACGATCCCCATCGCCGCCGCCAGCATCGTCAGATACGCCGTGGCGCCGCCCGTGGTGATCACGACCGCCCCCGCGAACGCGCTGAGGATCGCCCCGAGCCGGCCGAACGCGAGCGCGCTCGCGGTGCCGGTCGCACGCACGGCCGTCGGATAGATGTACGCGCAGAGCGCATACATCGTCGACTGCACCGCGTTGACGAACAGCCCGTGCAGGCCGAGCCCGACGATCAGCCAGCCCGTGTGGCGACCCGCGTCGACGCCCATCAGCCATATCGCGCTCGCCGCGCCGCCGATGCTGCACAGCGCGAGCGGCCAGCGCGACCCGGCATGCGCGATCGCCCAGGCGCACAGCAGCGCACCGATCACGCCGCCGAGGTTGTACGCGGTGAGCCCCGCGCCCGCCACCGACACGCTGAGCCCGCTCGCCGCGAGCATGGTCGGCAGCCAGCTGAATGCCGCGTACACGGCGAGCAGACACATGAAGAACGCGCACCACAGCGCGATCGTGTCGCGTGCCTGGCCGCCCGCGAACAGCGCGCCGAAGCCGCCGCGGCCGCCGGGCGAGCGCGCGTCCCTCGCATCGGTGAACACGGCGCCCGGTGCGACCGGCCGCTGCATTCTGGCGAGCAGCGCGCCGAGTTCCGGCCAGCGCGCGGGACGCCGCGCGAGATAGCGCGGCGATTCGGGCAGCGCGCGCACGAGCACGAAGCCGAGCACGAGCGGCAATGCGCCGCCCGCGAAGAACAGCCCGCGCCAGCCGTAGCGCGGCAGCACCTCGTGCGCGAACAGGCCGGCCAGCATCCCGCCGAGCGGCACGCAGACGATCGTCGCGGTCACCATCATCGTGCGGCGCCGCGCGGGCGTGTATTCGGCCGTCATCGTCGTGGCCGTCGGCAGCGCGCCGCCGATCCCGAGCCCCGCGCAGAAGCGCAGCGCCGCGATCGCCGCGACATCGGGCGCGAAGCCGATCGCGCAGGTCGCCACGCCGAACAGGAACACGCTGCCGATCACGGCCTGGCGGCGGCCGAAGCGGTCCGCGACGATCCCCGCGCACGCGCTGCCGATCCCCATCCCGATCAGCCCGGCCGCGACGGCCGGCGCGAACGCGGCGCGCGTGATGCCCCATTCGCGGATCAGCACGGGGATCGCGAAGCCGATCAACTGGCCGTCGAAGCCGTCCAGCACGATCGCGAGCGCGGCGAGCAGCACCACGCAGCGCTGCATCGTCGTGAACGGCCCGTCGTCGAGCGTCGCGCCGATGTCGACCGGCGCCGGCTGCAAAACGTCGCGCGTGCTCATGCGACCTCCCGAACACCGCGCGTCGGCGGCAACGTGCGCGTCCGGCGCGCGGCATGACAACGGCATTCGATGGCTTTCATGGCGTCTCCAGTTGTCCGGGCTGGCGCGTGGGCGCGTGCCCCGATCTTGCGTGGCTGACCGGTGTCGAGTCCGGCCCGTCACGATCCCGCGCCGCCGACCGCACGCGGCGCGCCCGCGACGTGGGGCGGCGCCAGCCGGCCGCCGCCCCGGTACTCAGTGCGTGCGCGCGTCGATCAGCCGGACGAGCGCGAGCAGCGTCTCGGCATGCGGCACAGCGACGCCCGCTTCGCGTGCGGCCGCCACTACCTTGCCGCTGATCGCGTCGATTTCCGTGCGGCGGCCCGCAAGCACGTCCTGCAGCATCGACGGACGATGGCCGCGATGCGCGTGGATCGCGTGTTCGACGTTGCGCGCGATGCGCTCGCCATCGACCGCGATGCCCTTCGCGCGGGCGACGGCTGCCGTCTCGGCCGCGATCGCGAGCGCGAGCCGCGGCCCGTCGGGATGGTTGCCGAGCTGGTCGACCGTGCAGCCCGTCGCCGCACACAGCGTGTTGAGCGCCGCGTTGAACGCGACCTTCTCCCAGATCGCCGCCCACACGTCGGCGTCGAGCGTGCACGCGAGCCCCGCACGCGACAGCGCATCGGCCACGGCCGCCGCGATCGGGCGCGCCGCGCCGTCGGCCGTCATCATGCGGATCGTGCCCGCGCCGTGCGAGCGCACGTGCGCGGGCCCGGCCGCATCGGCCGGCCACGTCGTCACGCCGACCAGGATGCGTTCGAGCGGCACGAACGCATTCAGCGTCTCGACGTTACCGAGCCCGTTCTGCAGCGTCAGCACGGTCGTGTCCGGGCTCAGCAGCGCGCGCACGCCGTCGAGCGCGGTACGCGTGTGCAGGGATTTCGTGAACACGATCAGCAGGTCGAACGGCGTGCCGGACGCCGCCGCAGCTGCCGCATTCGCGGCTTCCGGCCGCACGGCCTGCAGCGCGCGGACGCGCCGTTCGCCGCGATCGTCGTCGATCCGCAGTCCGTCGCGCCGGATCGCCTCGAGATGCGCGTCGTTCACGTCGATCAGCGTGACGGCTTCGCCGCTTTCGGCCAGCAGCCCGCCGAACAGCGAACCCATCGCGCCCGCCCCCAGAATCGCGATTCTCATCGTCGGCAGCCTCGTCAGAACGGATAGTGGCGCGGCGCGGTCTGCACGGTGATCCAGCGCAGGTCCGTGAACGCCGCGATGCCGGCCTTGCCGCCGAACTGCCCGAAGCCGCTGTCCTTCACGCCGCCGAACGGCATCTGCGCCTCGTCGTGCACGGTCGGGCCGTTCACGTGGCAGATGCCCGATTCGATGCGCGCCGCGACCCGCAACGCACGCGCGACATCGCGACTGAACACGGCCGACGACAGCCCGAATGCGTTGTCGTTCGCGCAGCGGATCGCGGCCTCCTCGCCGTCGACACGCACGATGCCCTTCACCGGGCCGAACGACTCCTCGGCATAGATGCGCATCGCCGGCGTCACGCGGTCGAGCAGCGTCGCGGGAAACAGCGTGCTGTCGGCCTTGCCGCCGCACAGCAGCGTCGCGCCGTGCGCGAGCGCATCGTCGATCAGCGCGTTGCAGCGCTCGACCGCCTTCATGTCGATCAGCGAGCCGAGCACGACGGGCCCGTCGCGCGGGTCGCCGAGCGGCAGCGATGCGGCCCTGTCGGCGAGCTTCGCGACGAACGCATCGGCAATCGCTTCGTCGACGACGATGCGCTCGGTCGACATGCAGATCTGCCCGGAATTCGCAAACGCGCCGAACGCGGCGGCCGCGACCGCCGCATCGATGTCGGCGTCGTCGAGCACGACGAACGGCGCCTTGCCGCCGAGTTCGAGCACCGACGGCTTCAGGTGACGCGCGCACGCTTCGGCGACGATCCGGCCGACCCGCGTCGAGCCCGTGAAATTCACGCGGCGCACGGCCGGATGCGCGATCAGCGCATCGACGATCGCGCCGGCGTCCTCGGGCGCGTTCGTCACGAAATTGACGACACCCGGCGGCAGCCCGGCCTCCTGCAACGCCTCGACGATCAGCCCGTGCGTGACCGGACACAGCTCCGAACCCTTCAGCACGACCGTGTTGCCGCACGCGAGCGGCAACGCGAGCGCACGCGTCGCGAGGATCACCGGCGCGTTCCACGGCGCGATGCCGAGCACGACGCCGGCCGGTTGCCGCACCCCCATCGCGAGCGAACCGGGCACGTCGGATGGAATCAGCTCGCCGCCGACCTGCGTCGTCAGCGACGCGGCCTCGACGAGCCCGCTCGCGGCCAGGTGCACGTTGAAGCCGGCCCAAAGCGCGGATGCGCCCGTCTCGGCCGCCATCGCAGCGACGAACTGCTCGTGCTTCGCTTCGAGCGCGGCGGCCGCCTTCAGCAGCAACGCGCGCCGCGCACCGGGGCCGAGCGCGGCCCAGCCGGGAAACGCGCGTGCGGCCGCGTCGGCCGCCGCACGCGCATCGTCGACGGTGCACGCGGGCGCCTCGGACGCGACTTCGCCGTCGAGCGGGTTGCGGCGCACGAACGTCGCGCCGCCGGACGCGTGGCGGCGTTCGCCGCCGATCAGCATCGATACGGTTTGCATGAATTCTCCCGAAAGACGCGCGCGGCGCGTCAGGCAACCTCGACTTCGACGACGACCGGCGTCACGGCGCGCAGCGCGTCGGCAAGCGTGTCGCGCAACTGCGCCGCATCGGTCACGCGCACGCCGCGGCAGCCCATCCCTTGCGCGAGCGTGACGAAATCCAGGTTCGGCAGATCGGTGCCCTGCACGGGGTCATCCGGGCCGAAGCCGAACACCGGCGCGAAATCCTGCAGCGCCGCGTAACGCCGATTGTTCAGGATCACGAACGTGATCGGCAGCTTCAGCTGCGCGGCACTCCACAACGCCTGGATCGAATACAGGCTCGAACCGTCGCCGATCAGCCCGATCACGCGCCGGCCGGGCTGCGCGAGCGCCACGCCGACGGCGGCCGGCATCCCGTAGCCGAGCCCGCCGCTGTCCATCGTGTAGAACGTGCCGCTGCGCGTGAACGGCAGATGCGCCTGCATCACCGGCCGCGCGCTCGGCGCCTCCTCGACGACGATGTCCTGCGCGTCGCGCGCGTCGGCGAGCGTCTGCAGCACGAATGCGACGGACAGGCGCTCCCCGGCGGCCGGCGCGGCGACGCGTTCGCGCGGCGGGCGCGGCGCGGGCAGCGCCCGCTCGGGCGGCGCCGGACGCGCCAGCAGATCGCGCGCCGCGAGCCGCAGGTTGCCGACGACCGCGTCGCCCAACGGCGTCCATGCGGCGACGCCCGGATCGTCGACGAGTTGCACGAGCACGGCGCCCGGCGGCACGTGCGGGCCGAAGCCTTCGATGTGATAGGTGAACGCGGGAGCGCCGAACGCGAACACGAGGTCATGCCCGTCCAGCCGCGCGACGATCTTCTCGCGGATCGCGGGCAGGAAACCGGCGAACAACGGGTGATCCTCGGGGAAGCTGCAGCGCCCCGACATCGGCGCGACGTACACGCTGGCGCGATGCCGCTCGGCAAGGCGCACCACGTCGTCCCACGCACCGGCGCGATCGACGGCCGCGCCGACCACGAGCGCGGGACGCCGCGCGGCGTCGAGTGCGTCGCCGAGCCGCGCGAGCGCGTCGGGGTCGGGCCGCACGACGCAGCTCACGTCGCGCCGCGGCAGCAACTCGGCCGGCTGGTCCCAGTCGTCGACCGGGATCGACACGAACACCGGCCCGCGCGGCTCCTGCATCGCAATGCGGTACGCGCGGGCGATCGCGGCCGGCACGTCCTGCGCGCGCGCGGGCTCGATGCTCCATTTCACGTACGGCTTCGGCAGCTCGGCGGCCTGCGTCGCGCCGAGGAACGGATCGTACGGCAGGATCGCGCGCGCCTGCTGGCCCGCGGTGACGATCAGCGGCGTGCGGTTCCGGTACGCGGTAAACAGGTTGCCCATCGCATTGCCGACGCCGGCCGCCGAATGCAGGTTGACGACCGCCGCGTTGCCGGTCGCCTGCGCATGGCCGTCGGCCATTCCGACCACGACGGCCTCGTGCAGGCCGAGCACGTAGCGGAAATCGGCCGGGAAATCGCGGAACATCGGCAGCTCGGTCGAACCCGGATTGCCGAACACACGGTCGATGCCGAACTGGCGAAGCAGGTCGATCACCGCATCGCGAACGGTGATCGATGCGGCGGAAGGGGGCGGGTGGCCGGACATGCTCGGGTGTCTCCTCGTTGGCTTGGCGGTTTCCACAGTATCGAAGTGCGAGCCATTCTCGGATACTGTATTTTTTGCGATAAGCCATTACGTTCCGGCATGACTTTCGATCTCCGACAATTGCGTGCATTCACGACGATCGTCGCGTGCGGCAGCCTCGGGCGCGCGGCCGACGCGCTGCACGTGACGCAACCGGCGTTGAGCCGGATCCTGAAGCGGCTCGAGGACCAGGTCGGCGCGCCGTTGTTCGAACGCCATTCGAAGGGCGTGCAGCTCACCGCGTTCGGCGAGGCGCTGCTGCCGCACGCAACGCTGCTGCAGCACGAGGCCGAGCACGCGCGCGAGGAGCTCGACGCGATGCGCGGCTTCGCGAAGGGCACGATCAAGGTCGGCACGGTGGGCAGCATCGCGAGCCTCGTGCTGCCGGTCGCGGTCGGCCGCGTGCTCGATCGCTGGCCGAACCTGCGCGTCGAGATCATTGAGGGCGTGTGGGACCGGCTCGCGGAGGGGCTGCACAAGCACGAGATCGATCTCGCACTGTCCGCGCACGGGCCCGACACCGACGAGATCGTCGCGATTCCCGAGTGCCGCTGGGAAGACCGCAGCCATATCGTTGCGGCGCCGCATCATCCGTTGCGCGCGCTCGGCCGCGCGCCGACGCTGGCTGACACGCGGCAGGCGCGCTGGGCGATTCCGCCGCGCGGCACCGCGCCGTTCGACCACATGCGCGCGACCTTCGACGCGCACGGCATCGCGCTGCCCGACATCGCGGTCGAGACACGCTCGGTCACGACGCTGAAAAGCCTCGTCGCGCATGCGGGGTTCCTCAGCTGGATGGCCGAGCCGATGTACGGCGCCGAGCAGCGCGCCGGCACGATCGATACGCTGCCCGTGCGCGAGGTCGTCGCGGTGCGCACCCTCACCGCGTTCCGGCGCCGCCACGGCATCCTGCCGGGGCCGGCCGGCAAGCTGCTCGACGAACTCGTCGCGCTGACGCGCGAGGGGCGCTGACGGCGCGACCCGATCCACCGCCCGCCCCCGCCC
>NZ_JPGM01000063.1:0-542 GCF_000731655.1 Burkholderia sp. MSh2 | reverse complement strand
TCGGTCGGGTGCACGCTCAGACGTGCAGCAGCAGATGGCGGCGTTCCCACGAGCTGATCACGCGGAAGAACGCTTCGTATTCGGTGTCCTTCAGCGCCAGGTAGGCCTTCACGAACTTGTCGCCGAGAATGCCGGCCAGCGGCGTGCAGGCGGCCATCAGCGAGATGCCCTCCTCGAGATTGCGCGGCAGCTGGTACGGCAGGTTGTAGCCGTCCGACGCGATCGGCTCGGTCGGTGCGAGCTGCTGCGCCAGGCCGAGGTAGCCGGCGGCGAGCGTCGCGGCAAACGCGAGATACGGGTTGCAGTCGACGCCCGGAATGCGGTTCTCGATCCGGCGCGCGGCCGCGCCCGACTGCGGGATGCGGAAGCCCACCGTGCGGTTGTCGTAGCCCCACTGCACGTTGATCGGCGCGGCCATGAAGCGCGACAGCCGGCGGTACGAGTTGATGTACGGCGCGAAGATCGGCATCAGCGCCGGCGTGTACTTCTGCAGCCCCGCGAGATAGCTGTGAAACATCGGCGACACGGCGCCGTCTTCGCCG
>NZ_JPGM01000062.1:0-59528 GCF_000731655.1 Burkholderia sp. MSh2 | reverse complement strand
GCGGGATGCGGAAGCCCACCGTGCGGTTGTCGTAGCCCCACTGCACGTTGATCGGCGCGGCCATGAAGCGCGACAGCCGGCGGTACGAGTTGATGTACGGCGCGAAGATCGGCATCAGCGCCGGCGTGTACTTCTGCAGCCCCGCGAGATAGCTGTGAAACATCGGCGACACGGCGCCGTCTTCGCCGGAGAACAGGTTGCGCCCCGTGCGCGCGTCGGCCAGGCTCTGGTGGATGTGCATCGCGGAGCCCGGCTCGTCCTGCATCGGCTTCGCCATGAAGGTCGCGTACATGTTGTGGCGCAACGCGGCCTCGCGCACCGTGCGCTTGAACAGGAACACCTGGTCGGCCAGCGACATCGCGTCGCCGTGCACGAAGTTGATCTCCATCTGCGCGGCGCCGACCTCGTGAATCAGCGTCTCGATGTCGAGGCCCTGCATCTCGCAGTACTCGTAGATGTCCTCGAACAGCGAATCAAATTCGTTCACGGCTTCGATCGAATACGACTGCCGGCCGGTTTCGGCGCGCCCGGTGCGGCCGACCGGCGGACGCAGCGGCAGGTCGGGATCCTTGTTCATGTCGACCAGATAGAACTCGAGCTCCGGCGCGACGACCGGCTGCCAGCCCTTCGCCTTGTACAGGTCGAGCACGCGGCGCAGCACGTAGCGCGGCGAGATCTCGACCGGCGAGCCGTCAAAGTGCACGCAGTCGTGAATCACCTGCGCGGTCGGATCGACCGCCCACGGGATCAGGCAAATCGTCGACGGATCGGGCACGCACACCATGTCGGGATCGGTCACGCCGGTCAGCGTGCCGTCCTCCGGATAGTCGCCGGTGACGGTCTGCACCATCACGGCCTGCGGCAGGCGCATCGATTCGCCTGACTCGAATTTGTTGCGCGGAATGATCTTGCCGCGCGCAATGCCGGCCATGTCGGGAATGATCGCCTCGACCTCGGTGATCCGGTGCTGCCGCAGGAATTCGCTTAGTTCGGGTTGCATGATCGGCCTCTGTCAGTCGATGTCGGATGCGGCCGGCGCCGGCGTCGCACCGCCGGCCGCATGAATGCGTTGCGCCATGCGCGCGCGGCACGCCGCGCCGAATGCCGCGAAAATGTCGCGCGACAGCGGCTGTTCCGCGTAGCGCCATTCGGGATGCCACTGCACGCCGAGCGCGAACGCGCGCGCATGGCGCACGCTGACGGCCTCGACCAGTCCGTCGGGAGCGCGGGCCTCGATGACGAGCCCCGCACCGAGACGCTCGATGCCCTGGTCGTGCAGCGAATTGACCGTCGCGTCGTGCACGCCGCGCGCGATCCGCTGCAGCAGGCCGCCCGGCGCGAGTTGCACGACGTGCGCGGGGCCGTATTGCCGTTCCAGCGGGTCGTCGGGCTGCTCGCGATGATCGTCGAAGCCGGCCGTCGCGTGCAGCCGCTGATGCAGCGTGCCGCCGTATGCGACGTTCAGCTCCTGCATGCCGCGACAGATCGCCAGCACGGGTACGCCCGCGTCGATCGCCGCACGGATCAGCGGCAGCGCGGTCGCATCGCGCGCGGGGTCGTGCAATGTGTCTGAACCGCTCGCGGCGCCGCCGTAACGATGCGGCTCGACGTTCGAGTAGCTGCCGGTAAACAGCAGGCCGTCGACCGCGTCGAGCACATCGTCGACCGGCTGGCGATCGCCGAGCGCGGGCAGCACGAACGCAAGCGCGCCGGCGCCGTCGACGAGCGCGGCCAGGTATTTCTCCCCCGCCGTGTGGTTCGGGTGCTCGCCGCGCAGGATGCGGTCGGCGGTGACGGCTACGATCGGGCGCGCGCGCATGGGCGTGTCTCCGGCAATCGCGCGCGACACGTTCGCGCGCACAACGATGAAGGTTCGCGCCTCTGCCGCACGCGCGCATCGCGATGCGACGCAGGCACCTGCACGAGCCCGCCGCGCGCACGATGCGGCGGCAGGCGGGGCGACCCGGAACGGAAACGCAACAGGACGCTAGGGCAGCAACGACGCGCTGCCGTCGCACTGCACCGCGCTGAACACGTGCGCGGTCACGAGATTGAAGCGGCGCAGGCCGCGATGGGACATGGCGAAGAAACGACGCTCTCGCAAGGGGGCGGCATGCGTGCCGCAATCAGCATGCCGGATCGGCCCGGCCTGAGGCGGCGCGCCCGCCGACGGACATCGCGTCCGGCGTGTCGAAGGGCTGGCGGCTTTCACGATCGTACTCGACTGACTGATGAATGCAGGACACGTATCGCGATGATGCGCATGCGGCAACGCCGCGCGGCGACACGTCGGCAAGCTGTCCCGCAGCGGCTTCCGGCGCGGTGCGGCCACGATCGATGGCCCGCCGCCGGTGCGCGCGTGACGGCTTCCTGACATTCAGCTTATATCACCTAAAAATTGCGTCAAATTTTCAGGTTTCGACGACGATAACGGGCGGACAACGATCAGACGAAAAAAAACGGCATCGATCTCCGGGATCGATGCCGTGTCGTGCATGGCGCCGGCATGCCGGCGGCCCGCCCATCAGCGATGCGCGAGCGCGGTTTCGACGAGCGTCTGCAGCAGCGGCACGATCCGCGCCGCACGCGTTTCGTCATACGCATACGGACGCGTCTCTTCCATGTAGGTGATCTGCGAGAGCTCGAGCTGCACGGCCTCCACGCCGGTGTCGGGCAAGCCGTAGTGACGCGTGATGTAGCCCCCCTTGAAGCGCCCGTTCGCGACAGCCGTATAGCCGCCATGCTCGAGCACGCGGGCGGCCAGCGCCTCCGCGAGCCCCGGCGCCGCGCTCGCGCCGCTCGACGTGCCGAAGTTGAAGTCCGGCAGGCGGCCCTCGAAAAAACGCGGCACGTGCGAGCGGATCGAATGGGCTTCCCACACGAGCACCCGGCCGTGCTCGCGCTTCAGGCGAGCGATCTCGCGTTGCAGCGCGTCGTGATACGGCAGCCAGTAGCGGTCGCGGCGACGCATGATCTCGTCGTTGCCGGGCTGCGCATTCGCCGGATACAGCGGCGCCTTGTCGAAGGTATCGACCGGCACGAGCCCCGTGGTGTCCTGCCCCGGATACAGGTTCTCGTTGTCGGGCGGACGGTTCAGGTCGACGACATAGCGCGCGTGCGACGGCACGAGGATCGACGCGCCGAGGCCGGCCGCGAACCCGTACAGCCGCTCGAGATGCCAGTCGCAATCGTCGACGAAGCGCGCGTCGGGCGTCATCGTCGCGGCGATATCGTCGGGGATGCAGGTGCCTGCATGCGGAATCGAAATCAGCAGCGGCAGCGTGCCCTGCTTCAGCGTGAATACAGCCGGTTGTTCAGTCATGTCGCATCACCGTTGGAGGTCCGCCGGCGCACGCACGTGACGTGCGCCGGTTGCGCGCGTCAGCGCAGCAGTTGCGCCAGCGCGGCGCGGTAGTCGGCATACGCGGCGGCTTCGTCGCGATGGCGGCGGCCGCTCACCACGCACTCGCCGCCCGTATAGACGTCGAGCACGGGCGTCTCGCCGTGCTCGGCGAACACGATGCCCGACAGCCACGACGCGCTGCCGTGTTCGGCGATCGCGGGATGATCGGGATCGAGCACGAGCCAGTCGGCGCGGCACCCTTCGCGCAGCGCGCCGATCCGCCGGCCGCTGGCCTGCGCACCGCCCGCGAGCGACGCGTCGAACAGGCGATCGGCGACATGCGCCTGCGTGTCGCTCGCCAGCACGTTGCGCGCGCGGTGCACGAGCCGCTGCCCGTACTCCAGCAGGCGCAGCTCGGCGCGCCAGTCGACCGACGCGTGGCTGTCGGAGCCGACGCCGATCACGCCGCCCTGCGCGAGATAGTCGACGGCCGGGAACACGCCGTCGCCGAGGTTCGCCTCGGTGGTCAGGCACAGGCCGGCAACCGCGCGACGCTTCGCGAGCGCCGCCGTTTCGGCCGCGTCGACATGCGTCGCATGCACGAGGCACCAGCGAGTATCGACGTCGAAGCGATCGAGCAGCCATTGCACCGGGCGCGCGCCGTACGCCCGCACGCAGTCGTCGACTTCGGCCGTCTGCTCGGCGATATGAATATGCACGGGCGCATCGTCGGGCAACCCGTCGAGCAGCGTGCGCAACCCGTTCTCGGACACCGCGCGCAGCGAATGCGGCGCGACCCCGTAGCGCAGCCCGCCATGCTCCGGCGCCGCGCGGCGCATCGCGTCGAGCAGTTCGAGCAGGCCGTCGGGCGTGTTGATGAAGCGGCGCTGGTCGTCGCGCGGCGGCTTGTTGCCGAAGCCGGCGAACTGGTACGACACCGGCAGCATCGTGATGCCGACGCCGGCCGAGCGCGCGGCATCGATCACACGCATGCCGAGTTCCGCGATCTGCGGATACCGCGAACCGTCCGGCGCATGATGCACGTAGTGGAATTCGCACACCGACGTATAACCGCACTTGAGCATCTCGACATACAGCCAGCGCGCGACTGCCGCGAGTGCATCGGGCGTGATCTTCAGCGCGAAGCGGTACATCAGGTCGCGCCAGCTCCAGAAGCTGTCGGCCGGATTCGCGCGGTATTCGGTGAGCCCCGCCATCGCGCGCTGGAATGCGTGCGAGTGCAGGTTCGGCATGCCGGGCAGCAGCGGTCCGGCCGCGCGTGCGACGCCTGCCGGCGCGTCGGTGTCGGGCGTGACGCCGGTCAGCGTACCGGCCGCGTCCCAGCTCAGCAGCACGTTGCGGCGCCAGCCGTCGGGCAGGTAGGCATGCTCCGCGAACAACATCGTATCGGTCATAAGGCTATCCATTCATGCGGCGAAACACGGTGGTGCCGCTGCGTACGACCTGCTCGCACAGCGGCCGGCCGATCCAGTAGGCGAGCTCCGACAGCGAGCCGACCGACCAGACGGCGAAATCGGCCTGGCGCCCCACTTCGAGCGCGCCGTGGCGATCCGCGCGGCCGAGCGCCGCGGCCGCATGGCGCGTGACGCCCTGCAGCACTTCAGGCACCGTCATGCGGAACAGCGTGCAGCCGAGGTTCAGCGTCAGCAACAGCGATTCGAGCGGCGACGTGCCGGGGTTGTGATCGGTCGCGAGCGCGATCGGCACGCCGTGCTTGCGCAGCAGCGCGATCGGCGGCAACTGCGTCTCGCGGATGAAGTAGTACGCGCCGGGCAGCAGCACGGCGACCGTACCGGCCGCCTTCATCGCCTCGATGCCGGCTTCGTCGAGAAATTCGAGGTGGTCGGCCGACAAGGCGCGATGGCGCGCGGCGAGCGCCGTGCCGCCCGCGTTCGACAACTGCTCCGCATGCAGTTTCACGGGCAGCCCGCGCCGCGCCGCGGCCTCGAACACGCGCTCGGTCTGCGCGAGCGAAAAGCCGATGCGTTCGCAGAACACGTCGACCGCGTCGACGAGGCCCTCGTCGGCCAGCGCCGGCAGCATCCGCTCGCACACTTCGTCGATATAGGCGTCGGCCCGGCCCGCATATTCGGGCGGCAGCGCGTGCGCGCCGAGGAAGGTCGTGTAGACGGTAACGGGGAAGCGCTCGCCGAGCTGGCGCGCGACGCGCAGCATCTTGCGCTCGCTCGCGAGGTCGAGCCCGTAGCCCGACTTGATCTCGATCGCGGTCACGCCTTCCGCGAGCAGCGGTTGCAGGCGCGCGGCGGCCTGCACGAACAATGTCGTCTCGTCGGCCGCGCGCGTCGCGCGCACCGTCGACACGATCCCGCCGCCCTGCCGCGCGATTTCCTCGTAGCTGACGCCCGCGAGACGCTGCGCGAATTCGTCGGCGCGCGTGCCGCCGTACACGAGATGCGTATGGCAGTCGACGAGGCCCGGCGTCACCCACGCGCCATGCAGATCCTCGCGTTGCCAGTGGGCATAGCCGTGCGGCAGCGCGGAGAACGCGCCGAGCCAGACGATCGTGCCGGTTTCGTCGACGACGATCGCCGCGTCGTCGATCGTCTCGTCGGGATGGCCGTGCGGACACAGCCTCAGGTGATGCCAGACAGTCGGTTTCATGCGTTCAGTCTCGTGCGCCGATGGCGAGCGATACGGCGAGCAGCGCGCCGCTCCCGCTCACGACGACGTCAAACGCACGCTGCGGCCCGTCGAGCCGCAGCGTGTCCATTTCCTTCAGTGCGTAGTGCGTGCCGTCGACGTCGACGCCGACCGCACCGGTCGCGCAATACAGCAGCACGGTATCGGCGCGCTCGATGCGGTGCGCGCCCGCGCGCCACACGTCGAGCGTGCCGCGCGCGGCCGAGCGGCGCGTCATCAGGTTGAAGTCGCGCGTCGCGCCTTCGTGCAGCGTCGCGTCGATCGCCGTCTCGCCCGCGAAATCCGCGCGGGACAGCGGCGCGTCGAGCACGTGGCGCGTGCCGTCCTCCGCGGCGAGCGTCATGCCCGCGCCGGACAGCAGCACGAGCGTGCGGTCGACTCCGTCGAAGCGCGAGAACGGCCCGGCCGTCCCGACGTCCGCGACGCTCACGCGCCACGCGAACGCGTCGAGCGCGGCGCCCGGCGGAAACGCGCCGATCTCGCGCGTCACGCCGCCGCCGTTTTTCCACGGCGACGCGACGAGATCCGCTGCGCGGATCAGCGCGGCGGCCGGCGTCGCGTTCGCCGGCGCCTGATCGAGCGCCGTCATGCTCAGCGGCCGAGCATCGGCAGCTTCAGGCCGGCCTCGCGGGCCGTCTGCTGCGCGAGTTCGTAGCCGGCATCCGCATGGCGCATCACGCCCGTCGCCGGATCGTTCAGCAGCACGCGACCGAGACGCTCGTGCGCTTCAGCCGTGCCGTCGGCGACGATCACGACGCCCGAGTGCTGCGAGAAGCCCATGCCGACGCCGCCGCCATGGTGGAGCGACACCCACGATGCGCCGCCTGCCGTGTTCAGCAGTGCGTTCAGCAGCGGCCAGTCGCTCACGGCATCCGAACCGTCCTTCATCGATTCCGTCTCGCGGTTCGGGCTCGCGACCGAACCCGTGTCGAGGTGGTCGCGGCCGATCACGATCGGCGCCTTCAGTTCGCCATTCTTCACCATCTCGTTGAACGCCTGGCCGAGGCGATAGCGATCCTTCACGCCCACCCAGCAGATCCGTGCCGGCAGGCCCTGGAACGCGATGCGCTCGCGTGCCATGTCGAGCCAGTTGTGCAGGTGCGGATCGTCGGGGATCAGCTCCTTCACCTTCTGGTCGGTCTTGTAGATGTCTTCCGGATCGCCCGACAGCGCGACCCAGCGGAACGGGCCCTTGCCTTCGCAGAACAGCGGGCGGATGTACGCCGGCACGAAGCCCGGGAAGTCGAATGCGTTCTCGACGCCCATTTCCAGCGCCATCTGGCGGATGTTGTTGCCGTAGTCGAGCGTGGCCGCGCCGCGCGCCTGCAGCGCCAGCATCGCGCGCACCTGGACGGCCATCGACTGCTTCGCGGCCTTCACGATGCCTTGCGGATCGACCTTTTGCGCCTCGCGCCATTGCGCGACGGTCCAGCCCTGCGGCAGGTAGCCGTTGATCGGGTCGTGCGCGCTCGTCTGGTCGGTCACGCAGTCCGGCGTGATGCCGCGCTCGACGAGTTCCGCGAACACGTCGGCCGCGTTGCCGAGCAGGCCGACCGACACCGGCTTGCCGGCGCGCTTCGCTTCCTCGATCATGGCGAGCGCCTCGTCGAGCGTCGTCGCCTTCTTGTCGACGTAGCGCGTCTTCAGGCGGAAGTCGATGCGCGTCTCGTCACATTCGACCGCGATCATCGAGAAGCCTGCCATCGTCGCGGCGAGCGGCTGCGCGCCGCCCATCCCGCCGAGGCCGCCCGTCAGGATCCAGCGGCCCGACGGATCGCCGTTGAAGTGCTGGTTCGCGACGGAGAAGAAGGTTTCATAGGTGCCCTGGACAATGCCCTGGCTGCCGATGTAGATCCAGCTGCCGGCCGTCATCTGGCCGTACATCATCAGGCCCTTGCGGTCGAGTTCGTGGAAGTGGTCCCAGTTCGCCCAGTGCGGCACGAGGTTCGAGTTCGCCAGCAGCACGCGCGGCGCGTCCTTGTGCGTGCGAAACACACCGACCGGCTTGCCCGACTGGATCAGCAGCGTCTCGTTCTCCTCGAGATCCTTCAGCGATGCGAGGATCTGGTCGTAGCATTCCCAGTTGCGCGCGGCGCGGCCGATGCCGCCGTACACGACGAGCGCATGCGGATGCTCGGCGACTTCCGGGTCGAGGTTGTTCTGGAGCATCCGGTAGGCCGCTTCGGCCAGCCAGGTCTTGCAGACTTTCTCGCTGCCGCGCGGCGCGCGGATCGTGCGTGTCGGATCGAGGCGGGGATCGATGTGTTTCGGATGGTTCATGACGACTGCTCCCGAAGGAAATTGATGATCAAATAGGAATCAGAAATGCCCGGTGAAGCGATAACGGCTGCCGGGATGCCACAGATTCGCCACCGAGGCGACGACGCCCTGCGACCAGGTGCGCCGATGTAAAACCAGACACGGTTCGACGTCGTCCATCCGCAGCTGCTCGCGCCGCTCCGGCGCCGGGGCCGCCGCTTCGATCCGGTACTCGACGCGCTGCAGCGGAGCCGCGCGCATCAGGTACTGGTTCGGCGTCGTATTCGTGAAATCCTGCTCGGCGTAATCCGGCGCGACCGCCGGATTCACCCATCGTTCTTCGAGCTGCACCGGCTCGTCGTTCTCGAAGTGCAGCACCTGCGAATGAAACAGCCTTGCGCGCACGGCCACCTGCATCTCGTCGGCTAGCGCCTCGTCGGCGCGGATCGTGTCGAGGCCGAGCACGCTGGCGTGATACGCATGCCCGCGCGCGCCGACCTCCTCCGAGATGCTGCGGATCGCCACCAGCGTCGATTCGTACTTCGGCCGCGCAACGTAGGTGCCCGCGCCTTTCATGCGCGTGAGCACCTGCTCGGCCGTCAACTCGCGCAATGCGCGGTTGACGGTCATGCGCGCGACCTTGAACTCGCGCGCCAGCTCGTTCTCGGACGGCACCTGGTCGCCCTCCTCCCACTCGCCGGCGTGGATGCGGGCCAGGATGAAATCCTTGATCTCCTGGTAGACCGGCGCGCTCATCGGCTTACTGTTCCGATGCGAACGAGAACGGCGCCACCTTCGCGAACGCACGCTCGCCGACCAGCTTCGCGATCACTGCGATGTCCGGCGCGAAGTAGTGGTCGAGTTCGTAGTGCGCGACCTTGCCGCGGATCGTTTCCATCACGGGCGCCAGCTTCGGGCTCGTGTGGTGCGGCGCGCGCAGGTCGACGCCCTGCGCGGCGGCCAGGAGTTCGATCGCGAGGATGTGCTTCGTGTTGTCCGCGATGTCGGCGAGCTTGCGCGCGGCGAACGTCGCCATCGACACGTGATCTTCCTGGTTCGCCGAGGTCGGCAGCGAGTCGACCGACGCCGGGTGCGCGAGCGTCTTGTTTTCCGACGCCAGCGCGGCGGCCGTCACGTGCGCGATCATGAAACCCGAGTTCACGCCGCCGTCCTTCACGAGGAACGGGGGCAGGCCCGACAGCGTCGCGTCGATCAGCAGTGCGATGCGGCGCTCGGCCAGCGCGCCGATTTCCGACGCGGCGAGCGCAAGGTTGTCGGCCGCGAACGCGACGGGCTCGGCGTGGAAGTTGCCGCCCGACAGCACTTCGCCGGTGTCCGGGAAGATCAGCGGGTTGTCCGACACGGCGTTCGCTTCCACCAGCAGCACGTCGGCCGCATGGCGCATCTGGTCCAGGCACGCACCCATCACCTGCGGCTGGCAGCGCAGGCTGTACGGGTCCTGCACCTTGTCGCAGTCGCGGTGCGACTGGTTGATCGGCGAACCTTCGAGCAGGTCGCGATACGACGCGGCCGCGTCGATCTGGCCCTGGTGGCCGCGCAGTTCGTGGATGCGTGCGTCGAACGGCTTCACCGAGCCGGCCGCCGCGTCGACCGACAGCGCACCGGCGACGAGCGCGGTACGGTACAGGTCTTCGATCGCGAACATGTTGTCGAGGGCCAGCGCGGTCGATGCCTGCGTGCCGTTCAGCAGCGCGAGGCCTTCCTTCGCCTGCAGCGTGAGCGGCGCGAGGCCGGCGACGCGCAGGCCGTCGAGCGCGCTCGCGCGTTCGCCGCGGATGAACACTTCACCGACGCCGAGCAGCACGGCCGACATGTGCGCGAGCGGCGCGAGGTCGCCCGAAGCGCCGACCGAGCCCTTCACCGGAATCAGCGGCAGCACGTCCGCGTTGAACAGCGTGATCAGCGCGTCCATCACCTCGCGGCGGATGCCCGAGTGGCCGCGGCCGAGGCTCGACAGCTTCAGCGCCATCAGCAGACGCACCGACGAACGCGCCATCGGCTCGCCGACGCCGACCGCGTGCGACAGCACCAGGTTCTTCTGCAGCAGTTCGAGCTGGTCGTGCGGGATGTGCGTGCTGGCCAGGCGGCCGAAGCCCGTGTTGATGCCGTAGGCCGGCTCGCCCTTCGCGGCGATGTCGGCGACGGCCTTCGCGCCGGCGTCGATCTTCGCGAAGCTGGCCGGATCGAGCGTCAGTTGCACGGATTCGCGTGCGATCCGGCGCAGTTGCGGGAGGGTCAGGTGGCCGGGGGTCAACGTAATCATGTGAGCAATCCTGTCTAGACAAGTTCGGGATGGATTGCAGTGTAGCCACCGAAACTTGTCTAGACAACCCGTTTTCGCCGATTTCGACTCGGGAGTTTCCCTGATGCCCGGAACAGCCCGCCGGGCCCGCGCGCCGGCCTCTTTCATTAACATACGTTGCAATAATTTTGTTTACGGCAACATATGAATCATCATTCGCCACGGAGACCCGCGATGCCCTTCCCGCCACGATCCGCCGCCCGGTTCGGCCGCCCCCTGCTCGTCGCCGCATGCGCACTCGCGTGCGGCGCCGCGCTCGCCGTCGAGCCGCTCTCGGGCACGCTCGAGACAATCCGGCAGCACAACCTGATCTCGATCGGCCATCGCGAAACGTCGGTGCCGTTCTCCTATGTCGATGCAAACGGCAAGGTGATCGGCTTCTCGCAGGATCTGTGCGACCGCGTGATCGCCGCGGTGAAGGCACGCACCGGCAAGCCCGACCTGCAGGTGCGCTTCATCCCCGTCACGTCGCAGAACCGCATCCCGCTCGTGCAGAACGGCACAGTCGATCTCGAATGCGGCGTGACCACCAACCTCGCCGCGCGCCACGCGCAGGTCGCGTTCTCGACCACCTTCTTCGTCGCGACGACGCGCCTGCTCGCACGCACGTCGTCGGGCATCCGCGACTTCCCGGACCTCGCCGGCAAGACGGTCGTGACGAACCAGGGCACGACGTCGGAACGCCTGCTGCGCAAGATGAACGAGGAGAGGAAGATGAACATGCAGATCATCAGCGCGAAGGACTACGGCGAAGGGCGCCTCACGCTCGAATCGGGCCGCGCGGCCGCGTACATGATGGACGACGTGCTGCTCGCGGGCGTGCGCCAGCTCGCCGCGAAGCCGGCCGACTGGCGGATCGTCGGCACGCCGCAGTCGTCGGAGGCCTACGGGTTCATGCTGCGCAAGGACGATCCGCAGTTCAAGGCGCTCGTCGACGGCGTGCTCGCACAGTTGATGAAGAGCGGCGACATCGACGTTCTGTACGACAAGTGGTTCATGAAGCCGGTGCCGCCGAAAGGGCTGTCGTTCGACTTCCCGATGAGCGACGTGATCCGCGCACGCTATGCGGCGCCGAACGATGCGCCGCTCGAGTGAGCGCCGCGCACTGAAGTCTGCTTACGCACGCGACCACGCGACGCACGCGGCGTAGCCGGGCGCCGCGTCGAGCCACGACGCGTCGAACGCCGCGACGCCGGCGGCGGGCTCGGCCGGCTCGACGATCGTCGTCGCCGGCGTCGCCGCATCGCGCGGCGGCACGACCGCGAAGGCGCGCAGTCCGCCGACGATGCCCGTGCCGAGCGCCTTGAGCAGCGCCTCCTTCGCGGTCCACACCCGGATGAATTCGCTCGCGCGCATCGCGAGCGGCAGACTGTCGAGATACGCGACTTCGGCGGCCCCGCAGACTTCACGCGTCAGCGCATGCCAGTCGGCCGCCCGGTTGCAGCCCTCGATATCGACGCCGACGCGGCCCGCCGGCGCCCACGCGAGCAGCGCATGATCGCCTGCGTGCGACACGTTGAAGTCGAGCGATGAACGATGCGCGCGATCCAGCGACGGCCGCCCCGATGCGTCGATCGCGATCGCAACCGCATTCGGCGCGACACCCAGGGCCGTACCGAGCACGTCGCGCAGCGCGGCGCGCGTCGTGGCGCTGCGCACCGCATCCTCGTGCCGAATGAAGCGCGCGGCCCGTGCGCGTTCGCCGTCGCTGAGCGCCGCATAGGCGGGCGACGCAAGCGGCACGCGCCAGTCGAAGTCGACCCGCGCGATCCGCACGCCGGCGCGGGACGCCGCGGGCGGCACGTCGAGCGTCTGCATGCGCCACGCGCGAGGGGCGGTGGGCGGGATGGCGGAATCGGACGGAATGGACATCGGCACGCGGCAGCCTGGGCTGTGAAAGGAAACGTCCGATGTTAATCGATCGCAGCGGTCCGCAGCCGGTACGATCCGTGCCGGCAAGCGAATCGGCGCGGCGCGCCCGCGCGACGGATCATCCGTTCGCCGCCACGCCCGGCACGCCACCGCCCGTCGTACGTCCGCGCGACGACGGGTGAAGTGCATGCACGACACCCGGCGCATCGCCGGGCAGCACGCCGTGCTGCAGCCAATACAGCGCGACAGGCCACAAAGCGTCGGTAAAGCGGCTGTGAAAAAAAGCGAAATGCCCGATCGCGTCGACGCCGATGTCGGCCGGCGCGATCCGCAGATGCGTGACGTGGCTGCCCGTGTAATAGCCGACCAGCCGCTCGATCGCGTCGACCGTGCCGAACGCGTCGTCGTCGAGGCCGATCGCGAGCATCGGCGCCGACAGTCCCGCGAAGCGCGCAGGCAACGCCGAGCGGCCCACGGCCCCGGCGTCGAGCACGCGGCCGAGATAGCCGTCCTCGAAACGCGCCTGCGAGCGCGCCCACGACAGCGCGATGCCACGCGGCGTGTCCTCCATCCAGCCGAGCCGCTTCGCGGGAACGTAGCCGAACACGGCCGCGAGCACGGGCATCAAGACATGCCACTTCCACCACATGCGCCGCCGCTCGGCCGGCAGGTAGTCGCGCCAGTACGCATACTGCGCACCGACGGTCACCGCATGCCGCACGTGCACGTTCGACGCCGCGAGCCCGAGCACGCAGCCGCCGATACTGTGCGCGACGACGTCGAGCGGCTGGCCCGGAAACGTATCGCGTGCGTATTGCAGCGCGGCTTCGCAATCGAGTTGCCCCCAGTCGAGCCAGTTCGCGCGCAGCTTCGCGAGATGCGGCGGGCGCGACCCGCCGATGCCGCGATAGTCGTAGACGAGCACGTCGCGCCCCTGCGCGAACAGCCAGGCCGCGAAGCGAAAGTAGTAGTCGCACCGCACCGACGTCGCGCAATTGATGACCGTCACGGGTCGCGCGGTAGTGCCGCCGCGATGGCGCCACACGTGGCCGCGCAATGCGTAGCCGTCGGCCGCGTGCAGCGTCACGGGTTCGGGCGGCAACGCGTCCGCCGTGCGACTGCCCTGCGCCGCCCCGTTTCGTTCGCTCGAAATCGTCATCCTGTCTCCTGTCGACCCGAGTTGGCACTTCAGTGCTTGCTCCGGTCCCATGCTTCGCGGTCCACTCGAGTTGGCACTTCAGCGCTTGCTCCGGTCCCATGCTGCGCGGTCTACCCGAGCTGACGCCTTAGCGCTTGCTCGAGTCCCATGGTGCGCGGTCAACCAGATTTGGCGCTTCAGTGCTTGCCCCGATCCCACGCTTCGCGGTCACCCAGAGTTGGCGCTTGAGCGCCGCCCCGGGCCCCATGCTCCCCGGTCGTGCCGAACGAATGCATCAGCCTCGGCTCCGGCCCCGCACATCGCCACCCGCCCCCGCACGCATCGCGCCCGCCTCCATTGAACTTGACGCATGCCATGTTCTCAACCAATCTTGCTGCTCCATTCGCATGAGTCACGCGCATGTCAACGCCGCTCGTCCGTCTCCCTTCGCTCGATCTGGTCCGCGGTTTCGTCGCCGTCGGCCGCCGCATGAGCATCACGCTGGCCGCGCAGGACCTGTGCGTCACGCAATCGGCGGTCAGCCGGCAGGTGCACGCACTCGAGGCGCATCTCGGCGTCGCGTTGCTGCAGCGCGGCTACCGGAAGATCGCGTTCACGCCGGAAGGCGAGCGGCTGTTCCGCGTCGCGGATGCGGCGCTGCATGGCCTGCAGGACACGGTCGCCTCGCTCGCCGCCGCGCGCGAGCGCCAGCCCGTCACGATCACCGCCAGCATCGGCGTCACCGCGCTGTGGCTGCTGCCGCGGCTCGGGCGGCTGCAGGCGCGCCTGCCGGAGATCGACCTGCGCGTCGCCGCGAACGACAAGGTACTCGATTTGCGCGCCGAAGGCATCGATCTCGGCATCCGCTATTGCCCGCGCGAGCGCGCGCCGGCCGGCGCGCTGCGCCTGTTCGACGAGATCGTCGTACCGGTCGCGCATCCGGCGCTCGCCGCGCGGCCGGTCACGAGCGAGGCCACCATCGCCGACCACGTGCTGCTCGAGTTCGACGGGCCGCCGCAACCGCAATTGCAGTGGCGCGCGCACCTGCATGCGGCCGGGCTCGGCGACACGCGCCCGAAGGGCGTATTGCGCTTCAACCAGTACGACCAGGTGATCCAGGCCGCGATCGCGGGTCAGGGCGTCGCGCTCGGCCGGCTTGCGCTCGTCGCGCCGATGCTCGCGGACGGACGCCTCGCGGTGCTCGGGCCGCACACGCAGGCGCTGTCGGATGCGTACGGCTACTGGCTGTTCCAGCACGATCCGGCCCCGCGCCGCGAAGTCGCCGACGTCCGCGACTGGATCCTCGCCGAAGCGACCGAATGCGATACCGCGATGCGCGCGCACGACAGGGCGCCGGCGTAATCGGGCACCGGTGCCCCGCCTCGCCGCGACCGCGGCCGGACGGATGCCGCCGGCAACGCCGTGCGCCCCTCGTCGCATTCCCTGCACGCATGCCAACCTGACCGAATGATCGCTTGAGCGGCAACGGGCCCGATCGTCTAATCGGATCGAGCGCGGCCGTTTCGCCGCGCGCCTTCATCCGGAGACATGCATGACCCCGATCGAGCAGGAAGTCCGTCGCCGCTGGCTGCCGGTGCTGGCCGGCGGCCTGATCATGGGTGCCGCGCTCGGCATCCGTCACGTGCAGGGCCTGTTCCTCGCGCCCGTGTCGCTCGACCACGGCTGGTCGCGTGAAGCATTCGGGCTCGCGCTGGCGCTGCAGAACCTGATCTGGGGCGTCGCGCAGCCGTTCACGGGGATGGTCGCCGACCGCTTCGGCTCACTGCGCGTGATCGCCACGGGCATGCTGCTGTATGCGGCCGGGCTCGTCACGATGGCGCATGCGGCCTCGACCGGCATGTTCACGGTCGGCGCCGGGCTCGTGATCGGCATCGCGCTGTCGGGCTCGGCGTTTGCGTCGATCTACGGTGCGCTGAGCCGCCTGTTTCCGCCCGACCGGCGCGGCTGGGCACTCGGCGTCGCAGGCGCGATCGGCGGGCTTGGCCAGTTCTGCATGGTGCCCGTCGCGCAGGAACTGATCGGCGGCATCGGCTGGCAACAGGCGTTCATCGCGCTGGCGCTCGTCGCGGCGCTGCTCGCGCCGCTCGCCGTGCTGCTGCGCGACCGGCCCGCGCAGGCGGCGACGGCCGCCGGTCCCGACCAGTCGATCCGCGAAGCGGTGCGCGAGGCGTTCGCGCATCGCGGCTTCTGGCTGCTGAACGCCGGCTTCTTCGCGTGCGGCTTCCAGCTCGCGTTCATCGCGACCCACCTGCCGGCCTACCTGCTCGACCACGGATTGCCGGCGCGCCACGCGAGCGTCGCGCTCGCGCTGATCGCACTGACCAATGTGGCCGGCACCTATGCGTGCGGCCATCTCGGCGGGCTGCTGCGCCGCAAGTACGTGCTGTCCGGGCTATACCTCGTGCGCGCGCTCGCGATGGCCGCGTTCGTCGCGGCGCCGCTGTCGCCCGCGAGCGTCTACGTATTCGCGGCCGTGATCGGATTCACCTGGCTCGGCACCGTGCCGTTGACGAACGGCGTGATCTCGCAGGTGTTCGGCGTGCGCTACATCGCCACGCTGTTCGGCTTCGTGTTCTTCGGGCACCAGCTCGGCAGCTTCTTCGGCGTCTGGCTCGGGGCGGTCGTGTATGACGCGATGCACTCCTACATGCCGCTGTGGCTCGGCTCGATCGCGCTCGGCGTGATCGCGGCGCTGCTGCACCTGCCGATCGACGACGCGCGTATCGCGCGGCCCGCGGCGGGCAACGCGGCATGGGCATGATCCGCGCGGCGCTGGCCGCCGGCACGCTCGCGTTCGTCGCGTGGTGCGGTGCGGCCTACTTCGATTCGGGCGTGGCGTACGCGCTGCTCGAACACGTCGCGCTCTGCAACTGACGCGCGCCCCGCCTCGCGTTCAGCGACGCTTCGGCAACGCGGCCAGCGCGTCGAGCGCACGGGCGCGCGCGGCCGCATGCTCGACGAGCGGTTCCGGGTAGTCGACGCCGAGCCTGATGCCGGCCGCGTCGAGCGTCAGCGGCGCCGCTTCCCACGGCGCGTGGATCGACGCGGCGTCGAGCGCCGCGAGTTCAGGCACCCAGCGCCGCACGTATGCGCCGTCCGGGTCGAACTTCCGGCCCTGCGCGACCGGATTGAAGATGCGGAAATACGGCGCGGCATCGGCGCCGCAACCGGCCACCCATTGCCAGCTCGCCGCGTTGTTCGCGGGGTCGGCATCGACCAGCGTGTCCCAGAACCATGCTTCGCCCGCGCGCCAGTCGATCAGCAGATGCTTGATCAGGAACGACGCGACGACCATCCGCACCCGGTTGTGCATCCAGCCGGTCGTCCACAGCTCGCGCAGGCCCGCGTCGACGAGCGGATAGCCGGTCAGCCCGCGCTGCCAGGCCCGCAGCGCGGCGGGATCGTCGCGCCACGGCATCGTATCGAACTGCGCGCGGAAATTGTCGGTCGCGAGCGCCGGGAAGTGATACAGCAACGCGTAGCTGAATTCGCGCCAGCCGAGCTCGCTCAGGAACTTGTCGGCGCCCGCCGCGCACGCGGCCCCGCCCGCCTGCGCGGCGCCCTGGGCCGCGTGCCACACCTGTCGCGGCGACAGGTTGCCGAAGCGCAGGAACGGCGACAGCCCGCTCGTCGCGGGCAGGTCGGGACGGTCGCGCGCATCCGCGTAGCCGGCGAGCGACGTCGTCAGGAACGCGTCGAGCCGCGCATGCGCGCCGGCTTCGTCGGGCGCGGGCCATGCGTCGCGCAGGCCGCCTGCCCAGTCCGGCACGGGCGGACGCAACGACAGCGCATCGAGCGCCAGCGCGCGGTCGCGCACGGCTTGCGGCCACGGATGAAACCCGATCCGCTCGGGTTCCGGCAGCGGCGCGGCGACCGTGCGATCGCGACGCGCCGCGCGCCAGTAGGCGGTGAACACCTGGTACGGCGCGCCGCTGCCCGTCAGCACTTCCCACGGCTCGTTCAGCAGGCTGCCGTTGCTGCTTTCGACAGTCACGCCGCCGGCCTTGAGCGACGCCTTCAGCGCCGCATCCGCGTCGCGCTGCGGCTGCGCATAGCGGCGGTTCCAGTACACGGCCGCCGCGCCCGTATCGTGCACGACGCGCTCGATTTCTTGCCGCGCGTCGCCGCGCAACAGCAGCAGGCGCCCGCCATGACGGCCGAGCGCGGCGTCGAGCCCGGCCAGCGACCCGTGCAGCCACCAGCGCGCCGCGCCGCCGGGCGCCCGCCCCGCGCCGTCGCCCGTGTCGTCGACGAACACGCACACGAGCGGCCGGCCCGACGCCACCGCGCGCGTCAGCGCGGGCTGATCGGTCACGCGCAGATCGTCGCGGAACCAGACGATCGCGGGAGCAACGGACGGCTTGACGGGCACGGGCACCTCGATGATGAAAGCGGGACGGGATGCGTATTGTCGCGGCTGTGCCGCGCCGTGTCGACGTTCGATGCGACAGCGCCGACGACGGCCGGCCACGGCGCACATTCCGCGCCGCGCCGCACGGTGAAGCGCCTTGCTGCATTTCGGCGATTCCTCGCCCTGTGCACGGGCCTACGCTCGATCCCGTGTGCGCAACACGGCCCGGGCCGGCCGATGTCGATGTCGATGCCGATGACGGCACTCGCCGCGTGACGACGGCGCGGCGCGCGTGTGCGCCGCCGTCGCGTCAATCGAGCCGGAACGCCGCTTCGAAACGCTCGGCAAACGCGTCGAATTCGGCTTCCGGCAGATGGTTGATGCCGCCCGCGCGCTTGCGCCCGCCGCCGGTCGGAAATCCGCGGCAGAATTCGTCGGCGCCGAGCGGCCGGCCGTCCGGCACACGCACGCTGACGACAAGTCCACCGTCCGCGCGCGGCGACAGCACCGCGAGCGCCGCATGCGGCGCGTTGCGCATCCGCTCGTTCGCGAGCATCCCCGTCGCGCGTCGCGCCCACGGATGATCGGGCATCCGGACCAGCGTCGCCCCCGGCACCTCGCGCAGCGGCGCGAGCGCGCACGCGCGCGCCATGTCGTCGCGGTAGCCGTCGCGCAGCGCGGCGAACACGTCGGTCCCGCGCACGAAATCGAGCGGATCGACGCACGGCAGCATCGCGTCGGCCAGCGCGGCCGGATCGAAATGCAGATCGCCGACGCACTCGCCGTACGCGTTGTAGTTCAGGTAGAGGCCGAGTTCGGCGAGCGTGCAACGCTCAACCTCGTCGATTCCATGCGCGCGCGCAAGCGCGTCGCCGAGCGCCGGCAGTTCGTCGCCGAAAGCCGCGACGATGGCCCAGCGCACATGCCGGCCGCCGAGATAACGGTTCACGAGCGCGCTCGTGCAGACGTCGGCCGCCGTGTCGATATGCGCGTCGAAACGCGGATCGTCGGGCAGTTCGCCCGCGAAGTGATGGTCGAAATAGCGGATCGTCGCGCCGTCGCGCAGCAGCCGCGCACACGCAGCGCGATTCTGGTCGTGCGACACGTCGAGCACCGTGACGAGGTCGCCCGCGCACGCATCGATGCGCTCGAGCAGCTTGATGTCGCGCTTCACGCCGGTGACGAGCGTGCCGTGCCCGCCCTCCGCGAGCCGCAGTTGTTGTAGCGCACACAGGCCGTCCGCGTCGCCGTTGAACGCGTAGAAACGCCGCACCTGTCGTTTGTCCTGCATGATCCGTTGCTCCGTCTTCAAGCCATGAAATCGCCGTCGTGCGCGTCACCGCGTTCGCGTCGTCCGATGCGGTGCACGGCGCGACCCGCGTGCGATCGTCGCCGGTCGGCGGCTTCGCGACGCCGATGGTCGACGCGACCGGCGCGACGGCCGGCGCGTCCTGCGCCCCGTACTCCGCGGCCGCCGCCGGAAAGCACCCGCGTCGGCACGCCCCGCATCCGGCACATGCAGATACTGTTCGCAAGGATGCCGTTCACGTCGGGTCCGCGCGCCAGGTATTTTGCCGCAACCGCGAGCGCCCTTCGATACTGCATCGCCGCCGGTCAACGTCGATCGCGCGCACCTCGCCGTCGGCTGGCCACCGGCAGGAGTCGCCAGAACGGATGTTCGGGTCGCCGCCTGCCGACAGGCATGGCGCCCCATCACCGGCCGACAACACGTTCACGTGCGGCCGGTAGCCCGCGGCCCGGTTCGCGAATAGCGTCGACGCCTGCTCGACACATTGCGCGGCGCGCGTGAGGTCGCCCTGCGACACGAGCGGCACCGATGCGCGCTACCGTCAGTCATGCCGGCGTTTCTGCGTACCTGCCAACGAGCATCAAGCACCCCGGGCTTGGCATGCGTCCATCTCATGTCATATGTCATCTGATATCAATATCCGATCACCGAACCACCAGGCATTTATCATTTTCGCCGAAGCATTCTGGTAAACCCGCGACGTTTCCGTTGTCATTCAGGCGTACCATGTTATACGACGACGTACTACATGAACGTGCCCCGGCGCCGACACGAGCTACCGCCTCGTCCGCCGCCGCCCGACCGGAGACACCGTTGAACCCGCCCTCGCCCGCCCTGCCCGGACGCGACCCGCTCGCATCCGCGGTCTCGAAAGTGAAATGGCACGTGCTGCCGCTCGTGCTGGTCATGTTCATCGCCAACTACATCGACCGTGTGAACGTCGGCTTCGTGGATCGCCACCTCGAGGCGTCGATCGGCATCGGCGCGGCCGCATACGGGCTCGGCGCCGGGCTGTTTTTCGTCGGCTACGCACTGTTCGAGGTGCCGTCGAACCTGCTGATGCAGCGCTATGGCGCCCGCGTGTGGCTCGCGCGGATCATGGCGACGTGGGGCATCGTCGCGGCCGCGATGGCGTTCGTGTGGAACGACACGTCGTTCTACGCACTGCGATTCCTGCTCGGCGCGGCCGAGGCCGGCTTCTTTCCCGGCGTCGTGCTGTACCTGTCGCAATGGCTGCCGCCACAGGAACGCGGCAAGGCGATGGCGATCTTCCTCGGCGGCTCCGCGTTCGCGTCGGTCCTGTCCGGGCCCGTCACCGGCGCGCTGCTGTCGATCCGCGGCTTCGGCCTCGAAGGCTGGCAATGGATGTTCCTGATCGAGGGGCTGTTCTCGGTCGCGCTGTGCGGCGCAAGCTGGCTGCTGCTGAAATCGCACATCCGCGAAGCGACCTGGCTCACGGCCGACGAGCGCGCGGCGCTCGAAGCCGCGCTCGATGCCGAACGCACGGCGCGCGACATGCGCTCGCACGTGCCGGTGCGCACCACCGCGCTGCTGCGCGATCCGCAAATCGGGCTGTTCTGCTTCCTGTACTTCTCGATCCAGCTGACGATCTACGCGGCCACGTTCTGGCTGCCGACGATCATCCGCAAGATGGGCGGCCTCACCGATTTCCAGGTCGGCCTCTACAACACGATTCCATGGATGATCGCGATCGGCGCGATGTACGGCTTCGCCGTGCTGTCGTCGAAGTGGAAGCACCCGCAGCGCTGGCTCGCGTTCGCGCTCGTACTCGCCGCGTGCGGGCTGTTCGCGTCGACGTCGCACGATCCGGTCTGGTCGTTCGCGTCGATCTGCTTCGCCGCGCTCGGCTTCAAGGCCGCGTCGTCGCTGTTCTGGCCGATTCCGCAAGGCTATCTCGACACCCGCGTGGCCGCGGGCGTGATCGCGCTGATCAACTCGGTCGGCAACCTGGGCGGCTTCGTCGCGCCGACGGCCTTCGGCTATCTGAAGCAACATACGGGTTCGATCACGGGCGGGCTGTATGCGCTCGCGATCGCTTCGCTCGTGGCCGCGGTCGCCGCGCTGTTCGCGCGCACGCACCGGCGCGGCGATCCCCCGCGCGGCCGGCCGGCCGATCCCTCCTTAACGAACGCTTCGATGCTCCGCCATGCCGAACACTGACCGCCTGACCGTCGTCGTCTCGAATGCCGCCGACGGCGATCTCGCCACGTTCTCCCTCACCGGCGACGGCGCGCTCGCGCCGCTCGCCCGCTACCCGGCCGCCGACGTCGCGATGCCGATCGCCGTACAGGCCGACCGCACGCGGCTCTACGTCGCGACGCGCGGCGAACAGCCGACGATCGTCGCGTTCCGCGTCGCGCCGGCCACCGGCGCGCTCGTGCGCATCGGCGCAACCGCGATCGACGCGAGCCACGCATACCTGTCGCTCGATCGCAGCAGCCGCTGGCTGCTCGGCGCATCGTACGGCGGCAATACGCTGAGCCTCTACGACGCCGCGCGCGTGCGCGACGGCGACGGCGAGCCGCTGCAGGTCATCGCCGGCATCGCGAATGCGCACTCGGTGATCGTGTCGCCGGACAACCGGTTCGCCTACGTCAGCTCGCTCGGCTCGGACCGCGTGTTCAGCTTCGCGCTCGTCGAGGACGCCGCCGGCCTGCGCGCGCGCGAACACGGCGAAACCCGCGTGCCGGCCGGTTTCGGTCCCCGCCACCTGCAGTTCGCACGCGACGGCCGCGAGCTCGTCGTCGTCAGCGAATTCCAGGCCACGCTCGCGACGTTCGCGCGCGACCGCGAGACCGGCCGGCTCGGCGACGCTCACGTGAGCGCGCGCCACCCGGCCGTCGCCGAACTCGCGCAGGGCCATGCGCGGCCGCCCGCCCCCGCCGAACCGTCCGTCTGGGCGGCCGACCTGCACCTGACGCCCGACGAGCGCTTCGGCTACGTCAGCGAACGTACGTCGAGCCAGCTCCTCTGCTACCGCCGCACCGCCGACGGCGCGTTCGAACCCGCGCACACGACGCCCACCGAAACCCAGCCGCGCGGGTTCGCGATCGACCCGTCGGGGCGCTGGCTCGTCGCGTGCGGCGAACAGTCGGCGTACGTATCGGTGTATGCGATCGCGCCGGACGACGGCACGCTGTCGCTGCATGCGCGCGCGCCGGGCGGGCGCGGTGCGAACTGGATCTCGATCGTCTGACGACGCGACGCGTGCGCCCCTTCCGGCAGGCCCGCAACGCGGGCCGGCACCCGTTCGCGCTCAGCGTCGCTCGCTCGGCGCGGCGCCGGTCCAGCGCTTGAACGCGCGCGTGAAATTGGCGCGGTCCGTATAGCCGACACGCGCCGCGATCTCGTCGACCGGCAGGCGCGTCCCCTCGAGCAGCCGCAGCGCGTCGCGCAGCCGGATCTCGTCGAGCAGCGCCGAATAGGTCGCGCCGTACTCGGCGAGCTTGCGCTTGAGGGTGCGCGCCGAAACATGCAGTTCGCGCGCAACGTCGTCGACCGACGGATAGCCGCCCTCGCCGCAGATCAGCAGGTTGCGCACGCGCTCGACGACGCTTTCCGCGTAGCCGAGCCGCGCGAGCTCGGCTTCGCACTGCTGCACGATCATCTGCGCGGTGTGCGCGTTCGCGGTACCGATCGGTTCGTCGAGCAACGCGGCGTCGCAGCGGATACGGTTCGCGCTCGCGTCGAAATGGCAGCGCGGCAGCCGCGCGCGATATTGCTCGAACCAAGGCGGCTCGGGCCACGCGAAGTGGAGTTCCGCGCGCGACTGCAGCGTGCGGCCGGGCACCGGATACAGCAGCGAATTGAACAGGATCGCGGTCTCGACCAGGAAATTCTCGACCGCGAACTGGCGCAGCCGGCCGAGCGGAAACGCTTCGAGCACGTCGATGTCGACGATCCCGTCGAGCTGCGCAAGGCGCACCGAGAAAAACGGCACGCGCGTCGGCAGGTAGCGGATGCCGAGCGCGATCGCCTCGCCGAGCGTCGCGCAGCTCATCAGCCCGAAACCGATCAGTCCCGCTTTCGTCAGGCTGCTGCGCAGCCCGATCTCGATCGCGATCGACGGGTCGCGCGTCGCGTCGATCAGGTTGAACACGATCGCCGCCTGCTGCAGCGGCGTGATGCGCGCGTCGGGCTGCGCGAGGCGATCGCGCTCGACGCCCGAGCCGGCAAGAATGCGGCCGCCGTCGATGCCGCGCTCCTCGGCCAGCATCAGCATGAACAGCGCATACGCGGACGACACCGTCGCCTTGTTCAACTGGCGCGCGGCATCCGGAACGGACAGGACCATGCGGCGGACTCCGGGGCGGTTTCGGCGGATTGTAGCGTCGCCGGCACGCCATGACACCGGGACAGGACTCTAGCCGCGCCGGCGGGCCAGCATGGCCCGAAATGACACCATCATTGACACCGGCGGCCCTCGCATGCGGTCCGGCGCGCGCCTATGCTTGTCACATCGGCATTGCGCCCCACCCTTTCCGCAGGAATTACGGTCGATGAGCCAACCCGCCCGCACCGCCTTTCGCCACGACGCGGACAAGGTCGCGTATGTCCGCCGCGAGGTCAACGCCGCGAGCGACGCGATCCGCGCGCGCTTCCCGCTGCTCGACAACCAGAACCTCGTCGGCGCGACCGTGATGGCCGT
Source organism: Burkholderia sp. MSh2 (assembly GCF_000731655.1). NCBI lineage: Bacteria > Pseudomonadati > Pseudomonadota > Betaproteobacteria > Burkholderiales > Burkholderiaceae > Burkholderia > Burkholderia sp. MSh2. The sequence goes on along the minus strand of NZ_JPGM01000062.1, from coordinate 35,561 downwards.
CTCGGTGAGTGCGATGGTCGCGATCGCCTGGCTGTATGCGCGCGGCGCGATCGCGTGGTACGTCGCGCTGCCGCTCGCCGCCTTCGTCACGTCGCTGATCCACGAGCTGGAGCACGACCTGATTCACCTGATGTACTTCAAGAAGACGCCGTGGGCCTATCACCTGATGATGGCGCTGTGCTGGCTCACACGGCCCGGCACGATCAACCCGTGGACGCGGCGGCGCATGCATCTGCACCATCACAAGGTGTCGGGCGGCGAATCGGATCTCGAGGAATTCGGCATCACCAACGGCGAACGCTGGGGCGTGAAACGGCTGCTGATGATCGCGGACGGGATGCTCGCCGTCGCGCTGCGGCCGGTCGCGATGCGCCGCAAGGTGAAGCAGTACGTAGCCGCACAGCCGGTGCAGGATCCGGCCGAGCGGCTGCAATTGCGGGTCGAGCAGGTGTCGTCGTACATGCCGGTCGGTCACGTGTACTACGTGCTGTGGCATGCGTTCATCGTCTATCACGCCGCGCTGTTCGCACTGCATGCGTTCGGCTACGCGGTAGCGGTGCCCGCCGGGCTCGGGCGCGTCATGAACGTCGTCGATTTTCTCGCGGTGGTCTGGCTCGGGCCGAACTTCGTGCGCAGCTTCTGCATCAACTTCGTCAGCTCGAACATGCACTATTTCGGCGACATCGATTCGCGCAACGTGATCCAGCAGACGCAGGTGCTGAACGTGTGGTGGATGCTGCCGTTCCAGCTGTTCTGCTTCAATTTCGGCAGCACGCACGCGATCCATCACTTCGTGGTCCGCGACCCGTTCTACATCCGGCAACTGACCGCTCGCACCGCACATGCGGCGCTGCGCGAAGTCGGCGTGCGCTTCAACGACGTCGGTACGTTCGCCCGCGCGAATCGCTGGGGCGGCTACCGTCCGCCGCGCGCGGCGCGCCACGCGCCGGCCGACGCGTAACCCGCGCCGTCAATCGCCGATCGGCGGCATCGGCCCCTGCCCGCGGATCCACGACCAGTTCGCCAGTTCGGCCATTTCCTTGTCGCCGCGGCTGTCGCCGTACGCGAACAGTTGCCGCGGCGGCCGGTCGCCCCACCACCCGCGCAACCGCACGACCTTCTGCGGCCCCCAGCAGTTCTCGCCGTCGAGCCGCCCCGCGAAGGTGCCGCGCTCGAACGCGAGCCGGGTCGCCAGCACCGCATCGAAGCCGGCCGTCTTCGCCCACTTTTCCAGATACAGCGACGGCGACGCGCTGACCAGCACGACTTCGTGCCCGCGCGCCTGATGCTCGCGAATGCGTTCGAGCATGTCCGCGCGCACGAAACGCGGCAGGCAGGTGTCGACGAACGCGCGCGCCTGCGCATCGAGCGCATCCTCGCGAATCGGCCCGAACGCGAACGACGCGAACCGCGCTTTCGCGTCGCCGCGCGACAGCAGCCCGGCCTTCATCGCGACGATCCACGGCAGGGCGCGCAGCCCGGCCCATGCGAAGCGCGGCGTGCCGACCGCAAAGCGGACGAAATGGCGAAAGCTGTCGGTAGTCGTGATGGTGCCGTCGAAATCGAATGCGGCGACGATGCGGTCAGTCATGGAGAATCGGCGGGAAAGCGATGAGATGCCCGGGAAGATAACAGACTCGCGCCGGCGTACGTGAAATGCCGCGACGCCGCACGGCCCGCGCAGCGCATGCGCGCGCCGGGGCGTGCGCATGCGTGCCGTTCGTTCAGCGCTGCGGGCGGGCGGCCAGCATCGCCGGCAACACGACGTTCATCAGGTGATCGGCGCGCGACATCAGGTCGGTCACGCGTTCGTCGAGCCCGCGCAGTTGCGCCGGCTGCATCCGGATCTGCTGAAGCGCCTGCCCGACGATGTTGCGCCGGTCGAACAGCGTGCGCTCGACGCCCGCATCGTCCGGCGCGCGCACGACGTCCGCCACCGCACTCAACGCCGCGAGCACGACCACGAGGTTTTCCTCCGCGTGGCGAACCTGCGCGGCGAGTTCCTCGGTGCGGCGCGGAAAGAAGCCGAGCGACTGCTTCAGCGCGCCAAGTGCCGCACGGTAGTCGACATGCCCCGACGCCGCGCCGCCGAACCAGCGCTCGAACATGCCGGCCTTGCGCGTCGCCTGCGCGAGCATGCCGGCCATCAGGTCGGCCGCGCCGAGCTCGTTGAATTCGCGCGTCGTCGTCGCGACCGCTTCGACGAGATTGCCGGCTGTCTCCAGCGCGCCGTCGCCGATCGTCGCGACCGTCGCGAGCTTGAGCGGCACCAGTTGCCGGATGTGCCGCTCGATGCGCGGCGCGTAGTCGGGATAGAGCGTCGGAAAGCCCGCCTGCGCGGCACGGAAGCACGCGTCGAGCTGCGGATGGTTCGATTCACCGAACAGCGCGCGGCCGACCGCATCGGCCGGCGCCGCGCGCACGGCCGGGCCGGGCGCCGGCCCGAGGTCGAGCGCCTGCGGCGCCGGCCGGCCCGGCGCGCGCGCAGCCGGCGTCGCGGCCGCGGGCGGCGCGCCGAACGCAAGACGCCCGGGCGTGCGCTCGGGCGTCGTATCGAACTCGAGCCGCTTGGGCTCGTCGGACGGATTCGTCATCGCTGCTTCCGGCCCGGCGCGGCGGTACCCCGCCGGCCGGGCTGCCGCCAGTCAGACCGCGCCGCCGTACGCGCGCACGAAGTCGCCCAGGCCGCGGTTGTAGCCGGCGCCGACCGCCTTGAACATGAAGTGACCGTCGCGGCGATAGAAGCTGCCGACCTGCACCGACGTCTCCATCGAGAAGTCTTCCTCGAGCGCGTACTTCGCGATCACCGTCCCCGACACCTCGTCGGCGATCTGGATGTAGCTGTGGCGAACCTGCCCGAAATTCTGGCGGCGCGCTTCGGCCTGGTCGATCGTCACGACCACCGAGATCTCCTCGACGTCGGCCGCGAGCTTCGTCATGTCGATGAAGATCACCTCGTCGTCGCCGTCGCCGCTGCCGGTGCGGTTGTCGCCGCTGTGCACGACACCCATGCACTTCGATGCGGGCATCCCGCGCTTCGGAAAATCGTCGCCCGGCTGGATGAAGGTGTCGTTCCGGTCCATCGTGCGCACTTCGCTGTTGTAGAACACGAAGTGCTGATCCGAGATCAGCTTCGGATTGCTCTGCGCGTCGTATTTGCACAGGAACACCGACACGTCCAGATCGAAATCCGTACCCGTGTCCGTCGAGTTCGCGTCCCAACCGAGACCGATGCGGAACTTCTGCGTGCCGGGCGCTTCCTTCGACAGGTTGACGCGACCGCCCTTCGACAAATTGATCATCTGAACCTCTCCTGCTGGAACCGCCGTTGCGCCGGCGGCAATGCCGGGCCGCCGTGTGCGGCCCGCGTTGATGGTCGCCGCGCCGCGCGCGGCGCGCGTCACTTGCTCGCCACCGCGCCCCGGTCTTCCTTGCGCTGCACGACGATCGACGACCACACGGCCGCCGCGATCGTCGCCGCGCCGATCAGGCCCGTGACGACCTCGGGCACCTCGAACTTCACGCCGAGGAACATGATCGTCGCGAGCGCGCCGATCGCCCAGAACGCCCCGTGTTCGAGATAGCGGTATTGCGCGAGCGTGCCCTTCTTCAGCAGCACGAGCGTCATCTCCCGGATGTAGGCCGCGCCGACGCCGAGGCCCAGCGCGATCAGGAAGATGTTGTTCGACAACGCGAATGCGCCGATCACGCCGTCGAAGCTGAACGACGAATCGAGCACCTCGAGATACATGAAACCCGCGACGCCTTCGCGCACCACGCGCGTGCCCGTCTCTTCCCCGCCGATCAGGTCGCCGATGCCGTGCGCGATCACGAAGCTGATCACGCCGAACGCGCCCGCGAGCAGGAAGCCGACCTGTTCCGCCGACGGCACGTAGAACGACGCGATGATGACGATCGCGAGCGTCAGCGCCACTTCAAGCGCGGTGATCCGGCCGAGATGCCGCATCGGGCCTTCGAGAAAGCCGATCCAGTGCTCGTCCTTGCCGGTGTCGAGCATGAACTTGAAGAACACCATCAGCAGGAACGCGCCGCCGAACGCCGACACCTGGTGATGCGCGGAGGTCAGGATCGCCGCGTACTTGTCCGGCGACTCGATCGCGAGCGTCAGCGCATCCCACATGCCGATGTGGCCGATCACCGCGACGATCAGCAGCGGGAACACGAGCCGCATGCCGAACACCGCGACCGGCAGGCCGAACACCATGAAGCGGTTGCGCCACTTTTCCGACCAGTTCTTGAGCACCGATGCGTTGACGACCGCGTTGTCGAGCGACAGCGAGATTTCGAGTACGCACAGGACCGCGACGATCAGCATGTCCTTCACGCCGCCGAGTAGATAGGCCGCGACCAGCGCGAGCACCGTGAGCGACAGCGGGATCTTGAAATCTTTCAACATGATGGGGGTAATCGAGTTCCGGAGAGAAGGCTTGCGGGCTGCGCTTACTTCGCGCGCACCCAGTTGCAGAATTCCTGCGTGATCAGCTGTTCATAGATTTGCTCGTCGCTGACGTCGAGCGATTCGAGATGCAGGAAGCCGACGTTCGGCATCTCTTCGGCGACTTCCGCGAGAAAGTCGAATTCGCTCGGATCGCCGACGCCGACGAGCGACCAGTACAGCGGGAAATGCTGCGACTCGGCCAGCAACTGGCGTACGCGCTTGCGGTCGTTCTTCGGGTTCTGGCCGTCGGTGACGAACAACACCCAGGCGGGCAGATGGCCGTTCACGGGCGCGGCGGGGGCCGGCGCGGGCGTTTCGTCCGCGCCGCCGAACAGCCGGCTCAGGAAGCCGCGCTTCTCTTCGCGCTGCGGCGCCGGCTCCGGCGCGCGGAAGAAGAAGTCGACGATGTCGTTCATCACCGGCGCGTACTGCGTGCCGCCCCACTTGTCGATCCGCGCGTTGAGCACGTGGTCGGAGATGTACGAGCCGTAGTTGTCCGGCGTCGCGGTCGGCAGGCGATCGTAGCCTTCGGTGAAGGTCCACGTGTCGACTTCGCCGTTGTCGTCGAACTTCAGCGCGATGCCGAGGATCCGGTCGTGCGTGTCCTGGATCACGCCGGACTGGTAGAGCGGCTTCGCGGAGCCCGAAATGTCGAGCGCCGCGCCGACGCGCACGACGGGCGGCTTCAGGATCTGGCGTTTTTCGAGGACGATCGCGACCTTCGCCGCGCGTTTCTCAAGCGTAATCATGCGGTGTTCTCTCAGTTGTGCTTCGGAGCGAATCGGGTGATCAGGTCCTGTTCGAGCTGGCGCAGGCGCGGCGCGTCCTGCTCGCGCTGGCGCTTGCCGTCGGCAATGATCTGCGTGACGTCGTCGAATGCGCCGAACAGCTGCTGCTGCGCGTATTCGAACGTGTCGGTGGAAATCACCGGACGCTGGCCGAGCTTCGCGACTTCCTGCGCGTTCTGGCGGTTCAGGTCGGCCTGCGCGCGGATCGCCTCGTCGGCCGCGTCGTAGGTCGCGTTCGCGAGCGCCGCTGCGCGCTTCGTGCCGAGCTGCTCGAGGTAGAGCGCGAACGCGTTGGTCCACGCGGGAATCAGCACGGTCTTGATCGTCATGAACTTCGACGTGAGCGTGCGTTTCTGGTCCTGCTCCATCCGGATCTGCGGCGCGAGCTGCTTCGACATCAGCATCGCGCGGTCGAGGTCGTCGAGCTTGCTTTCGAGCGCGTCGACCGTGCGCTTGACGTCGAGCAGGCGTTGCGCGGCGAACGCGTCCTCCACCGGCTGCCGGCCGGCCTCGAGATGCGCGCGCAGCGTCGCGAGCGCCGCTTCGCCTTGCGCTTTCGACTTCACCAGCTCCTGGTGCAGCGCGTAGTTGTCGTTGTACATCCGCTCGAGTTCGTCGATGCCGGCTTTCTGGCGCTGCGCATGGCTCTCGAGCTCGACGACGAGCGTGTCCATCCGCTTGCTCACCGACTCGTATTGCGACAGCAGCTTCTCCTTGGTCGAACGGAACATCCGGGTGACCTGCGTGAGCAGCCCGCCCTTGTCGGCGCCGCGCGGGTCGAGCCCTTTCGCGGTCGCGATCAGCGCGTTGAGCTTGTCGCCGAACTGGTCGGCGTCCGATGCGCGCACGCTCGCGAGAATCTGCTGGGAGAAAGCGGCGATCCGTGTGCCCTGCGTCGCGCCGAGCTGATCGATCTCGTCGACGGTGATCAGGCGCGCGTGCTCGGTCGGCGGTGCCGCCGGCACGACGACGCGAGCGGCAGCGGCAGGCACGGCGACGGGTGATGAAGACGGGGTGGAAGGACGATCGCTGACCGCATCGGAATTCTTGTCGTCGAATAGCGGCTTCATGTGGCTACCACGTTTCCTTTTCTGCTTCTTGCTGCGTGTTGTCGTGCGCGCGAGACGCGCATCCGAGATTGCCCCCGTGCTCTCTCACGGACGGCAGACGGACAATAAATGGCCCGGACGCATCGCGTCAAGAGAATGAATTCTTTCACTTTCCATTCATTTTGTAATGTGCGGTGCGAACGCGATGTCCAGCCGACGCCGCTCGCGCCGCTTCCGGCGTGGCGCGAGCCGGCTCCGGACACGCCGAAACTTACACACCGACCGATGCGAAAGAAAATTGAAACCGTGCGATTTTGCGCCTTCCGGATGACACTCAAGCGCTGGCAGGACGCCTGCGATCGCCGCTCGCGCGCTATCGGTTCGGCACGCGGCGCACCCGGAGCCCGGGCAGGATGAACGGCACGGCACGGTCGCGAATCTCGAACGCCCAGCGCCCTTCGATATCGACGAAAGTCGCGCTGAAATGCCGTTCGTCGACCCACGTGAGATCGTCGAGATGGCATGACGCGTACATCGCGCCGACCGTGTGTTGCGCGCGCACTTTCAGCGGCGCCTTCGACACGAGCGTGAACGTAACGGCTTCCTCGAACGGGCAGTCGTAGTCGGTCACGAGCAGATACCCCGCCGGCGTCTCGAACTGGCGCAGCAGCACATAGCCGGAAACGGCGAACCCGCACCGCATGCCGTCGACGAGCACATGCGTGCGCGGCGGCCATGACGCGTAGGGGCCGTCATGTGTCTCGAGCACGAACCGATCGATCGGCTTCATCGCCGCGCCGCCGCCGTGCCGCTATTGTCTTGTCCGCTGCATCGCCGCGTCAGTGCGAGGCCTTCCGGTACAGCGCGACGTACCCCGCGAGCATCAGCAGCAGCGACCCGCTGACGCGGTTCAGCCACTTCTCCCCCGCCGCTTTCCACACGCGCACCGAATGCACGCCGAGCAGCGCGTAGCCGGTCATCCCGATCACGTCGACCACGACGATCGTCGCCGCGAGGATCGCGTATTGCGGCGCGATCGCGTGCGACCGGTCGACGAACTGCGGCAGCAGTGCGGACATGAACAGGTAGTACTTCGGGTTGCTCATCGCGACGAAAAAGCTCTTCAGGAAGGCCGTCCGGCGATCGGGCGTCGCGGGCACGCACGCCGCCTGCCCGACCGGGGCGCCCCCGCTCGACATCAGCATCCGGACGCCGACGTACGCGAGCCACGCCGCCCCGAGCAGCTTCAGCGTCACGAACGCCGTTTCCGACGCTTCGAGCAGCACGCCGAGGCCGAATCCGACCAGCGCGACGAGCAAGACGTCGGCGGTCACGGCGCCGAGCATGCCGACCAGCGCGTGACGCAATCCGTACCGCGAGCCGTTGCTCATCGCGAGCAGCACCGTCGGGCCGGGGGTCGCGACACCGACGGACAGGATCAGGGCAAAGGCGAGCAAGGCGGAGAGCGACATGACGTAGGCGTTCCTTCTGGCGAGGGCGTGCGGACGAATGGCATCGTCGCGACCGGCCGCGCGGGCCTCGGGCCGGCGCGCCTGTTTGATGCGACGAATGCGGACAGCCCATGATCGCACGCTCGCCCCGATGTCCGCTCGACCTTCTTGCGACGCCAGTCGCGACCGGCGATCCTGGCGCGGCTTCGTTGCACCCGCTCGGCCACGCGAGCGGCTCCGGCGCGCCGCCCTGCCCGGCATCGCGCCGGAACGATGCGGCAACTCCCGCTCGCCGCCACCTTATGTCCAATTTATCGAACGAAATCCCAAATAGTGGGAAATAACAGTCTTTAAACGACAATGATTCTCGTTTACGCTAGACTCCGCCGCTCGATAAAAACATGCCCGCGACAGAGCGGGCGCGTCACCCCGCCCGGATTCCAATTTGCCGCCCTGGGACGGATCACCGATCACATCCGATTTGCGTCCCATGTCGACACTTTCGTTACCCGTCCGGCGTCTCACGCCGATTGCATTCGGCATTGCGCTCGTCTGCGCACTTCCCGCCGCCGCGCTTGCCCAGCAGGCTGCCTCCACCGCCGCCGGCGCATCGCCGGATGCGACCGTGCTGCCGTCGATCAACGTGACCGGCGCCGCCGAGCCGCTGCCCGGCGATCTCGCGCCGACCTATGCGGGCGGCCAGGTCGCGCGCGGCGCCGATTACGGCGTGCTCGGCCAGCAGAAGGCGAGCGACGTGCCGTTCAGCATGACCACCTACACCTCGAAACTGATCGAGGATCAGCAGGCGCGCACGCTCGCCGACGTGCTCGACAACGATCCGGCCGTGCGCAGCGGGTCCGGGTACGGCAACTTCTCGCAGGTGTTCATCATCCGCGGCTTCCAGCTCGCCGGCGACGACGTGTCGCTGAACGGCCTGTACGGCGTCACGCCGCGACAGCTCGTCCAAACCGACGCGATCGAGCGCGTCGACGTGCTCAAGGGTGCGAATGCGTTCCTGAGCGGCGCATCGCCGAACGGCTCGGCGGTCGGCGGCGGCGTGAACCTGCAGTTGAAGCGTGCGGACGACAAGCCGCTCACGCGCGTCACCGTCGACGGCGCCACGTCCGGTTCGATCGGCACGCACGTCGACATCGGCCGCCGCTTCGGCAGCGAAGGCCAGTTCGGCGTGCGCGTGAACCAGTCGATCAGCGGCGGCGACACGGCCATCGACGGCGAGCGCCGCCGCAGCAGCGTGACCGCCGTATCGCTCGACTGGCGCGGCGACAAGCTGCGCCTGTACGGCGACTTCCTGTATCAGCGGCAGCGGATCGACGACGGGCGCCCTGTCGTGCTGATCAGCGGCAACCAGTTGCCGTCCGTGCCGTCCGCGACGCACAACTACGCGCAGCCGTGGAGCTTCAGCGAGCTCGAGGACACGGTCGGGATCGTGCGCGCCGAATACGATTTCCTGCCCGCGTGGACGGCCTACGTGTCGGCCGGCGCCCGGCACACGAACGAGCACGGCGACTACTACACGCCGACCTACTCGTCGTCCGGCACGACCGGCTCGCGCCTGAGCGTGCCGCACAAGGAAGATGCGCAATCGGCCGAAGCCGGCGTGCGCGGCCGCTTCACGACCGGCCCCGTGTCGCACTTCGTCACGGCCGGCGCGTCGTTCATCCGCATCGACAGCCAGTCGGCCTACACGATGTCGAGCGCGTTCCCGACCACGCTCTACGATCCGGCGCCGGTCGCCTACCCGCCGACCGCCGACACCGGCGGCGACATGAGCGACCCGGGCACGGTCACCAAGACCTGGCTGCGCAGCGTCGCGGTGTCCGACACGCTCGGCTTCCTCGACGATCGCGTGCTGTTCACGATCGGCGCGCGCCGCCAGTCGATCTCGGTCGACAACTTCGACTACACGGGCGCGGTCACGACGACCTATAGCGACGCGATCACGACGCCGGTATTCGGCCTCGTCGTGAAGCCGTGGCGCAACGTGTCGATCTTCGCGAACCGCAGCGAGGCGCTCGCCCAGGGCGAGATTGCGCCGAACACGGCGCGCAACGCGGGCCAGGCGCTGTCCCCGTTCCGGTCGAAACAATACGAAGCAGGGATCCGCTACGACACCGACAAGTACGGTGCGTCGCTCGCGGTGTTCCAGATCGAGAAGCCGATGGCGTACACCGATCCGACGTCGCAACTGTTCGGCGCCGACGGCACGCAGCGGCACCGCGGCGTCGAGACGGCGGTGTACGGCGAACCGTGGAAAGGCGTGCGGCTGATCGCGGGCGCGACGTACATCAACGCGACGCTGCAGAACACGGAAGGCGGCGCGAATGACGGCAACCGGCCGATCGGCGTGCCGTCGTTCATGCTCAACGCAGGCGCCGAATACGACGTGCCGATGCTGCGCGGCGTCACGCTGACCGCGCGCTGGATCCACACGGGGCCGCAGTACCTCGACGTCGCGAACACGATGTCGATCCAGGCATGGGACCGCTTCGATCTCGGTGCGCGCTATGCGACGGAAGTGTTCGGCAAGAAGACGACGTTCCGCGCGACCGTGCGCAACGTCACGAACAAGTCGTACTGGTCGTCGACGACCGGCGGCTACCTGACGCAGGGCGATCCGCGGTCGGTGTGGCTGTCGATGACGACGGATTTCTGACGGGCTCCAAAGAGAGTGGCGGGTTGCCGCCAGAGTTTGCTATACTCTCGGTCTTCCGGAGAGATGGATGAGTGGTTTAAGTCGCACGCCTGGAAAGCGTGTATAGGTTAATCGCCTATCGGGGGTTCGAATCCCCCTCTCTCCGCCAGAATTGATGAGAAAGCCCCGCAAGGTCGATGATCTGCGGGGCTTTTTGTTTTTCAGCCCATCATGCGGAAATGCTCCACCGGCGCCGAATCTTGTTGCCGCTCTCGCTCGCCATGAAATTCCAGCATGACCGACCGCGGTTGGCTGCCGCACTCGTCTGCGGCGGCTCGCGGCCGCAGGCAATCGCTCGACACACCTATCCGGATCGCCGACAATTCGCCCATCGCTCACTGAACGAACAGCCGCCTAAGCGCTCGCAGGCGCCTTGACGCGACAGGATCCGACCGACCATGGTGCGCCCCCCGGATTTCATGCTCCGCCTTCGTGAGGCGCTGATCGCCTCCTGGGACAGACGAACCGCGTATCGGGAGATCGAACAGGCGGGAAATCCTGCGTTGGGCCAGTGCTACCCCACCTCCCGCACGGTGCAGCACTACTACCCCGATACCGAAATCGTCAAAGGGAGTGTCTGGACCGGAACAGCGGTGGAAGTCCATTTCTGGAACGGGCTTCGTATCGGCGACGACTGGTACCACATCGATCTCAGCTGGCAGCAGTTCCCGACCGGTTCGATCGTTCGGGAGTTCTCGATCCTCGAACGTCACGAACTGAACGATAGCGAAGCGACCACGCAACGCTGCGCGTTGTTGTTGAAACGGGTCGACGACTATCTGCACGCGCACGGCCATGATTCCCCATTCCAGCCAGCCTGACGGAATATGCGACGCTGGCGGTTCCATGCGCTATTGAGGACGACAGCCATGCCGCAGGCGTGGCTTCCAGTTAGGCGAGCCCATACATCGCCATGTACCAGATGCGCTCGGCGATGGTGGACAAGGATGCCGATTCGTTCGCTTCGCACATCGACTTTCCGTCGCTTCGTGAAAACCTGCGCGCCCAGCTCATGACCATGATGCATGCGAAGCTGGCGAATTCGCCCGACGTGAGCAGGAATCCATTCGCCGGGCTAGGCATGATGATGGCGATGGGTTTCGTGAATCAGTTCATCGACACGATGGTTACGCCGGCAGGCGTCATGACCATGATGGCTCAAGGAACAGCCAAACCCGCACGCGCCGGGGCCCCCCGCAGTGCCGGCTGCCACATCGTCAGTCGAACCGCCGGCAGCAGTTCATGCGGATACCGGCAACGACGCGGCGCCATCCGTATCAAACGGGACGCCCAAGGCCGACTATTCGGTACGCTACAAGAACTGGTCGACTGTCCACGCAACCGCACGAGAAGGAACGGACGACTCGGTGACGTTCGTGTTCAAGCGCGACGGGCTCTGGTCCTGGAAGCTGACCGGCGTCAATCTGCCGATCGACAAATTCGCCACGGACTGATTGCCGGGCGTGTGGAATCCCGAACGCCGCACGCTAAAGATATGCATTGATCTGACGATATACGAGGTTTCGGCTCCGCGAGTCAGATCCATGCGATTCAGTCCACGCTTCGTCATGATGGCTGGCGCCGTGACAATGCTGTCGGCATGCGCGACGACGCCTTCAGTCCCGACGATCAGCACCACCGTCGCCGTCACATCGCCTCCGCCGTCGCAGCAAGCACTGCGCGACGGCGGGTCCGCAACCGGCCTGTCCGTCATCGGTCAGCCGGCACTGCCGTTCCGCACGCTCCTGTCCGTTCGCGAATGCACTGCCGGCCGATGCGCGGCGGGCATTGCCAGGCCGACGCTCGCGATCACCGTTCAACGCGTGTCCGACGGACAGGCGTCGATACGCTTCACGGTTACGGGGGAGATCGGCAGCAGCCAGACGCTGAAATCGCATATCGACCGCTCGACGTCGGAAGTGACCATGTCGATCGCGCCGGGCGTGACGCCGATCACCGATCAATTTGCCGTTGACCGCGTAGCGACAATCAAGGTCGGCGAATTTCGACACGTGGCACTGCCGCATGGCATGCGTGCCTATGTCTGCGTCGCCATCCCCATCGCAAACGGCGTGACGGATGGAAGCTGCGACTTCAGCCGCGTGCAAACGACCAAGGGCGCCGAACTCGGGATCGCCGCGCTCTGACCCGCCCCTCGGTGCCGTGCCCCGCTCTTCTGCCCGGCGCTCCCGAACGGCGCCCGTCTCGCGTCACGGGTGCCGAATGTAATCCACCAGCGCCCGCGTATACTCATCCGGCTGCCGATCGAGCAAGCTCACCGCGATCGCCACCGCGAACCCCGCCGGCACGCCGAACACGCCCGAGCTGATCGGCTCGATCCCGAACCACGTGCGCCCCGAGAATCCCGTCAGCTGCGTGAAGTACGGATAAGTCGACACGATGTAGTACACGCACACCGCCAGCCCCGCCACCATCCCGGCGATCGCGCCGCGCGTCGTCGTGCGCTTCCAGAACACGCCGAGCACCAGCACCGGAAAGAAACTCGATGCTGCCAGCGAAAACGCGGCGCCGACGAGAAACAGGATCTTCCCCGTATTGAGCGACGCGACATACGACGCGAACAGCGCGACGCCGAGCAGCAGCACCTTCGAGATCGTCACGCGCCGCTGGCTCGATGCGTCGGGCGCAACCATGCAGTAATAGACGTCGTGCGACAGCGCATTCGCGATCGTCAGCAGCAGTCCGTCCGCCGTAGACAGCGCGGCCGCAAGGGCGCCGGCCGCGATCAATCCTGAAACCACATAGGGCAACCCCGCGATCTCCGGTGCGGCCAGCACGACCATGTCCGGCTGCATCTGGATTTCCGACCAGTGCACGATGCCGTCGCGAATCACCTCGACGACGCTGATCAGGTCGGGTTCGAAGTGATGCCATTGCGTGACCCATGCCGGCAATTCGGCAAACGGCCGCCCGACGAGGTTCGCGAGGATCTCGTACTTGATCAGCACCGCGAGCACCGGCACGCTCAGATAGAACAGCGCGATGAAGAACAGCGTCCAGCCCACCGAGCGCCGCGCCGATGCGACCGACGTGGTCGTGTTGTAGCGCGTCAGGATGTGCGGCAGGCTCGCGGTGCCGAGCGACAGGCATAGCAGCAGTGCGAGGAAATTCCGCTCGCGCGGCTTCCGCTCGTCGTCGTTCGCCGCAGGAAACGGCTCGTGCATCGGCACGGGCGGCTCGGCACGCGCCAGCAGGTCGTCGCGCGCCTGCATCCATGCGACGCGCGCCGCCGCCGGATCGCGCGGGAAGTCGGCCAGCTCGCGTTCGCGCTGGCTGATCTCGCGCAGCGGCCCGTTGTGGCGGCGCAAATCGGCAAGCTGCTCGGCGAGATGGCGGCGCGCGTCCGCATACGACGACGGCAGCCGGTCGAGCCGCGTCTGGATATCCGCGGCCTGCCGGCGGTACGCGTCGCGCACCTGCTGCTCGCCGGCCGCGTCGCGCACCTGCGCCTCGCGCGCCGCGACGCGCTCCATCAGCTTGCCGTATCCGAACTGCGGCACGGGGCCGAGCCCGTTCTTCATCGCGATCAGCGACACCGGAATCAGGATCGCGCTGATCAGGATGATGTACTGCGCGACCTGCGTCCACGTCACCGCACGCATCCCGCCGAGAAACGAGCACACGAGTATGCCCGCGAGCCCGCAGAAGATCCCAATCGCGAAATCGACGCCAATGAAGCGCGTCGCGATCAGGCCGATCCCCTGGATCTGCGCGACCAGATACACGAACGAACACAGGATCGCCGCGCCGGCCGCGAGCGCACGCACGGCCGTGCTCGAAAAACGCGTCCCGAGAAAATCGGGAATCGTGTAGCGCGCGAGCTTGCGGACATACGGTGCGAGCAGGAACGCGACGAGACAGAATCCGCCCGTCCAGCCCATCAGGTACGCCAGCGCGTCGTAGCCGGTCGCGTAGAGCGACCCGGCCAGCCCGATGAACGACGCGGCCGACAACCAGTCGGCCGCCGTCGCCATCCCGTTGAACGCGGACGGCACGCGCCGCCCGGCCACGTAGTACTCGACGAGATCGGACGTACGCGACAGCAGCCCGATCACCGCGTACACGGCGATCGGCACGAACAGGAACACGTATCCGATCCATACGCCGGAGCCGGTTGCGCGCTCGATCCGCCACATCAGCAGCACGAACCCGAGAAACCCCAGCGTGTAGAGCGCGTATGCGCGAATCAGTCGATGCGTGAGCATGACTCAGCGCCCGCCGCGTGCGTTGCCGGCCAGCGCCGCATGATCGTCGTACGCGCGGCGCAACGCACGGTCCGCGCGCTGCATCAGCCCGATGTAGACGACGATCAGCACGAGGTACACGAGAATCGCGCCCTGCGCGCCGACATAGAACGGCAGACTGAATCCGGCAAAGCGGATCCCCGCGAGCGCGGGCGCGAAGAACGGCACGACGAACGACACCGCGAAGCCGATCGCCATCAGCACCGCGATCAGCGCGACGTTGAAACGCCAGTAGCGCGCATGGGCGCGCGCGAGCGGTTCGGGAACGGGTGGCGGCGCGGCACGCGCGGAACGGGTCGGAGCGGTCATGCCGTTATGTAGCAAAAAGCCCCTGCGCGGGCAATCGGGATTGCCGCGCAGGGGCGCATGCGCATGACGCGCAACCGGTGCGATCAGCGTACTTCGGCGAGCTGGTCGAGGATGGCCGGATTCTCGAGCGTGGACGTGTCCTGCGTGATCGCCTCGCCCTTCGCGAGCGAGCGCAGCAGGCGCCGCATGATCTTGCCCGAACGCGTCTTCGGCAGGTTGTCGCCGAAACGGATGTCCTTCGGCTTCGCGATCGGCCCGATCTGCTTGCCGACCCAGTCGCGCAGTTCCTTCGCGAGCGTAGCCGCCTCCTCGCCCTCCGGACGCGAACGCTTCAGCACGACGAACGCGACGACCGCTTCGCCGGTCGTATCGTCGGGACGGCCGACCACGGCCGCCTCGGCCACGAGTTCGTGCGCGACCAGCGCCGATTCGATCTCCATCGTGCCGAGCCGGTGGCCCGACACGTTCAGCACGTCGTCGATCCGGCCCATGATCGTGAAGTAGCCGGTGTCCTTGTCGCGCACCGTGCCGTCGCCGGCAAGATACAGCCGGCCGCCGAGTTCCTCGGGGTAGTAGCTCTTCTTGAAGCGTTCCGGGTCGCCCCAGATCGTACGGATCATCGCGGGCCACGGGCGCTTGACGACGAGGATGCCGCCCTGCCCGTTCGGGACGTCCTGGCCGGTCTCGTCGACCACCGCGGCCATGATGCCCGGCAGCGGCAGCGTGCACGAACCGGGTACGGTCGGCGTCGCGCCCGGCAGCGGCGTGATCATGTGGCCGCCGGTTTCGGTCTGCCACCACGTATCGACGATCGGGCAGCGCTCCTGGCCGACGTGCTTGTGGTACCACATCCACGCTTCCGGATTGATCGGCTCGCCGACGGT
Source organism: Burkholderia sp. MSh2 (assembly GCF_000731655.1). Lineage (NCBI taxonomy): Bacteria > Pseudomonadati > Pseudomonadota > Betaproteobacteria > Burkholderiales > Burkholderiaceae > Burkholderia > Burkholderia sp. MSh2. Next base: position 19,643 of record NZ_JPGM01000062.1, on the reverse strand, counting down.
GCCGATGATGCGCAGGCTCGACAGGTCATGGCTCTTCGGGTGCACCTTGTCGTCGGCCTCCGCCGCCTTGATCAGCGAACGGATCGCGGTGGGCGCGGTATAGAACACGGTGACCTTGTGATCGCCGATCATCTTCCAGAAACGGCCGGCGTCCGGGTAGGTCGGCACGCCTTCGAACACGACCTGCGTGCCGCCGCATGCGAGCGGCCCATAGGTGATGTACGTGTGGCCCGTGACCCAGCCGATGTCGGCCGTGCACCAGAACACGTCGTCGGGTTTCCAGTCGAAGGTCCACTTCATCGTCTGCGCGGCCCACAGCAGGTAGCCGCCCGTGCTGTGCTGCACGCCCTTCGGCTTGCCGGTCGAACCCGACGTATAGAGGATGAACAGCGGATGCTCGGCGCCGACCCATTCCGGTTCGCAGTGCTCGGACTCGCCGTCGACGAGCTCGTGCATCCACAGGTCGCGCTCCGCATGCCAGTCGACCTTGCCGCCGGTGCGGCGATACACGATCACGCTCTTCACCGCGTCGCAGCCGCCCAGCGCGAGCGCCTCGTCGGCGATGCTCTTGAGCGGCAGCGTCTTGCCGCCGCGGGCCTGCTCGTCGGCCGTGATCAGCGCGACCGCGCCGACGTCGACCAGCCGCTCGTTCAGCGACTTCGCGGAGAAGCCGCCGAACACGACCGAGTGCGTCGCGCCGATGCGCGCGCAGGCCTGCATCGCGACGATCCCTTCGATCGACATCGGGATGTAGATGACGACACGGTCGCCCTTGCCGATCCCGCGCTTCTTCAGCGCGTTCGCGAAGCGCGACACGCGCGCCAGCAGATCCGCATAGGTGACGCGCGTGACGGAGCCGTCGTCGGCCTCGAAGATCACCGCGACGCGCTCGCCGTTGCCGGCTTCGACGTGACGGTCGAGACAGTTGTACGACGCGTTCAGCTCGCCGTCGTCGAACCACTTGTAGAACGGCGCGTTGCTCTCGTCGAGCACCGTCGAGAACGGCTTGTGCCACGTCAGGCCTTCGCGCGCGAGACGCGCCCAGAAGCCTTCGTAGTCGCGCTCGGCCTCGGCGACGAGCGCACGATAGGCCGGCATGCCGGAAATGGTCGCCGCCTTCTCGAGCGCCGCGGGCGGCGCAAACTGACGGGTTTCGTGAAGAACCGATTCAATCGCAGACATCGACTACCCCTTGGTGAACATGAATCCTCTGCATGGCGGCGCGATCGTGCACGCCGCGCGTCTTGGCCGGCGCATGCGCGCCGCTGTCTCCCACCACCCGCGCGCGGCCAGTCAGGCTGCGCGCGATGCTGCACCGCACCACGTCGCGCGACCATCAGCGCGCGATCCGGCGGTTTCCACGATAAGCGCTCGAACTTACCCGTCACTTACGCGGCATTGTCGTCCGGTTCGCCGTTCGCCGGTTGGCACGCGAGGCGGCGGCGCCTGACGGTCGGCTTTACGCTGTTACGACCGCGACCCTACAATCCTAACTGAACTCGCCTTCCGGATTCCAGCTTGAATCGCTACGCCCTCTTCCTCATCCTGTCGATGCTGTTCGTCGGCAGCAACGTCGGTATCGGCAAATCCATCGTTGCATTCGTCCCCGTCGCGATCCTCGCCACGCTGCGCTTCGTGATCGCGATCGCCGTGCTGTGGCCGCTGTTCCGCCCCGTGAAGATGCGGGCGGTCAAGCGCGGGGAATGGCTGAACCTGTTCCTGCAGGCGTTCTTCGGCACCTTCATGTTCACGCTGCTGATGCTCAACGGCGTGCAGCGCACGAGCGCGGTCGCGGCCGGCGTCATCACGAGCACGATCCCGGCGATCGTCGCGCTGTTCGCGTGGCTGATCCTGCGTGAAAAACCGAACGGCCGTGCGCTCGTGTCGATCGCGCTCGCGATCGCCGGGGTCGTGACGATCAACCTCGCCAACGGCAATGCGGCCGCGCACGGCGATGCGTCGGGTTCGCTGGCCGGCAACCTGCTGATCCTCGGCGCGGTGTGCTGCGAATCGATCTACGTGATCCTGTCGCGCCGGCTCACGCAGACGCTCGCACCGATCGACATTTGCGCATACACCCACCTGTTCGGCCTGTTCCTGATGCTGCCGCTCGGCGCGACGGCGCTGTGGCGCTTCGATTACGCGAGCGTGCCGGCCGGCACCTGGGCGCTCGTCGTCTGGTACGGGCTGTCGGCCAGCATCTTCTCGTTCTGGCTGTGGATGAAAGGCATCCGGCACGTGCCTGGCAGCCTCGCCGGCGTGTTCAGCGCCGTGCTGCCGATCGCGGCCGCCGCGTACGGCATCGTGTTCCTCGGCGAGCGCCCGACGCTCGCGCACGGCATCGCGCTCGCCTGCGTCGTCACCGGCATCGTTCTCGCGAGCCTGCGCGTGAAACGCGTGCCGGCCGCCACCTCCTGATCCGTCCCCGGCAGTCCCGGCGCGTCGCTGCAGTCGCGCCGGTCGACGCGTTACAATAGCGCGCCTTTTCAAGATTACCCCCGATACCTGCGCACAGCGCCCGTACCTCCAACATGTCCGCCCCGCATCTGCCCGGCCGTCCCGTCCGTCGTCCGCTTCGCCCGCTTCCCGCGCTGATTTTCATGAGCCGCTGGCTCCAGGTTCCGCTGTACCTCGGCCTGATCGTCGCGCAGGCCGTCTACGTGTTCCTGTTCCTGAAGGAAGTCTGGCACCTGCTGTCGCATGCGACGGATCTCGACGAAATCAGCGTGATGCTCGCGGTGCTCGGCCTGATCGACGTGGTGATGATCTCGAACCTGCTGATCATGGTGATCATCGGCGGCTACGAAACATTCGTGTCGCGCCTCGGCATCGAGGGCCACCCCGACGAGCCCGAATGGCTCGACCACGTGAACGCGGGCGTGCTGAAGGTCAAGCTGTCGATGGCGCTGATCAGCATTTCGTCGATCCACCTGCTGAAGACGTTCATCAATCCGGACCAGCACACGATGCACGCGATCATGTGGCAGGTGATCATCCACGTGTCGTTCCTCGTGTCGGCGCTCGTGATGGCGTGGGTCGACCGCCTGACGACCCACACGCACCCGGCCCATTTCCACGAGACGCACGCGCCCGCGCCGGCCGCGTCCCGCCAGCCGGCCGAAACAGCCGTCAACGCATAAAAGCATTCCCCACAGTCCCCACAGAGTCTCAGCCATGACCGTCATCAAACAGGAAGACCTGATCCAGAGCATCGCGGATTCGCTGCAGTACATCAGCTACTACCATCCGCTCGACTACATCCAGGCCCTCGGCCGCGCGTACGAGCTGGAAGAAAGCCCGGCCGCGAAGGATGCGATCGCGCAGATCCTCACGAACAGCCGCATGTGCGCGGAAGGCCGTCGCCCGATCTGCCAGGACACCGGCATCGTCACGATCTTCGTGAAGGTCGGCATGGACGTGCGCTGGGACGGCGCGACGATGGGCCTCACCGACATGATCAACGAAGGCGTGCGCCGCGGTTACACGCACCCGGACAACGTGCTGCGCGCATCGATCGTCAACCCGCCGGAAGGCGCCCGCAAGAACACGAAGGACAACACGCCGGCCGTGATCCACTACGAGATCGTGCCGGGCGACAAGGTCGACGTGCAGGTCGCGGCGAAGGGCGGCGGCTCGGAGAACAAGTCGAAGTTCGTGATGCTGAACCCGTCCGATTCGATCGTCGACTGGGTGCTGAAGACGGTCCCGACGATGGGCGCCGGCTGGTGCCCGCCCGGCATGCTCGGAATCGGCATCGGCGGCACCGCCGAGAAGGCGATGCTGATGGCGAAGGAATCGCTGATGGAGCCGATCGACATCCAGGAAATCATCGCGCGCGGCCCGAAGGACTGGGTCGAGGAACTGCGCGTCGAGCTGCACGAGAAGGTCAACGCGCTGGGCATCGGCGCACAGGGCCTCGGCGGCCTGGCCACCGTGCTCGACGTGAAGATCATGGCCGCGCCGACGCACGCCGCGTCGAAGCCGGTCGCGCTGATCCCGAACTGCGCGGCCACCCGCCACGCGCACTTCGTGCTCGACGGCTCGGGCCCGGCGAAGCTTGAAGCGCCGTCGCTCGACGCCTGGCCGAAGGTCCAGTGGGAACCGAACACGGAAACCAGCAAGCGTGTCGACCTGAACACGCTGACGCCGGAAGAAGTCGCAAGCTGGGCGCCGGGCCAGACGCTGCTGCTGTCCGGCAAGATGCTCACCGGCCGCGACGCCGCGCACAAGCGCATCGCCGACATGCTCGCGAAGGGCGAGAAGCTGCCGGTCGACTTCACGAACCGCGTGATCTACTACGTCGGCCCGGTCGATCCGGTGCGTGACGAAGTCGTCGGCCCGGCAGGCCCGACGACGGCCACGCGCATGGACAAGTTCACCGAGACGATGCTCGCGCAAACGGGCCTGATCTCGATGGTCGGCAAGGCCGAGCGCGGCCCGGTCGCGATCGAGGCAATCAAGAAGCACAAGGCGGCCTACCTGATGGCGGTCGGCGGCGCGGCGTACCTCGTGTCGAAGGCGATCCGCGGCGCGAAGGTGCTCGCGTTCGAAGACCTCGGCATGGAAGCGATCTACGAGTTCGACGTGCAGGACATGCCGGTGACGGTTGCCGTCGATTCGTCGGGCACGTCGGTACACCAGACCGGTCCGAAGGAGTGGCAGGCGAAGATCGGCAAGATCCCGGTCGCGGCCGCTTAAGCGCGATCGAACGAAAGGCCGGACGGGAGTCCGGCCTTTTTACTTCTCATTCTCATTATTAAGTACGGCCGGTTATTCGAGGCTGATTCTCATTACACGCAAAAGTCAGGCCCGACAAGGCTTTGACGCTTGGCAATTCGCGCTCGAGCGATTATCTTTCGGGTTCTGATGCCCCACTGAACAAGGAAAAGCCATGCAAGGCGACAAGAAAGTCATCGAATATCTGAACGCCCAACTCAAGAATGAACTCACGGCGATCAACCAGTACTTCCTGCATGCCCGCATGTACAAACACTGGGGTCTCGAGAAGCTCGGCAAGCACGAGTACGACGAGTCGATCGGCGAAATGAAGCACGCCGACTGGCTGATCGAGCGCGTGTTCATGCTCGACGGCCTGCCGAACCTGCAGGATCTCCACAAGCTGCTCGTCGGCGAGGAAACCGAAGAGATCCTGAAGTGCGACCTGAAGCTCGAGCAGATCTCGCAGTCCACCTGCAAGGAAGCGATCGCTTACTGCGAATCGGTGCGCGACTACGTCTCGCGCGAGATCTTCGAAAAGATCCTCGACGACACCGAGGAACACATCGACTGGCTGGAAACGCAGATCGACCTGATCGGCAAGGTCGGCCTGCAGAACTACCAGCAGACGATGATGGGCTCGCCGGAGTAAGTCCGCCCTTTCCTGCCATCACCCGCCGCCCGCTCATGTCGACGTCTTCCGCTATCGCAGCGACGGCCACGGCCGCCGCGCCCATCGGCATCTTCGATTCCGGGCTGGGCGGCCTGTCGGTGCTGCGCGCCGCGCGCGCGCAACTGCCCGACGAATCGTTCGTCTACGTGGCCGATTCGCATCACGCGCCGTATGGTCCGCGCGACGAGGCGTTCATTACGGAGCGCACGCTGGCCATCGGCGAGTGGCTCGCCCGCGAAGGGGCGAAGGCGCTCGTCATTGCTTGCAATACCGCCACCGCGCGGGCGATCGCAGCGATCCGCGAACGCCTGCCGATGCCGCTCGTCGGCGTCGAGCCGGGCATCAAGCCGGCCGCCGCCGTTTCCGCGAGCGGCATCGCGGGGGTCCTCGCCACGCAGTCCACGCTGAACAGCCCGCGCTTCCAGGCGCTGCTCGAGCGCTACGGCGCCGGCCGCCGCTTCATCTGCCAGCCCGGTCACGGGCTCGTCGAAGCGATCGAGCGCGGCGACACGAATTCTCCCGCGTTGCGCGCGCTGCTCGACAGCTACCTGCAGCCGATGCTCGACGACGGCGCCGATACGCTGGTACTCGGCTGCACCCACTACCCGTTCTTCACGGACACGATTCGTGATCTGGTGGGCGACCGTCTGACGATCGTCGACACCAGCGACGCCATTGCCCGCCAGCTCATGCGGGTGCTCGACGAGCACCGCCTGCGCGCACCGGCCAGCACGCACGCGGCGCCGCCGCGCTTCTGCTCGACCGGCGACGGCCTGCCATTGCAGGCGCTTGCCTCGACGCTGCTCGGCCTCGATGCCCCGGTCGAATCCGTCACCATTTCCTCGCCGAACGCGCACGCCCGCGCAGCCGCCTGACACGGGCCGTCACGCCCTGGCCCGCGTGCCGCCCCCCTTCCCCGTCGTTTCAAGGGTCTGATGACCTAAAAAAAAGCCGGACGCCGGCTTGTCAACACCAGCAAAATTAATGATAATAATTCGCATTAACGTTAGCTATCGCAACTCATCATGATCGTCTGCGTGTGCAAGTCTGTTTCCGATCGCAAGATTCGTGCGTCCCTCGCAGAGGGCGTCGGCTCTTTCGATGAACTCCAGTTCGAGCTTGGCGTGGCCACGTGCTGCGGCAAGTGCGAGGAGTCCGTACGCGACCTCATGGCCGAGCAAGGCGTCTGCGCGAGCCGCTGCGGTGTCGAGCATCATGCTCACCCGATTCCGGTCACGTTCTACGAACGCAAGGCTGCCTGACCGGCACCGAGTGTGCGCGTGCGGCCCAGGCCGCATTTTTTGTTTCGACCGTCAGCAAGCCACCATCTACGCGAGCCAGCGGCTTACCTGCCAAGGAGCCTGTCATGGAATTGCTGATCGGTTTTGTCACCACTATTTGCATCTCGCTGCTGATCTTCCGCAAGTGATGCCGATTCACCCGCCGCGCCTCGGGTGCGACATCGTTCTTTCAAGCTAACATGCAGGCTTCGCATTCCGCTCCTGCCGGCATCATGCCGGCTGCACCACGTATGAATCCCCGTGTGATCGTCGTCGCGGTCGGTGTGCTCGCCGCACACGCGATCATGCTGACTGCCGCCTGGCTCCATCGCAACGCACCGCCGCCGAAGGAGATCGAGGTTCAGTCGATCACCGCGCAACTCATTCCGCCCGCGCCTGCCGCGCAGCCGGTCGCGGTCCAGTCGGCGGCACGGCAGCCCGCGCCGCCCAAGCCGGCGCCGCACGTGAAGCCGAAGGTCGAGCCGAAGCCGGTGCGGCAAGCGGTCAAGCCGACACCTCAGCCGGTCGCGCAAGCGCCCTCGCCGACGCCTGCGCCGGCCCCCGCCGATCCCACGCCGGCGCCCGCCGCGCCCGCGCCGGCTGCGCCCGCGGCTCCCGGCCCGGCGCGCGAGACGATGCAGGTCAGCGCACCGAAGAACGTGGCGGCGCTCACCTGCAATTTCGTGAAGCCCACCTATCCGCCGATGTCCCGTCGTCGCGGTGAAACGGGCACCGCGTATGTTCACTTCATCATCGGCGTGACCGGCAAGATCGAAAGCGTCCAGCTCCAGAAGAGCAGCGGTTACCCGCGTCTCGACGAAGCCGCGCTCGAGGCGACGCGCACCAGCACCTGCCCGCCGTACATCGAGAACGGCCAGGCGATCCGCGCTGCCCATACGCTACCCTTCAACTTCACGCTTGACGATTAACCCGTCACATTCGGTAGATTCAAAGGAAATAAGAAAATGCAAAGCTACGGTATCGCGCACGTCTGGGCGCAAGGTGATTTCGTCACACGCGCCATCGCGATCGCGCTGCTCGTGATGTCGGTCCTGTCGTGGATCGTGATCGTCGTCAAGGGCTGGAACGTGATTCGCCTGAACCGCCTCACGAAGAATGCCGAGCGGGCGTTCTGGCATTCGGACGATTTCGACGACGGCATCAAGAAGCTCGGGCTCGCCGCCTCGACGCCGAACGACAACCCGTTCCTCGCGCTCGCGCTGTCGGGCAAGGAGGCCGCCGATCACCACCACCAGACGCAACCGCATCTGCACGACCGCATGGACGTGTCGGACTGGGTCACGCGCTGCCTGAAGGACACGATGGACGAAGGCATCTCGCGCATGCAGAGCGGCCTCGCGATCCTCGCATCGATCGGCAGCACGGCGCCGTTCGTCGGCCTGTTCGGTACGGTCTGGGGGATCTACCACGCACTGCTCGTGATCGGCGCAACCGGCCAGACGTCGATCGACCAGGTCGCGGGCCCGGTCGGCGAATCGCTGATCATGACGGCCTTCGGCCTGTTCGTCGCAATCCCGGCCGTGCTCGGCTACAACGCACTGACGCGCGCGAACAAGGGCATCGTCAGCAAGCTGCGTCGCTTCGCACACGGCCTGCACGCGTACTTCGTGACGGGCGCGAGCCTCGCATCGTCGTCGACGCGCGATGGCCTGCGTCTCGCGACGCGCGCCAGCTGAGGCGGGGTGAACCATGGCAATGAACACCGGTTTCAGCGACGATGACGACGATGCAGTGATGAGCGAGATCAACATGACGCCGCTCGTCGACGTCATGCTCGTACTCCTGATCATTTTCCTCGTGACGATCCCGGCAATGCAGCATGCGGTGAAGATCGACCTGCCGCATGCAAGCAGCCAGCCCGTCGAGGAGAAGCCGCAGACGGTCGACGTCGCCATCGAGGGCGACGGCACGATCCTGTGGAACGACCAGAAGGTCACGCGCGAACAGATGCAGACGCGCATCGCGGAAGCGGCGCAACGCACGCCGCAGCCGGAACTCCATCTGCGCGCGGATCGCAAGGTCGCCTACGAGCACGTTGCCGAAGTGATGTCGGATGCGCAGGCCGGCGGCCTGACGAAGCTCGGCTTCGTGACGGAGCCCGCGGCGAAAGCGAAGTAACGCACACGCAAGCAGTGCGGGGCCGGCAGCGCCTCGCCGGCCGCACCTCGCCGGCCGCACCCAAAGTAAAAGGCCTTCATCGCCAGATGAAGGCCTTTTTTCATGCGCACGCGGGCGCCTTCGGGCGGCGGGCTCTTTGGCGGTATCGGTTGCGCCTCGAGCAACGCAAATGCGACTCTGCCGTGGTCTGCACGGACTGCGCGTTCTGCCCTATCTGGCTCACAATATATGCGGCCACCTGATTTCGCTCAGAACTTCCTTCACGAAATGGGATTTCAATATAGGCCCGTGCGCCCGCGCATTCAAGGGTCCAGCGATTGAAACTTGCGATTGCAGACGACGCTTCAATGACAAAACAAATTTGCCTCGTCGCGCGCGCCGTGTTCAGGTCGCCGAAGCATCGGCCGCCGCTTCCTTCTTCGCACGCTCAGGGCACCCCGGCTCCTTGTAGGCGCCGTGATCGAGCTTCTCGACCAGATAGTCGACGAATGCACGCACCGCGGGCGGCATCCCCTGCCGCGACACGAACACCGCATACAGCTGCGGCACCGGCAGCGTCCAGCCCGGCATCACGGGCGACAGTTGCCCCGCGCGCAATGCGTTGCCGTACATCATCTCCGGAAGCGCCGCGATGCCCAGGCCGTCGAGCACCGCTTCGCGGATCGTCATCAGGTCGGCCGTCACGAGCCGCGGGTCGTGCTCGTGCACATGACGCGTACCGTCCGGCGCGATCAGGTTGAACACATGCCGCCCGTCGACGCTCGGCGTATCGAGCGTCTCGAATCCGGTCAGGTCGTCCGGCAACAGCGGCGGCGCATTCTGGCTCAGCAGGCTCGGTGCGCCGACCAGCATCTGCTCGGTGCGCCACAGCGGCCGCACGACGATGTTGGCATTCTGCGGCGGCTCCGAACGCACGCGCAGTGCAACATCGACCGAATCCTCGAACAGGTCGATCACGCGATTCGTGACGCGAACGTGCACCTTCACCTCGGGATAGCGGCGCAGGAATTCGGGCAGGATGCGCGACAGCATCGTCTGCGACAGCGTCACCGGCACGCTGACGCGCACCGAGCCGCGCGGCGATGCGCGCAACTGCTGCACCGCATTCATCGCGGCCTGTGCCTCGGCGAGCATCGCCTGGCAATGCTGGTAGAACAGCTCCCCCGCCTCCGTCAGCGCGAGCTTGCGCGTCGAGCGCTGCAGCAGCCGCACGCCGAGCGCCGCCTCGAGCTCGGTCAGGCGCCGCGACAGACGCGATTTCGAGATGCCCAGCACGCGCTCCGCGGCCGAGAAACCGCCATGTTCGACGACCTGCGAGAAGTACATGAGGTCGTTCAGGTTGTGTGCATCGATATTCATCTCATCGTTCCAATTTCAGAACAATCCATTGCGAACCGCCGCAAATCGGCCGGTAAAACGCCCAATATAATAGCGCCATGTTTCAAAAATAACGCTATTCCGCTCATTTCGAGGGCTTCCGCATGACGACCGCTCGCTCGCTTGACCGCACCTACCCCGCGCTTCGCACGACCGAAGGCGGCGGCTTCGTGGTTCACCGTCCGTTCCCGACCCGCCTGCTGATGGATTTCGATCCGTTCCTGCTGCTCGACGAGATGGGTCCCGTCGACTACGCACCCGGCGAAGCCAAGGGCGCCCCCGACCATCCGCATCGCGGCTTCGAAACCGTCACCTACGCACTCGACGGGCGCTTCCGTCATCGCGACTCGTCCGGCCATGCCGGCACGCTCGGCCCGGGTGACGTGCAATGGATGACGGCGGGCGCCGGCGTCGTACACAGCGAGATGCCGGATCCGGAATTCGCGCGGACGGGCGGCCGCTCGCACGGCTTCCAGCTGTGGGTCAACCTGCCGCGCCGCGACAAACTGATCGCTCCCCGCTACCAGGAGATCCCGGCCAGCGGCATCCCGACCGCAACGTCGCCGGACGGCCGCGCACGCGTGCGCGTCATCGCCGGCGAAGCGTTCGGCGTCCGGTCCGCGATCGAGACGCGCACACCGATCCTCTACCAGCATTTCACGCTGGAGCCGGGTGCAACGGTCGCTCAGCCCGTGCCGGCCGGGTATCGCGTGTTTGCCTATCCGATCGACGGAACGGGCCTCTACGGGCCCGGCAGGCAGGCTGTCGACGCACGGCACATGATCGTCTACGGCGACGACGGCGACACGGTCACGTTCGCCGCAGGCGATATGCCGCTCGATGTGCTGCTGATCGGCGGCGTGCCGCTCAACGAGCCGATCGTCCGCTACGGCCCGTTCGTGATGAACACCGAGGAGGAGATCCGGCAGGCTGTCGTCGACTACCAGACGGGCCGCATGGGCCGGATCGAAGCATGATGCCCGGCGGGGGCGGCAGGATCCGCGAAACGGATGGTTTTGCGTCACAATGACTTCTTGAACCATGCGGCTCCGCGCCGCCAGAAGGAACCCGTCCCCTTGAACTTCGAACATCTGATCCAGATCAACTCCGACGATCCGGCCGTGCCGAACCTCACTCGCGACCAGCTCTGGGAAGGCCTCGTGCTGCGTGCCGAACAGCCGCAACTGTTCGTGATCGGCCTCGACAGCTGTGTCGTCCATGAGCGCACGGACACGACGCTCGAACGAGAACTGCACTACGGCCACGCGACCGTGCGCGACCACGTCACGTTCACGCCGAACCAGCAGGTCCGCTACGACATCCGCGCGGCGGACGGCGAGATCGGCGGCTCGCTGACGATGACGATCGAGGAGCGCGACGATCACCAGCTGTTCCTGCGGTTCGAATACCGCACGACGCTGACCGTCTCGGACGACAGCGAAGAAGCGCGGCAGACGCACGGGATCGTCAAGGAAGCGTACCGCACGTCGGATATCGATACGGTCCGCCTGATTCGCGAATACACGCAGGGCCGCAAGGACCCCGATCCGCTGCACTGACCCCGGTGGCGGCCCCCCCCGGCCGCCCATTCGAATCAAGCTATCAATATTGCAAAACCGATTGATAAAGAGTTTTTGTAAATGGGAATAATTATCATTTAGAATTCATTCCATCGTATCGACAGTCACCGATCAAACGAATGACCGACACCATGCGCCCGACCACGCTGACCTTGCGCCGCCCGACCGGCACCGCAGCCAGCAGCCGTCAGAAGACGGCAGCGGTCACCACGCCGGCGAAGCCCGCCGGCAACCGCGATGCAGGCACGCGAGTCGTCAGCAGCGATGCGCTGCTGCAAGGCCAAAGCCATGTGAGCATCGCGCATAACGGAGAAACGTATCAGTTGCGCGCCACCCGGCTCGGCAAACTGATCCTGACGAAGTAACGACAGAGTATTGTGGGGACCACCTCCCTGAGAGGTGTTGGGCAGTAGCCAGCGTAACGGCTTGCACGCGAGATCTAGACCCCTTCGTGCAAACACACTCAAGCAGCCGTTGCAGCAAGCCAAGCCATTTTTTTGGTTCTCGCACAAGGAAGAAAAAGAGCGGCACGTCGAAAGACGTGCCGCTCTTTTGTTTGGTCGGCCAACGCACGACGAGGCATGCCGCATGCGCTTGTTCGTTACGGCATCGATGCCTGACCGCCGAAGCGGCATGCAGGCGGCTTCAGAAACCCCAGAACATCAACCACCAGGCGCTGTCGACGACGGCAAGCCCGACGGCGAACCACGCGAACGCCACGAACCGGCGCGACAAGGCTGCGTAGCGCCCTGTCACTTTCCACGCGAGCCACGCACTCCATGCGTTGGCGCCGACCAGAATCGCGATGCGCACGTCGGCCGCCCAGCCGAGCGGCACATGCTCGGCACGCAGCAGCGACAGCGTCGTGGCCGACAGGCCGAGGAACACACCCGCGCCTGCGATCGGGATCAGCGCCTGCGCGAGATGATGCAGCCGCGTGCGGTCGAACCGGCCGAGCATCAGCGTGGCGCCCGCCAGCAGCACCAGCAGCGCCGTGCCGTACACGAGCCCCGTGCCGACGATGTAGCTGACGATCAGCCCGCCGTCGAGCCAGGAGAACACGTCGTTGCGATCCGGATAGTGCGTGAGCAGGAACCACGGCGCGTTGGTTTCGAGCGGCCACGTGATGTCTCGATCGATCAGCCAGCCTGCGAGCCATTGCTTGATCTGAACGAACCACGGGCTGACGGTCCAGTGAAACGCACCGATCGCGACGCCGAGCAGGCCGTACAGGATCAACGCGGTGTCCCACGGGTTCGTCTGCTGCGCGCCGAGGTTCACGACCTCGTCGGATGGCGAGCGCAACGACAGCGAGATCGCATCGCGATGCCCGCTGCAGCGGCCGCACATATGGCACGCCGCCGCGCCCTTCATGCTGCGCAACGGGACGAGCGGCGCGCAGTTGATCGGAATCACGCGATGGCCGTGCTCACCGTTCTTGTACGAGCGGCGCCACGCATCCTCGTCGACCTTGTAGCGCATCGGCGCAAGCCGCGCGAGGAGTCCGAATACGCCGTTGACCGGACACAGGTACTTGCACCACACGCGCTTCTCGCGGCCGTACAGCACGCCGATCACGATGGCGCCGACGGTCGACCCGCCGAGCACGAACAGCACCGCGAGCGGATACTGGTACACGCTCACCATTTGCCCGTAGATCGTCGTGAGCCCGAACGCGACGAACGGCCAGCCGCCCCACCGCATCCAGCGCGGGATCGGACCGCCGCGGCCGAACTTGCTCGCGAATTCGGTAAGCGCGCCTTCCGGGCACAGCACGCCGCACCAGACGCGGCCGAGCATCACCATCGACAGCAGTACGAACGGCCACCAGATGCCCCAGAACGTGAATTGCGCGATCAGCGTGAGGTTGCTCCACAGGTGTGCGGAGTCGTCCGGCAGCGGCAACACCGCCGGCACGATGATCAGGAACGCATAGACGGCGACGACGGCCCACTGGATGCCGCGGATCAGCGCGCCGTGGCGCTGCATCCACTGGCCGGCCTGCGCAAGCCAGCCCGGCTTGGCCGCGGCGGCGACGCTCATGCCGCGCGACCTGCGGCAACGGCCGGACCACGGCTCGCGCGCTTCAGCAACACCCAGACGACGGCCCAGTACACCGCGTAAGCGACCAGGTTGGTCAGTGCCGGGTGCGCGCGATAGCCGGTCAGCGTGGCGACGAGCGAGCCGAACGTGCCCGAATCGTCGAGGATCGCGGACGTGTCCCACACCTGCGAAATGCCGAGCGGCAGGATTTCCTTGTCGATCAGCTTGTCGACGCCGGTCTGGAACAGTCCCGCGCCGAGAAACAGCAGCATCACTTCGGTGACGCGGAAGAAATGCCGCCACGAGAAGAACTTGCCGCCGAGCTGCAGCAGATAGAACGTGAAGAACGCGAGGCCGAGACCGATCAGGACCGCGAGCATCTGCTGGCCGTCGACATGGCCCGACTGGCCGAACCCGAGGCCATACAGGAAGATCACCGTCTCGCTGCCTTCGCGCGCGATCGCGAGCGCGACCAGCACCGCGACGCCCCACCAGTTCGAATCGCGCGTGCTCTGCTGCAGCGATTGCTCCATGTCACGCTTCAGCGTGCGGCCATGCCGGCGCATCCACAGCACCATCTGCACGATCAGCACGCATGCGATCAGCACCATGGCCGTCTGGAAGTAGTCCTGCGCATCGCCGGACAACACTTCGGTGAAGCCGACCAGCGCGGCGCCGAGGCCGACGGCCATCAGCAGGCCGGCGCCGACACCGGCCCAGAGAAAGGGCAGGCCGCGGCGCGCATCGTCGTCGCCGTTTTTCAGCCATGCATAGAGAATGCCGACGACGAGCAGCGCTTCGACGCTCTCCCGCCAGACGATGAACAAGATCTGACCCATCGATACCTCCTGACGCGCGTTGCACGGGACAGGTGTGCCCGCGCGCAGATAAAACGCACTACTTCGCGACGATCACGCCCTGCGCCTGCTGGTGGAAATCGTCGAAAAACTTGTATTCGCCCGGCGACAGCGGCGCGACGACCACGAACGAATCGGCGCCCGGCGCGAGCACCTTCTCCTTGCGCAACTGCACGCTCTCGAATTCGGCGGCACCCTTGCCGGTATTCTTGATCTCGATCTTGAAGCGCTGGCCGGCCGGCACTTCGATGCGGGCGGGATTCAGCTTGCCGTCCGTCATCTCGAGCTTGAACGTCGGCAGATCGGCGGCGTACGCCGCGCCCGCGAGCCACATCGCAGCGGCTGCGGCAACGATTTTCTGGGGAATATTCATTCTGGGTTCTCTACGCCGACGGCGCGCCGAAGCGCGCCGTCCGTCATGCCACCGATCAGTAACCGCCCTTCTTGCCGATCCCGGCGAACGGGAAGTCGTACTCGAGGGTAACGGGCTTGAACCACGGGCCTACGCCCGTTTCCTTGTCGATGTGGCGGCCGAACGCCATATGGCCCGTCTGCATCGGCGGCTTGACGACCATCGTCAGGTGGTACTTGCCCGGGCCGTTCAGCTTCACGTTGTCGCCGTAATGCGGACCGTCGCTTGCCACCATGGCCATCAGGTCGCCTTCCGCCTTCCATTTCGCGTCACCCTGCTTCGTCAGCTTGTAGGTGACCTGCAGGTACGGCATCCAGTCGCCTTCCGCGAAACCCGTCGGGTTGTTCTTGACCGCGTGGATGTCGGCCTCGAGGTGGACGTCGGAATCCGACGCCTTGCGCATCATCCCTTCCGGATCCATCGTGATCGGCTGCAGGTACACCGCGCCGATCTCCATGCCACCCTGGATCTGCTGCTTGCCGATCGGATATTCGGCGGCCGTGGCCGACATCGCGGCCAGCGCCGCCGCTACCGCAACCGTCGTGCGGATGAACGAAGAACCCAACATGGACACTCCTTGTTATTTGATCTGGAACCATGCGAACGGCCCGTCGGGCCGATCCGCCGAATACACTAACGCGATGAAGAACGCTAATGCGAATAATTCTCAATAATTGCGGAGTTTAGCACCGATCCTGTTCCGGAACAAACCGGAACGGCCGTAAACCCCTGATACGACAAGGCTTACCGCCGGGACGCCGACAGGTTTCGGTGACGTTCGGAAAGGATTTACCGGCCGCCGTTGACGTGGTCGCCGACGTTCGCGCCGAATACACGCTCACGCAGCAGCGCAAGCTGGTCGCGCGTCGCGGCAGCCTTCTCGAACTCGAGGTTCTTCGCGTAGTCGGCCATCTGCTTCTCGAGCCGCTTGATTTCCTTGGCGAGTTGCTTCTCCGACATGTCCTCGAATTTCGCGCGCTGCTGCGCCTCCTTCAGCTCCGCGCGCGCCTCGTCGGCGCTGTAGACCCCGTCGATGATGTCCTTGATGCGCTTCACGACGCCGCGCGGCGTGATGCCCATCTGCTCGTTGTGGGCCACCTGCTTCGCGCGGCGCCGCTCGGTCTCGCCGATCGCGCGCTTCATCGACTCGGTCATGTTGTCCGCATAGAGGATCGCCTTGCCGTTCACGTTGCGCGCAGCCCGGCCGATCGTCTGGATCAGCGAGCGCTCGGCGCGCAGGAAGCCTTCCTTGTCCGCATCGAGGATCGCGACCAGCGACACCTCGGGAATGTCCAGGCCCTCGCGCAGCAGGTTGATCCCGACCAGCACGTCGAACGTGCCGAGCCGCAGGTCGCGGATGATCTCGACGCGCTCGACCGTGTCGATGTCGCTGTGCAGGTAACGCACCTTGACGCCGTGATCGGCGAGGAATTCGGTGAGCTGCTCGGCCATGCGCTTCGTCAGCACGGTGATCAGCACGCGCTCCTCGGCCTTCACGCGCTCGTTGATCTCGGCCAGCACGTCGTCGACCTGCGTGCTCGCCGGCCGCACTTCGATTTCCGGATCGACGAGCCCGGTCGGCCGCACGACCTGCTCGGCGATCTGCCCGGTCACGCGCTGCTCGTAGTCGGCCGGCGTGGCCGACACGAACACGACCTGGCGCATCTTGCGCTCGAACTCGGGAAACTTCAGCGGCCGGTTGTCGAGCGCCGACGGCAGGCGGAATCCGTAATTGACGAGGTTTTCCTTGCGCGCGCGGTCGCCGTTGTACATGCCGTTCAGCTGGCCGATCAGCACGTGCGATTCGTCCAGCAGCATCAGCGCATCGGGCGGCAGGTAGTCGACGAGCGTCGGCGGCGGGTCGCCGGGCTCCGCCCCCGAAAAATGCCGCGAGTAGTTCTCGATGCCCTTGCAGAAGCCGAGCTCCTGCAGCATCTCGAGATCGAAACGCGTGCGCTGCTCGAGGCGCTGCGCCTCGACGAGCTTGCCGTCGCGGTGGAAGAACTCGAGGCGTTCGCGCAATTCGTCCTTGATCGTCTCGACCGCGCGCATCACGGTGTCGCGCGGCGTCACGTAGTGCGACGACGGATAGACGGTGAAGCGCGGGATCTTCTGCCGCACGCGCCCCGTCAGCGGATCGAACAACTGCAATGTCTCGACCTCGTCGTCGAACAGTTCGACACGCACGGCCATTTCCGCGTGCTCGGCCGGAAAGATGTCGATCGTGTCGCCGCGCACGCGGAACGTGCCCCGCTGGAAATCCTGCTCGTTGCGCGTGTACTGCATCGCGATCAGCCGCGCGATCACGTCGCGCTGGCCGAGCTTGTCGCCGGTGCGCAGCGTCAGGATCATCTGATGGTATTCGGACGGATTGCCGATACCGTAGATCGCCGACACCGTCGCGACGATCACCACGTCGCGACGCTCCATCAGGCTCTTGGTCGCCGACAGGCGCATCTGTTCGATGTGCTCGTTGATCGACGAGTCCTTCTCGATGAACAGGTCGCGCTGCGGCACGTACGCTTCAGGCTGGTAATAATCGTAGTACGAGACGAAATACTCGACCGCGTTGCGCGGGAAGAACTCGCGAAACTCGGCATAGAGCTGCGCGGCGAGCGTCTTGTTCGGCGCGAACACGATTGCCGGGCGGCCGAGCCGCGCGATCGTGTTCGCCATCGTGAAGGTCTTGCCCGAGCCCGTCACGCCGAGCAGCGTCTGGAACGAGAGGCCGTCCTCGACCCCTTCGACGAGCGTCTCGATGGCGGTCGGCTGGTCACCGGCGGGCGGATACGGCTGGTACAGCTGGAACGGCGACCCTTCGAAGGTGACGAATTTGGATTCGTCGAGCGCGTCGCCGGTTTCGGCATGATGTTCGGACATGGAATGCGGCCGGAGCAAGGGCAAAGAAAGCATTCTAGCGCTTCGCGGCCCCGTGAACTGCTGTCGGCTCCTGACGCGCGGCGGCCGTCCGGAATCGCGATTCGCCGCCGATTCGCCCGCCCCCGCCAGCGTGAATTCGCTACAATGTCAGGCTGCTGCGCTTTCCGGCGTCGCGCCATCGGCGCGCGGTCCGCTGCCTCCGTCCCGCCGGCTGAAAGCCTGACCCTCTTTTCACTACTGCCGAATCATCATGTCGCTCTTCTCCGATGTCCAGCTTGCCCCCCGCGACCCGATCCTGGGCCTGAACGAAGCCTTCAACGCCGATGCGCGTCCGACCAAGGTCAACCTCGGCGTCGGCGTGTACACGAACGAAGAAGGCAAGATCCCGCTGCTGCGCGCGGTTCGCGATGCGGAGAAGGCGCGCGTCGAGGCCGGCCTGCCGCGCGGCTACCTGCCGATCGACGGGATCGCCGCCTACGATGCATCCGTGCAAAAGCTGCTGCTCGGCAACGACTCGCCGCTGATCGCTGCGGGCCGCGTGGTCACGGCCCAGGCACTGGGCGGCACGGGCGCACTGAAGATCGGCGCCGATTTCCTGCGCACCGTGAACCCGAACGTGAAGGTCGCGATCAGCGATCCGAGCTGGGAAAACCACCGCGCGCTGTTCGAGGCGGCCGGCTTCGAGGTCGTCTCGTACCCGTACTACGACGCTGCCACCAACGGCGTGAACTTCGACGGCATGCTGTCGGCGCTGAACGGCTACGAGGCGGGCACGATCGTCGTGCTGCACGCCTGCTGCCACAACCCGACCGGCGTGGACCTGACCGAAGCGCAATGGCAACAGGTCGTGGAAGTCGTGAAGGCCCGCAACCTCGTGCCGTTCCTCGACATCGCCTACCAGGGCTTCGGCGAGGACATCGAGGCCGATGCCGCCGCCGTACGCCTGTTCGCCGCGGCCGACCTGAACGCATTCGTGTCGTCGTCGTTCTCGAAGTCGTTCTCGCTGTATGGCGAGCGCGTCGGTGCGCTGTCGATCATCACGTCGAGCAAGGACGAGGCCACGCGCGTGCTGTCGCAACTGAAGCGCGTGATCCGCACGAACTACTCGAACCCGCCGACGCATGGCGGCGCCGTGGTCGCGGCCGTGCTCGCATCGCCGGAACTCCACGCTTCGTGGGTGCAGGAACTCGGTGAAATGCGTGACCGCATCCGCGCCATGCGCAACGGCCTCGTCGAGCGCCTGAAGGCAAGCGGCGTCGATCGCGATTTCAGCTTCATCAACGCGCAGCGCGGGATGTTCTCGTATTCGGGCCTGACCTCGGCGCAAGTCGATCGCCTGCGCGACGAATTCGGCATCTATGCGGTCGGCACGGGCCGGATCTGCGTCGCAGCGCTGAACACGCGCAACCTCGACGCAGTCGCCAATGCAGTCGCGGCCGTCCTGAAGTAAGACAGCGCCAGCGGGCGGCGGCCGTCATCGGCCCCGCCCTGCCGAAATGAAAAACGCGCTCCACGGAGCGCGTTTTTCATGGCGATTTGCCGGCGGGCGTCCAGGCCGCCCGCCTCCGCATCGCTCACTGCATGAACCAGCCGTGGCTGACGACGAACGACTGGCCCGTGAGCGCGGCGCTCGGGAATGCCGACAGGAACAGCACCGTCTGCGCGACGTCCTGCACCGTCGTGAAC
>NZ_JPGM01000061.1:0-59755 GCF_000731655.1 Burkholderia sp. MSh2 | reverse complement strand
TGCGCGAGGTGCCGGGTTACCGGCTCGAACTGACGCCGTTCGGCGGCGTGAAGGATTCGGGGCTCGGCTACAAGGAAGGCGTGCAGGAAGCGATGAAGAGCTTCACGAATACGAAGACGTATTCGCTGCCCTGGTAAGCGGCGTGTAAGCCGCGTGCGCCGGCCGGCGGCCGGTGCGCGCGTTATTCGATCGGCTCATATCGTTAGCCGATTTGCGTTTTTGCCGGACTACGGCGCATCGGTAGAATTCGCGGACCTCTCGAACGGCACTCGCATGCCGCGGGATCATTCCCTCCAATCATTCGGGGTCCGTACCATGAAATTCCTTCGCTCCATCCTGGTCGTGGCATTGCTGCAGGCCGTCGCGGCCACCAGCGCGCTGGCTGCCGACGACCTGTCGCAGATCAAGTCGTCCGGCGTGTTCCGGGTCGGCACCGAAGGCACGTATGCGCCGTTCACGTACCACGACGAAACCGGCAAGCTGACGGGCTTCGACGTCGATATCGCGACGGCGATCGCGCAGCGTCTCGGCGTGAAGCCGGAGTTCGTCGAAGGCAAGTGGGACGGGCTGATCGCGGGCCTCGACGTGAACCGCTACGACGCGGTCGTCAACGAAGTGTCGATCACCGACGCGCGCAAGGCGAAGTACGATTTCTCGACGCCGTACATCACGTCGCGCGCGGTGCTGATCGTGCGTGCGGACAACACGACGATCCGCTCGTTCGACGATCTCAAGGGCAAGAAATCCGCGAACACGCTGACCAGCAACTTCGGCAAGCTTGCCGCCGCGCACGGCGCGGACGTGGTGCCCGTGCAGGGCTTCAACGAATCGATCGACCTGCTGAGCTCCGGCCGCGTCGATGCGACGATCAACGATTCGCTGTCGTACCTCGATTTCCGCAAGCACAAGCCGGACGCGAAGCTGAAGATCGCGGCGACCGACACGGGCGGCGCGAGCGACGCATCGGGCGTGCTGCTGCGCAAGGGCAGCCCCGCGCTGGTGGCGGCGATCGACAAGGCGCTCGCGGACATCAAGGCCGACGGCACCTACGCGAAGATCTCGCAGAAGTACTTCGGCCGCGACGTGTCGCAGCCGTGACGCGAGGCTGAACGATGCCGGCCTGGCTTCATCTGATGGCGGAATCGCTGCGGCCGCTGCTGGTCGCGGGGCTCGTGTTTACGGTGCCGCTCACGCTCGCGTCGTTCGCGATCGGCCTGCTGCTCGCATTCGGCGCGGCGCTCGCGCGGCTGTTCGGGCCGCGCTGGGCGCAGGCCGTCGTGCGTTTCTACATCTGGCTGTTTCGCGGCTCGCCGCTGCTCGTGCAGTTGTTCGTGATCTTCTACGGGCTGCCGAGCGTCGGCATCGTGCTCGATCCGCTGACCGCCGCCGTGATCGGCTTCTCGCTGAACGTCGGCGCCTACAACGCCGAGGTGATCCGCGGCGTGATCGAATCGATCCCGAAGGGGCAGTGGGAGGCCGCGTATTCGATGGCGATGACGCGTGCGCAGGCGCTGCGCCGCGCGATCCTGCCGCAGGCCGCGCGCGTCGCGCTGCCCTCGCTGTCGAACTCGTTCATCTCGCTCGTGAAGGACACGTCGCTCGCGGCGGTGCTGACCGTGCCGGAGATATTCCAGGCCGCGCAGCGGATCGCGGCCGTGACCTACGAGCCGATGATTCTCTATACGGAAGCCGCGCTGATCTATCTGCTGCTCAGCTCGGTGCTGTCCACGCTGCAGCGTCGCCTCGAAACCCGTTTCGGCCGTCACGCGCTGTTTCAGGCGGAATTGCGATGATCCGGCTCGAACGTATCGACAAGTCGTTCGGTCCGCACCGCGTGTTGCACGGGATCGACCTCGCGTTGCAGCCGGGCAGCGTGACTGCGCTGATCGGGCCGTCCGGCAGCGGCAAGAGCACCTTGCTGCGTTGCGTGAACCTGCTTGAAGTGCCCGAGACGGGGGCGCTCACGGTCGGCGACGCCCGCATCGACTTCTCGCCGGCGCACCGGCCGGCGCGCGACGCCGTGTTCGCGGTGCGCCGCCAGACCGGCATGGTGTTCCAGAACTTCCAGCTGTTCCCGCATCTGAGTGTCGTGCAGAACGTGATGGAAGGGCTCGTCACCGTGCAGCGCTGGCCGCGCGAACGGGCCCGCGAGCGGGCGCTCGCGCTGCTGGACAAGGTCGGCATCGCCGACAAGGCCGATGCGTGGCCCGCGACGCTGTCGGGCGGTCAGCAGCAACGCGTCGCGATCGCGCGTGCGCTCGCGCCGTCGCCGCAGGTGCTGCTGTGCGACGAGCCGACGTCGGCGCTCGATCCGGAACTGTCCGTCGAGGTGGTCGAGGTGCTCCGTCAGCTCGCGCGCGAGGGCACGACGATGCTGATGGCGACGCACGACCTGCGCCTGGCCGCGTCGATCGCGCAGGATGCGGTGTTTCTCGCGCAGGGGCGGGTCGTCGAGGCCGGTGCATCGCGCGACCTGTTCGGCGATCCGCGCGATCCGCGCACCGCGAAGTTTATTTCGACGCTCGCCCAGGGCGTGCCGGTGTTCTGACGCGATCCGCTCGGGCGCGGCGCGTTCGAAACGGCCGACGGCCGGTTCGCGTGGCGGCCCGACGTGTGCGCGGCCACGTGCCGGCGTGATGCGGCCCTACCTGGCTTCGACCAGTGTTTGCGAAGCGGCGATTTCGCGCGCGGGCGGCGGTACGGCCGCTCCGGGTCGGTGTCGGGCGTCGATGGGGGCACGTGCCGGAATGGGCGTCGCACGAAGCCGGCGGCGGTCCGGCAACAACGATGCGTGAGCCGCTGCGATTGCCGTGCCGCGCGCGGGCAGCGTGCGCGGGTGGTCATGGCGCGGTTTCGTGCGGACGATGGTGATGGTCCGGCCACAGCGTCACGGCGACGAGCAGCCCGACCGCGAGGAGCGGCGCACCGATCGCGAGCAGGATGGCCGTGAGGCCCCAGTGATCCCAAAAGCGGTCGACGACGGCGCGTTCGGGCGTGTCCGGGTCGTACAGCACATCCACCGCTTCGCCTTCGTGCAGGCCCTGATGCGACGCCGTCACGCCTTGGGCGAAGGTGATCCGGCGTCCGCTGTCGGTCGTGAACGCCACGACCGTTGCATGCGGGGACAGGCTTGCGCGGGACGACCGCGCGTGATTCGCGATCTCGACGACATGGCCGGTCGAGTGCTCATAGCCGTGGACGATTTGCCACTGTCGCAGGCCGGCCGCGCCGGCGCCGGCGACGAAGCCCGTGCCGATCGCGATCGGAATCAGCACGATGGCGATATCCCAGCGGCGCCGCGCCGGCCTCGGTGCGGCCTGGGTCGGCGGGGTATCGGCGTGCAGCCGGTGCCGCTTGCCGGCGATCAGCAGGCCGCCGATCGCGAACGACGCGACGGCGAGCAGCGCCGCTGCCGCGGCCGGAAACCAGCGTTGCACGAAAT
The DNA here is from genome assembly GCF_000731655.1 of Burkholderia sp. MSh2. NCBI lineage: Bacteria > Pseudomonadati > Pseudomonadota > Betaproteobacteria > Burkholderiales > Burkholderiaceae > Burkholderia > Burkholderia sp. MSh2. The sequence goes on along the minus strand of NZ_JPGM01000061.1, from coordinate 56,313 downwards.
CGTCGATCAGTGCGGGGCGCTCGGGATGGGCGGGGTCGAGCAGGATGTCGACGTTCTCGCCGATATCGTAGGCGGGGACGGTCGACGCGGTATTGCCCGCGATCTCGCGGCGCTGGCCGTCGTTCGCGAGGTACGCGACGATCGGCCGGTACGCGCGCATCGTGTCGCTGTCCTGCACGATGCGCACGACCGTGCCCGGCGTACGGGCCAGATGGCCGGTTGCCTGGCCGGCCAGGGCGGCGAATACGCCCGCCAGCACGAGCAGGACGGCGCCGAGCGCCAGTGCGACGAGCGCGTCCTTACCCGGCGCGACCGGATCCGGTTCGTGCGACGCCCGGCGAAGGCCGGGATGTTCGGGCGCGTGGCGTGTCCCGACGGGCGGTCCGATATCGGCGCAACCAGGCCCTCTGAATGGTCGCGTCTCGTTTACATGCTTCCATGTCTGACGTCCCATGTTCTCTCAGTGCCGGCGGGTAAGCGACAGTGTCTGCGCCGGTCGTGTGATATTTGTCGGACGATTCTAGCGGAAACGATGCGCAACGGGCGTGCGACAGGGTCCCGTGACAAGGGCGCGGCGAGCGGTCTTGCGCAGGGAGCGTGCGGGCGACGGCCGATGCGTTGGCCGTCGCGTTCGCGGACGGGCAGGTTGGCGGATAGACGATGCGTGCGATTCGCTTGCGCGCCGTCGACGATGGCGCTTCGTTCGACTTCGTCGCTATCGATGGCCGCGTCGCTGAAGCGGCGACCAGGCCGGATTGGGCGGAGTAGCTGGAACAGGGCTCGAGCAGCCCGGCTTCGCGATATTGCGAGGCGAACCCGCGGACGCTACGCAATGGTTTCGCCGTCCGGATGCGAACCGTGCCGGGTACGTTGATTGATCAGCAACTGATTTCCCGATGTGGGGTTTCGCTGAATCGTAATTGTTCTACCGGCATTCGGGCTATTGAGTTCCTGCTGCTTTGAGCCCTGGTGGATGACTTGCTGGATCTGCTTCCACCGATTCAGGGTGGCGTCGTCAGGAACGCCCTCCAGCATCAGCGATCGGCACCCGGCCCGATCGACGGCGATTTCCTTCTGGATGAGAGTCTGATTCGACGAACCGGTGGATTCGTAGTGGTATTGACACGACCCGTCCGGCATCCGGGTTCCGATCTGGATGTACTTTCTGTAGCTTTTCCAGATCTTGGGGTCCGGGTAATGGAAATCCGTGACGCCCGGGCTGTTCAGGAACGACTGAATCTGACCGGGGCTGTCGATTTCAGGATCTTTTTCCGCCCAGGCCTGCAGGGAAAGAACGGCCATCAGCGCGAGAATGAAACGCTTCATGCTCTGGACCCCCGGTATCGGTCGTGATTTTTTTGAATCGGTCGGCGCACGCATCGAGTCGGGCTTGCGCCCTGATCAGGCGCCCCGCGTCGATGAGGCGCTGCCATCGTAAGGCTGCATCGTGTGACGGCGCGTCAACATCGAAGGATAGTTCTTGGAGAATCGCGTGGCGGACATTCTCGGTGGCGATTGGCGCGGCGAGGGTGGTGCGGTGCCTGCAATCGCGAAGGGATGAACCGGATGGGGCGGGGTGGGGTGCGACAGGGCGATTCGGCCGGGAGCGTTGCGAGATGCTCGCGCGGTGTCGAGCTTGCTGACGCATTGATCGGAAACGAAAACGCCCCGGACAAAGGAAAAAGCCCGGTCAGCTTTCGCTAACCGGGCTTCGGAATTCCTGGTGGGGCGTGAGTGACTCGAACACTCGACCTACGGATTAAGAGTCCGCTGCTCTACCAACTGAGCTAACGCCCCCAACAGAAGAAAGATTATGCATGAGCATTTCGGGCTTGGCAAGCCTTTTCTGCAAATTTCCTCAAATATTTCGTCACGACAACGGCAGCTGTCGCCGCGGTAACGACCGGTCGCAGTTTGCGGGCTCCCGGTATGATGACGCCACACGTATTGCGCGGCGGTCGCGCAATGCTTTCTGGACTTTCCAAGATGGACGAAAACGCAGTCCGCGAATTGCTGGATCGCCTGCTGGCCCCGTGGGTCCGCTCGCTCGGTCTGGTCCCCGTGTCGATCGGCGACGACAGCGTCACGCTGCGCCTGCCGTTTTCCGGCGAATTCCGCCATTCGGGCGGCGTGATCTGCGGCCAGGTGTTCACGGCGGCCGCCGACACCGCGATGGTGGTCGCGATCTCCGCCGCGCTCGGCGAGTTCCGGCCGATGACGACCGTGTCGCTGAACACCAACTTCATGCGTCCGGTGCGCAAGGGCGACGTGCTCGTCACCGCGCGCGTGCTGCGGATGGGCCGCAACCTCGTGTTCGGCGAAGTCGAACTGTTCGACGAGGACGGCAAGATGGCCGTCCACGCGACGTCGACCTACGCGCTCGTCGGCTGAGCGGCGCGATGTTCGACCAGATCGTCTTTGCGGGTGGCGGCAATCGCTGCTGGTGGCAGGCCGGCTTCTGGGACGTCGCGCAGCCGGCGCTCGGCTTGCGCCCGCGCGTGATCACCGGCATCTCGGCCGGCGCGGCGACCGCCTGCATGTTGTATACGCGGGACGCCGCATGGGTGATGCGCTATTACGAGGAGGCGCTGCGCCACAACCGGAAGAACGCGTACTGGGGCAACCTGTTCGGTCGGGAACCCGTGTTCCCGCATTACCGGATTTACCGTCAGGCCCTGCTCGACATCTACGGCGAGCCGTTCGCGAAGCTCGCGGCGGCGCCGGAGATCCGCATCGGCGTGTCGCACGTGCCGCGCTGGCTCGGCGCGCGCAGCGCGGTCGCCGCCGGCCTGGTCGCCTACAACATCGAAAAGTACGTGCGCAAGACGCTGCACCCGACGCTCGGGCGCACGCTTGGCTTCCGGCCCGAGTTCGTGCGCGCGCAGGCCTGCACGCAAGTCGACGAACTGGCCGACCTGATCCTGCAGTCGTCCTGCACGCCGCCGTTCACGCCGGTGCTGCGCCGCGGCGGCCGGCCCGTGCTCGACGGCGGGATGGTCGACAACGTGCCGGTCGGCGCGCTCGACCCGTCGCCGGGCGACGTGCTGGTGCTGGTCACGCGGCTGTACCCGCGCCCGCAGATGTTTACGGTCGCGCATGGCGACCAGCGGCGGCTGTACGTCCAGCCGTCGAGCAAGGTGCCGATTTCGAGTTGGGATTACACGAGCCCGGCGCAGATGCGGCATGCGTACGATCTCGGTCGGCGCGACGGCGAGCATTTCCTCACGCGCGTCGGCGCGATGACGGGCGGCCGCGCGGCGGCCTGACGGCGAGGCGGGCGAAACGGAGCCGCGCAGGGTGCGCGGCCCGGGCGATCAGCGCTTGCGGATCGGCGTCAGCGCTTCCGGGTTGGCGACGCTAGACATGTCGCCCTGGTCGAACGCCAGGATGTTCCGGAATGCCGCGCTGAAGTAGAGCTCGTAGCTTTCGCGCTCGACGTAGCCGATGTGCGGCGTGCAGATCACGTTCTCCATCCGCAGCAGGCTGTAGCCCTGCAGGATCGGCTCGCTCTCGAACACGTCGATCGCGACCATCCCCGGGCGGTTGTGCGACAGCGCGTTGACGAGCGCATTTTCCTCGAGCAGTTCGGCGCGGCTCGTGTTGACGAGCAGCGACGTCGGCTTCATCCGCATCAGGTCTTCCTGCTTCACGATCCCGCGCGTGTCGTCGTGCATGCGCAGGTGCAGCGACAGCACGTCGCTCTGCTCGAACAGCGCTTCGCGGCTCTCGGCGGCGGTGTAGCCGTCGGCGCGCGCGGCCTCGAGCGAATGCTCGCGGCCCCAGATCAGCACGTTCATCCCGAACGCCTTGCCGTAGCCGGCGACGAGCCGGCCGATCTTGCCGTAGCCCCAGATGCCGAGCGTCTGGCCGCGCAGCACCTGGCCGAGGCCGAAGTTCGGCGGCATGGCCGACGTTTTCAGGCCCGACTGTTGCCACGCGCCCTGCTTCAGGTTCGCAACGTACTGCGGAATGCGGCGCTGCGCGGCCATCACGAGCGCCCAGGTCAGTTCGGCGGGGGCGATCGGCGAACCCGTGCCCTCGAGCACCGCGACGCCCCGGTCGGTACAGGCGTCGAGATCGATGTGACTCGAAATGCGGCCGGTCTGGCTGATCATGCGCAGGTTCGGCAGCTTGGTGAGCAGTTGCGACGTGATCGGGGTGCGCTCCCGGATCAGCACGAGCGCCTCGACTTCCGCCAGACGGCTGGCGAGCTGTCCCAATCCGCGCACCGTGTTGTTGAAGACCTTCACGTCGTGGTCGGCAAGCATCTCGAAGCAGTTCAGCTTGCGGACGGCGTCCTGGTAGTCGTCGAGAATGGCAATTTTCATGGTGTGCGGGTGTCGCGCGTTGAAAGCGGCAGTGGCGGCGGCGCACGTCGCGCACTCAGTACCGCCCGGCCGGGGCCGACATGATGCATCGTCGGCCGCCTCCATGGTGTCTTTTTAACAGGTTGTTACGCTCCGCCGCAATTGGCGGCAGCCTGATCCGGAAGCCCTCGGCCGCGGGCGGCTGGGTGCGCTGTTGTGTCGCATCAAATATGTCTTTCCTGATTCGCCCGCTTACTCGACGAGGTTCACCCAATTGTTGCTTCAATCAGAATAATTGGATCAACTATCCGCAGAGGGCGAGGATTTTTGACTATTTTTATCGTCAACCGGGGCCTTGTTGAGCAACTCTGCATCATTTCCGCTGTCGTAGGAGAATTACGCATTTGCTTCATCTTTTTGAAGTTGTAACAGCGGCAGGAGTCGTTTATGGATCATTTGCAGTCGATGCGCGTGTTCGTCAAGGTTGCAGATCTCGGCAGTTTCGCGCGGGCCGCGAGCGCAATGGATATCTCCAACGCGGTCGCGACGCGTCACGTCGCCGATCTGGAGGGCAGGCTCGGCACGCGCCTGCTTAACCGCACCACACGCAGCCTTTCCCTGACGGAGTCGGGCCAGGTGTACCTGGAGCGGGCTCGCCAGATCCTCGATGAGCTCGAGGACGTCGAGCAGATGGTTGTCGCGCGCAATCACGAGCCGGTCGGCACGTTGCGCATCGTCGCGCCGGTCGTGTTCGGCCTGCACAACCTCGCGCCCGTGCTGCAGTCGTACACGGAGAATTTCCCGAAAGTGGTGCCGGATCTCACGCTGGTCGACCGTCAGGTCGATCTCGTCGAGGAAGGCTTCGACGTGGGCATCGTCGTCACGCGCCAGATGCGCAGCGCGAGCATCGTCACGCGGCGGCTCACCACGGGCTGCATGACCGTGTGCGCGACGCCGAGCTATCTGGAGAAGCACGGCGTGCCGACCCATCCGGAGCACCTCGCCGAGCACCCGAGCCTGAGCCTGCCGACCGAATACTGGGGCGACGAGCGCGTGTTCACGGGGCCGGACGGCGAAGTGCGGGTGCGCCCGACCAACGTGATCGTCGCGAACAACACGGCGATGCTGCGCCAGTTCGCGCTGCTCGGGATGGGCGTCGCGATCCTGCCGAGCTACCTGATCGGCGGCGACATCGCACGTGGCGCGCTGGTGCGGCTGCTGCCGGATTTCCGGCTGCCGCAGGTCGAGATCAACATCGCCTACCCGAGCCGGCGCCATCTGCCCGCGAAGGTGCGCACGTTCATCGACCACCTCGTCGAGCATTTCAGCCACTCGACCGACGCGACGATGGGCGAGCAGTGGGCCGCGCAGAGCACGGCGCTCGCGCCGATCGGCGTCGAGACGCGTGCGGAGCAGCCCGAAGCGGCCGACCCGAACCTGTCGCCGCGCCTGCCGCGTTCGCCGCGCGCGCGCGTCGCGGCGCCGTCGCCGCTGTAACGGCGCGATGGCCGGGCGGCGCTTGCCGCCGGCACAAAGAAAAACGCGGATCGAGCGATCGATCCGCGTTTTTTTATGACTGACTGACGGAGTCCGACGTGCCCGGGGGCGCCGTCGGCCGGGGTGTTACGAGCCCGTCTTGCGCGCCGTGGTCTTGCGGGCGGCGGTCTTGCGGGCCGGTGCCGGTTTCTCTTCCGCGCCTTCCGTCACGGTTTCGGCATCCTTCGTCGCCGATTTGGCCGTCTTCTTCGCGGCGGCGGCCTTCGGCTCCTTCTTCTCGAACTCGAAGCCGATCTTGCCGTCCGGCTGCTTCACGAGGAATGCCTTGAAGTTGCGGCCCGTGCGCGACGACTTGAAGTTCGGCAGCAGATCCGTGCGGCCGTCGGCAAGCAGCTTGCCCATCTGCTCGCGCGTGATTTCCTGCTGCAGGATCACCTTGCCCGAGCGGAAGTCGCAGGTCTTCGGATTGGCGACCGAGTGCTCGCACACATAGCTCATCCCGTGCTCGAACACGCGGCCCTTGCACTTCGGGCACGCGCCGACCGGCTCCTGCGCGGAGAAGTCGGGCGCTTCGCCTTCCTCGCCGCCCGTGTCCTGGCCGAAATCGAATTCGAGCTTGTAGTTCTTCGTCTCGTCGTCGAACGACAGCTTCAGGATCGCCGAGAACGGGCGGCCCATCTTGCTGCGGAAGCCGGACAGCGGGCCGATTTCCTTCTTCTGCAGCAGCTCCTCGACTTCCGGAATCTCGAACTGCCGGCTGCCCGGGATCTTCGAGATCGAGAACTCGCACTTCGTGCACGCGAAGCGGCGGTAGTTTTCCTTCACCTGGCCGCCGCAGTTCGGGCACGGGGTCTCGAGCGTCGCGTAGTCGCCGGGGATCGTGTCGGAATCGTATTCCTTCGCGCGCTTGACGATCTGCTGCGTCATGCGGGCGATCTCCTGCATGAACGCTTCGCGCCCGAGATTGCCGCGCTCCATCTGCGACAGCTTGTATTCCCATTCGCCGGTGAGTTCGGGAGCGGTCAGCTCCTTCACGCCGAGCCCGCGCAGCAGCGTCATCAGCTGGAATGCCTTCGCGGTCGGGATCAGCTCGCGCCCTTCGCGCAGCAGGTATTTCTCGCCGAGCAGGCCTTCGATGATCGCCGCGCGCGTGGCCGGCGTGCCGAGCCCCTTCGCGGCCATCGCCTCGCGCAGCTCGTCGTCCTCGACGAGCTTGCCCGCGCCTTCCATCGCGGACAGCAGCGTCGCTTCCGAGTAGCGTGCGGGCGGCTTCGTCACGAGCGCGACGGCGGCGATTTCGTCCGTCTTCACCTTCTCGCCCTTCTGCACCGGCACGAGGTTCGCATCCGCGCCTTCGGCGTCGCGGCCGTACACCTGCAGCCAGCCCGGCTCGACGAGCACCTTGCCTTCGGTCTTGAAGTGATGGCCGGCGACTTCGGTGATCCGCGTCGTGACGCGGAATTCGGCGGCCGGGAAGAACACGGCGAGGAAGCGCTTCACGACCATGTCGTACAGCTTCTGCTCCGGCTCGGACAGCGACTTCGGCGCCTGCAGCGTCGGGATGATCGCGAAGTGGTCGCTGATCTTCGAGTTGTCGAAGATCCGCTTGTTCGGCTTCACCCAGCCCTTGTCGAGCACCTGCTTCGCATGCGGCAGGTAGTTGTGGCTCTCCTTGAGCATCTCGAGCGTGGACTGGACCGTCGACAGATAGTCTTCCGGCAGCGCGCGCGCATCGGTACGCGGGTAGGTCAGCACCTTGTGCTTTTCATACAGCGCCTGTGCGAGGCCGAGCGTGTTCTTCGCCGAGAAGCCGAATCGGCTGTTCGCCTCGCGCTGCAGGCTCGTCAGGTCGAACAGCAGCGGCGACAGCTGGGTCGACGGCTTCGATTCCTCGCTGACCGTGCCGACCTGGTCGCGGCAGGCGGCGACGATCGTTTCGGCGGCCGGCAGGGCCCACAGCCGCGAGTCGCGCTTTTCCGGATCGAATTCGTCCCGCTTGAATTTCGGGTCGAACCATTTGCCTTCGTAGAAGCCGCCCGCGCAGGCGAATTCGGCCTTCACTTCCCAGTAGTCGCGCGGGATGAAACGGCGGATTTTCTCTTCACGTTCGACGACGATCGACAAGGTTGGCGTCTGAACGCGGCCAACCGTCGTCAGGAAGAAGCCACCGCCCTTGCTGTTGAACGCGGTCATTGCACGGGTGCCGTTGATCCCGACCAGCCAGTCGGCTTCCGAGCGGCAGCGTGCGGCGTCGGCGAGCGGCTGCATGTCCGTGTCGCTGCGCAGGTTCGCGAAGCCGTCGCGGATCGCCTGCGGGGTCATCGACTGCAGCCACAGGCGCTGGACCGGCTGCTTCGCCTTCGCGTGCTGCGCGATCAGGCGGAAAATCAGCTCGCCCTCGCGCCCCGCGTCGCATGCGTTGATCAGGCGGTCGACGTCCTTGCGCTTCATCAGCTTGGTGAGCACCTTGAGGCGCGACTCGCTTTTTGCGATCGGGTTCAGGTCGAAATGCGGGGGGATGACGGGCAGATGCGCGAAGCTCCATTTCCCGCGCTTGACCTCGTACTCTTCCGGGGCGGCGATTTCCAGCAGGTGGCCGACAGCGGACGAAAGGACGAAATCGTCGCTCTCGTAATACTCGTCATGCTTGGTAAAGCCGCCCAGAGCGCGTGCGATGTCGTTCGCGACAGAAGGCTTTTCCGCAATGATCAGTGCTTTGGACATGACAGGTGTGTGTTGGTAGACCGGGTTCGCCGGTTGTGGGTCCCTTTTACGACCGCTTTATAGCACACGCCGCAGCGATGGCGGCTCAGCGTGTAAAAAGCGGGTCATCATAGAGGGGGGGCGCACCGGCGGCAAGCGCCTGCCTCGGTGGAGCGCGCAAACGCGCGACAAACCGCCGGGCCGGCCCGTGAATTCAGGCTTCGACGGCCAGGATGTTGCGCAATTTCGGTGCGTGCGGCGCACCGGGCACCGCGCTCAGGTCGGACAGCATCCGCTCGACGATCGCCGCGTGCGGCAGCACCGTGCCGAAGAAGCGTGCGGTGTGGGTGTCTTCGATCAGGATCGTCGGGAAGTTCTCGACGTCGAGATCGTCGAGCCGGTCGGCATGCGTTTCGATGTCGATCCAGGCGAAGCAGGCGTCCGGGTGCGCGTCGGCGAGCCGGTCGAAGGCTGCCCGGTAGTCGCGGCACGTGCCGCACCACTCGGCGCACAGGCAGGCGACGAGCAACGCGCCGGGGTCGGCGAGGCGCTCGGCGATCCGATCCGCATCGGTGTCGAGATTCAGCGCGGGCATGGATTTCCTTGGGTATCGTCGGCGGCGTGGCCGCTCTATGCGGGGGAATGTAGCACGCCGTGTGCGGGCGGGGTGGGCGCTGCGTCAAGCCGCGCGAAGCGTCCGCCGGGGAGGCTCGCGACGCGGCCGGCCAGCTCCAGCGCGAGCAGCGCGCGGTGCAGCACGTCGTCGGGCAGGCCCGCGTGCTCGGCAAGCCATTCATATGTGACGGGGCCGTATCCCAGTGCGGCAAGCACGGACTGCTCGGACGGGCTGCCCGGCGGCGGTGGCGGCGTTCCGCTTCGGGAGGAGGCGGTAGCCGCGGCGGCGGGAGCGGCTTGCGCGACGCCCGCGGCGTCGGTTGCGTGGCTGGCGCCTGACTCCGCCTCCTGGTGTGCCGGATGCGACGCCTGGCCTGACGGGCGCGCGGGCGGCTCGCCCAGCCCGTATTCCTCGAGGATGTCGAGCGGTGCCGCCGTGAGCTTCGCGCCGTCGCGGATCAGCGCATGGCAACCCTGCGCGAGCGGCGCGTGGATCGAGCCCGGCATCGCGAACACGTCGCGCCCCAGCTCGTTCGCGAGGCGCGCGGTGATCAGCGAGCCGGAACGCGGGGCGGCCTCGACGACGAGCGCACCGATCGCGAGCGCGGCGATCAGCCGGTTGCGTTGCGGGAAATGCGCGGCGCGCGCGGGCGTGCCGAGCGGCCATTCCGACACGATCGCGCCGTGTGCGGCGATCTCGTGGGCGAGGGGGCGGTGCCGCGCCGGATAGACGAGATCGGCCCCCGTCGCGATCACCGCCACCGTGCCGGACCGGCCGTCGAGCCCGCCGCGATGCGCGGCGCCGTCGATCCCGAGCGCGAGGCCCGAGACGATCGCGAGCCCCGCGTCGGATAACGTGCGCGCGAAGCGCGTCGCGTCGGCGAGCCCCTGGGGCGTCGCGTGGCGGCTGCCGACCACCGCGAGGCCGCGCGCATGCAGCAGGTCGAGCCGGCCCTTTACATATAGCAGCGGCGGCGGATCGTGCAGGTCGCGCAGCCGCGGCGGGTAGGCCGGATCGTTGAGCGTGACGAGCGCGTTGCCCGGCCCGTCGAGCCACGCGAGCGCGGCGTCGGTGCGGGCGTCGAGATCGTCGCGCAGGTTCGCGCGCACGGCCTGCGCGGCAGCCGGGCCGGCGACGGCGGCGATGGCCGGGTCGGACGCGCGCAGCAGCGCCTCCGGCGAGCCGAACGCATCGAGCAGCGCCTGCAGCATGGCGGGCGCGAGACCGGGCGCATGCGCGAGCTGCAGCCAGGCGCGCAGCGCGGAGGCGGTCAGCGCTTGCGGCGACATGAGGCTCCCCTCGAATGCGGCCGCCAGCGGACCGCGTGGCGCCATGATAAAATTTTCATCATCCGAAATACTCGACAGGGCCGTGCGCGCAGGCGCCCGGCCAATTGCAGGAGGCTCGATCCGCGGCATTGATTCGCCGCGCATCCGCCTCATCTTCATTGCATCCCGGCGGCGGCGCCAGCCGGCCGGATGGCCGATGCGGCACGCCGCTCCACCGAATACCGAACGCCATGGCTTTGCTCAACATTCTTCATTACCCCGACAAGCGGCTGCACAAGGTCGCCAAGCCCGTCGCCAAGGTCGACGACCGGATCCGCAAGCTCGTCGCCGACATGGCCGAGACCATGTACGCGGCGCCCGGCATCGGCCTGGCGGCCACGCAGGTCGACGTGCACGAACGCGTGATCGTGATCGACATCTCCGAGGAGAAAAACGAACTGCGCGCGTTCATCAACCCCGAGATCGTGTGGTCGAGCGACGAGAAGCAGATCTACGAAGAGGGCTGCCTGTCGGTGCCCGGCATCTACGACGAAGTCGAGCGTCCCGACCATGTGCGCGTGCGTGCGCTCAACGAGCAGGGCGAGACCTTCGAGCTCGACTGCGAAGGCCTGCTCGCCGTCTGCGTCCAGCACGAGATGGATCACCTGATGGGGCGCGTGTTCGTCGAATACCTGTCGCCGCTCAAGCAGACGCGCATCAAGACGAAGATGAAGAAACTCGAACGCGCGATGTGACGCGCGTTCACCCTGCCCGACCCCGAACGCTGTCATGACCCATACGTTGCGCGTGATTTTTGCCGGCACGCCGGAATTTGCCGCGGCTGCCCTTGCCGCGATCCACGAGGCCGGTTTTCCGGTGCCGCTCGTGCTCACCCAGCCCGATCGCCCGGCCGGCCGCGGGATGAAACTGCAGGCGAGCGCCGTGAAGCGCTATGCCGTCGAACACGGGATGCCCGTCGCGCAGCCGACCTCGCTGCGCCGCGCGGGCAAGTACCCGGCGGAGGCGGCCGATGCGATCGAGCTGCTGCGTGCGACGCCGCACGACGTGATGGTGGTGGCCGCGTACGGCCTGCTGCTGCCGCAGGAGGTGCTCGACATTCCGCGTGCCGGCTGCATCAACATCCATGCTTCGCTGCTGCCGCGCTGGCGCGGCGCCGCGCCGATCCATCGCGCGATCGAGGCCGGCGACGCCGAGACGGGCGTCACGCTGATGCAGATGGACGTCGGCCTCGACACCGGCGCGATGATCGAGGAGGCGCGCGTCGCGATCGCCGCCGACGAGACGACCGCGACCCTGCACGACCGGCTCGCGGCCGAAGGTGCGCGGCTGATCGTCGACGCGCTCGTGCAACTCGAGCGCGACGGCGTGCTGCCGGCGACGCCGCAGCCGGCCGACGGCGTGACCTACGCGGAAAAGATCGGCAAGCACGAAGCGGCGCTCGACTGGCGCAAGCCCGCCGATGCGCTCGCGCGCCAGGTGCGTGCGTTCGATCCGTTCCCGGGCGGCGTTGCGACGCTCGACGGCGCGGCGATCAAGCTGTGGGCCGCCGAGGCCGTGGCGGCGCGCGGCGACGCGGGGCCGGGCACGATCGTCGAAGCCGGGCCGGAAGGCGTGATCGTCGCGTGCGGCAGCGGTGCGCTGCGCGTCACGCAACTGCAGAAGCCGGGCGGCAAGCGGTTGCCCGCGCGCGAATTCCTGGCCGGTTCGCCGCTCGCCGCGGGCCAGCGCTTCGCGCTGCCCGAGTCGCCCGACGCGGCCTGACCGTCGTTCGCGGGGCCTGCCGGCCCCGTGCCATCGGCCGGACGGCCGAGTCGCGCGGCGCGGCCGGCGCGCGTAGAATTTCCGTGCGCTCTCCGGTTTCGAGGTTTTCATGTTCGGCATCACCCATTTCGGTTTCTTCGTGCTGGCGGTTTTCCTGCTGAATGTCACGCCCGGCCCCGACACCGCCTATATCGTCGGCCGCAGCGTCGCGCAGGGCCGCGGCGCGGGGCTGATGTCGGCGCTCGGCATTTCGGCCGGCTGCTGCGTTCACGCGCTCGCCTGTGCGTTCGGCCTCACGGCGCTGCTCGCGGCGTCGGCTGCCGCGTTCACGGTGATCAAGCTGGTCGGCGCGGCCTACCTGATCTACCTCGGGGTGCGGATGATCGTCGCGAAGCAGGCGGCCGCGCCGTCGGGCACGGCGGCCGCCCAGGCCGCGAAGCCGCTGCGCCAGTTGTTCATGCAGGGCTTCTGGACCAACGTGCTGAACCCGAAGGTCGTGCTGTTCTTCGTGTCGTTCTTCCCGCAGTTCGTATCGGCCGACAGCCCGCACAAGGCATGGGCGTTCCTGACCCTCGGTGCGGTGTTCGTCGCGATGAGCACGGCGTGGACCAGCCTGGTCGCCTGGGTCGCGGGCAGCGTCACGCAGCGCTTTTCCGGCCGGCCTGGCGTCAGGAAGTGGCTCGACCGGACGGTCGGCAGCGCTTTTGTGGGCCTCGGCCTGCGTCTTGCAACTTCGCAACGCTGAGATTGAATTTTTCCGGCAAGACCTTATCTAACAAATCGCTTACAATTTTTCCGCCGCGCCTCTCGATGGCCGGCGGGTCCCCTGACGGATAAGGAGTGGGTATGTTCAATTGGGTCAAAACGGCGATGCTGATGGCCGCGATCACGGCCCTGTTCATCGTGATCGGCGGGATGATCGGCGGCTCGCGCGGCATGACGATCGCGCTGCTGTTCGCGCTCGGCATGAATTTCTTCTCGTACTGGTTCTCCGACAAGATGGTGCTGCGCATGTACAACGCGCAGGAAGTCGACGAGAACACCGCGCCGCAGTTCTACCGGATGGTGCGCGAGCTGGCCACGCGCGCGAACCTGCCGATGCCGCGCGTCTACCTGATCAACGAAGATGCGCCGAACGCGTTCGCAACGGGCCGCAACCCCGAGCACGCGGCGGTGGCCGCGACGACGGGCATCCTGCGCGTGCTGTCGGAGCGCGAGATGCGCGGCGTGATGGCGCATGAGCTCGCGCACGTGAAGCACCGCGACATCCTGATCTCGACGATCACCGCGACGATGGCGGGTGCGATCTCGGCGCTCGCGAACTTCGCGATGTTCTTTGGCGGGCGCGACGAAAACGGCCGGCCGACGAATCCGATCGCGGGTATCGCGGTTGCGCTGCTCGCGCCGATCGCCGGTGCGTTGATCCAGATGGCGATTTCGCGGGCGCGCGAGTTCGAGGCGGACCGCGGCGGCGCGCAGATCTCCGGCGATCCGCAGTCGCTCGCCACCGCGCTCGACAAGATCCATCGCTATGCGGCGGGCATTCCGTTCCAGGCGGCCGAGGCGCACCCGGCCACCGCGCAGATGATGATCATGAACCCGCTGCACGGCGGCGGCCTGCAGAATCTGTTCTCGACGCACCCGGCCACCGAGGAGCGCATCGCGCGCCTGATGGAGATGGCGCGTACCGGCCGCTTCGATTAAGCACGGGCGCCCGCGCGGCGATTGCCGCGCGGGGCCGCCACGCCACCCCGCACGCTTCGCGCTGCGGGGTGTTTCATTTGTGCGTGCGGTAACGGGGCCAAAGGAGCTGCATGGCCGCACGCTACAATGCTCGGTTTGGGATCGCAGGGCCACGCGGGCGCCGCGATCCCGCTGCCTGCCAAGTTGGCATGCCGCCTGTTTGCCGCGCCTGTTTGCCGATTTTGCTCCGATGACACGAACCCGTTCTTCCGCCCCGTCTCCTTCCGGCCGCTCGGCGCGCCTGTCCGCGCTGCATCTTGCGCCCGATTCGCTCGGCTTCGCGCTCGCCGCGGCCGCGCAGGCGGTCGACGCGGTGCGGCGGGGCACCGCGTTGCCGGCGGCCCTCTCGGCGGTATTCGCGCAGATGCCGTCCGGCGCGCAGGCGCTCGCGCGCGGGGCGACGCAGGACGTCGCGTACCGGACGATGCGTCGTCTCGGCAGCGCGGACTGGCTGATCGGCCGGCTCGTCAGCAAGGCGCCGCCCGCACACGTGCACGCGGTGCTCGCCGGCGCGTTCGCGCTGCTGCTCGACCCGGCGAACGAGGCCGCATATCCGGCGTTTACGGTGGTCGACCAGGCCGTCACCGTGATCGGCGCGCGCCGCGAATATGTGTTCGCGAAGGGGTTGGTCAACGCGGTGCTGCGCCGTTTCCTGCGCGAGCGCGACGCGCTCGTCGCGGCGATGCGGGACGACGTCGTCGCGCGCTGGAATTACCGCGCATGGTGGGTCGACGCGGTGAAGCGCGCGTGGCCCGACGCATGGCAGGCGATCCTCGCGGCCGGCGAGCGCCAGGGGCCGCTGACGCTGCGCGTGAATGCACGCCGCGCGAGCGTCGACACTTATCTCGATACGTTGCGTGCGAGCGGAATCGAAGCGACCGCGATCGGCCGGCATGCGGTGCGGCTCGCGTCGGCGCTGCCGGTCGAGCGCATTCCGGGGTTTGCCGACGGCGTGGTGTCGGTGCAGGACGCCGGCGCCCAGCTCGCGGCCGAATGGCTCGGCGCACGCGACGGCATGCGCGTGCTCGACGCCTGCGCGGCGCCCGGCGGCAAGACCGGCCACGTGCTCGAACTGGCGCGTGCGGAAGTCGTCGCGCTCGAAAGCGACAAGGCGCGCGCGGCGCGCATCGGCGAGAACCTCGTGCGCCTGTCGCTCGAAGCGGAGGTGCGCGTCGGCGATGCGGGCGCGCCCGACACGTGGTACGACGGGCGCCCGTTCGACCGCATCCTCGCCGATGTGCCGTGCTCGGCGTCCGGCATCGTGCGGCGGCACCCCGACATTCGCTGGCTGCGCCGCGAGGCCGACATCCCGGCGCTCGTCGCGGAACAGCGCCGCATCCTGGCAGCGCTGTGGCCGCTCGTGAAGCCGGGCGGCGAATTGCTTTACGTGACCTGTTCGATCTTCCCCGAAGAAGGCGAATGGCAGGCCCGCTGGTTTGAAGCGGCCTGTGAAGATGCGGTACGATTGGACGCCCCCGGCCAACTGCTGCCGGGCGGCATGCAGGGAGGGGCCGCCGCCGGCGCACTCGACCAGAACACCGATCACGACGGATTTTTCTACGCGCGGTTTCAGAAACGGTGACGATCAAACACCTTTTTCCACTTCGGCTCGCGGCCGTCCTGATGGTCGCGCTGGCGCTGTGCCTGGCCGTCGTCCGGCCGGCGCATGCCGAGTCGATCGCCGTGCAGCGTGCGTCGCTCCAGGCCGACGGCAGCGGCTGGAGCCTCGACGCCCGCTTCGATTTCGACCTGAATCCGAGCCTCGAGGATGCCGTCAACAAGGGCATTCCGCTGTATTTCACGACCGACTTCGAGCTGAGCCGCGCACGCTGGTACTGGTTCGACGAGCAGCCGGTGTCGGTGTCGCAGACGATCCGCCTGTCGTTCCAGCCGCTCACGCGCGAGTACCGCGTGTCGACCGGCGGCCTGCAGCTCGGTTTCCCGTCGCTGAAGGACGCGCTCGCGGTCGTCAGGCACATCACGTCGTGGCACGTGATCGACCGCAACCAGGTGCGCTCGGGCGAAACCTACACGGCGTCGGTGCGGATGCAGCTCGATACGGCGCTGATGCCCAAGCCGTTCCAGGTCGATGCCGTGAACAACCGCGACTGGACGCTCGGATCGGACTGGAAGCGCTTCAACTTCACGGTGACCGAACGTGCTAAATAAAGTGCGCCGCGCGGCCAGCGGGAAGAGCCTCCTCGTTCGCGTGATCGTCTCGACCGTCGCGCTCACCGCGTTGCTGCTGCTCGTGCTGCTCGCGGCCGCGAGCGCGAACACCGAATTCTTCGACCGCTACTATTCGTGGCTGTACGCGATGAACATCGTCGTCGCGCTCGTGTTCCTACTCGTGGTGCTCGGGCTGATCGGGATGATCGTCGTGCGCCTGCGGAAGGGCAAGTTCGGCACGCGGCTGCTCGCGAAGCTCGCGGTGTTCTTCGCGCTCGTCGGCGTGGTGCCGGGCGGGATCATCTACATCGTGTCGTACCAGTTCGTGTCGCGCAGCATCGAGTCGTGGTTCGACGTGAACGTCGAGACGGCGCTGACGGCCGGCCTGAACCTCGGCCGCGGGATGCTCGATGCGTCGCTGTCCGATCTGCAGACGAAGGCGCGGCTGATGTCCGACCAGCTCGCGAGCGCCGACGCGAACACGAACGGCACGACGCTCACGCTGCTGCGGCTGCGCGACCAGTTCGGCGTGCAGGATGCGACGATCGTCGAGCCGAGCCGCGCCGGCTCGGGCGCGGCGCCCGACCTGCACATCGTTGCGCAGGCGTCGGGCAATTTCGCGGCGCTGATCCCGGACGACCTGCCGACGTCGCTGATGCTGAGCCAGGCGCGCGAACACGGCGCGTACGCGGCGATCGAGGGCGAAGTCGACGGCGACCCGCGTGCGCACGGCGCGAAGGGCGCGCTGCGGTTGCGCGTCGTCCGGCCGATTCCCGATGCGACGACGTCGCTGCTGCAGCCTGCCGAGCGGTTCCTGCAGCTCACGCAGCCGGTGCCGCCCACGCTCGCGCACAACGCGGACGCCGTGCAGCGCGCGTATCGCGAGTACCAGGAAAAGTCGCTCGGCCGCACGGGGCTGCGCAAGATGTACATCGGCACGCTGACGCTCGCGCTGTTCCTCGCGACCTTCATCGCGATGATGCTCGCGCTCGCGCTCGGCCAGCAGCTCGCGCGGCCGCTGTTCCTGCTCGCGCAGGGCACGAAGGAAGTCACGGAAGGCGACTACACGCCGAAGCGCGAGATCAAGACGCGCGACGAGCTCGGCTTCCTTACGCAGTCGTTCAACGCGATGACGCGCCAGTTGTCCGAGGCGAGGCTCGCGGTCGAGAAGAACCGCGTCGCGCTCGAGCATTCGAAGACCTATCTCGAGAGCATCCTCGCGAACCTCACGGCCGGCGTGTTCGTGCTCGACCGCCAGTTCCGGCTGACCACGGCCAACCGGGGCGCCGAGCGGATCTTCCGGCAGCCGTTCAACGCGCTGATCGGCACGACGCTCGACCGGATCGGCGTGGCTGCGGGCTTCGGTGCGATGGTGCGCAAGGCCTTCGCCGATCGCGAGGCGGCATCCGACGGCGGCAGCGGCGATCGCGGCCACTGGCAGCAGCAGTTCGCGATCGAGGTGCCGGGCGAAACCGAGCCGCTGACGCTGCTCGTGCGCGGCACGCGCCTCGTGTCGACGGTCGAGGGGCAGGCCGACGATCCGCAGACGTCGGGTTACGTCGTCGTGTTCGACGATATTTCCGACGTGATTTCCGCGCAGCGTTCGGTTGCGTGGGGCGAGGTCGCACGGCGGCTCGCGCACGAGATCAAGAATCCGCTGACGCCGATCCAGCTGTCGGCCGAGCGGCTGCAGATGAAGCTGTCCGACAAGCTCGCGCCGTCCGATGCCGACGTGCTCAAGCGCGGCGCGACGATGATCGTCAACCAGGTGGCCGCGATGAAGCGGATGGTCGACGATTTCCGCGAATACGCGCGCACGCCGCCGGCGGTGCTCGCGAACCTGCAGCTGAACGAACTGGCGAGCGAGGTGCTCGGGCTGTACGGTGTGGGTGAAGGCAAGAGCGCGATCGTCGCCGAGCTCGCGCCGTCGCTGCCGGTGATTCGCGGCGACGCGACGCAATTGCGCCAGGTGATTCACAACCTGCTGCAGAATGCGCAGGATTCGGTCGCGGAGTCGGCGCATCCGCGTGTGTTGATCGAAACCAAGACAGTAGAATATGGCGATCCCGACGCCGAGGGGAAAACGCGCGTCGCGGTACGTCTCACCGTGTCCGACAACGGGCCCGGTTTTCCGGCGCGCATCCTGACTCGCGCGTTCGAGCCTTATGTGACCACGAAGGCGAAGGGCACGGGGCTGGGGTTGGCCACGGTCAAGAAGATCGTCGACGAGCACGGTGCGCGGATCGATCTGCGCAATCGCATGCACGGCGAGACCGTCGAGGGTGCGCAGGTGTCGATCCTGTTCCTGCAGATGGCGAGCGATGCGCCAGGCGCCGAATCGGGCGTGCAGGACGGGGCGGCCCCCGCCAAGACAAAAGCAAGTGAGCAGACAAAGGCAGCGTAAATGGCAACCATCCTGGTGGTAGATGATGAAATGGGCATCCGGGAATTGCTCTCGGAGATCCTCAGCGACGAAGGACACGTCGTCGAGGCCGCGGAGAACGCGCAGGCCGCGCGGGAATACCGGTTGAATCAGGCGCCCGATCTCGTGCTGCTCGATATCTGGATGCCCGATACCGACGGCGTGACGTTGCTCAAGGAGTGGGCGGCGCAGGGGCTTTTGACGATGCCGGTGATCATGATGTCCGGGCACGCGACGATCGATACGGCGGTCGAGGCGACCAAGATCGGCGCGCTCGATTTCCTCGAGAAGCCCATCGCGCTGCAGAAGCTGCTGAAGTCCGTCGAGCACGGTCTCGCACGCGGTGCGGCGCCGGTGTCCGCCGGTGCGGCGGCGAAGGCCGGCGCCGGGCAGGCTTCGGGGCCGGCGGCGGTGGCGTCGGCAGCCGCGCTGCCGATGCTCGGCGACGACATGGCGTCGGCACTCGGCGTCGCGGGACAGACGGCCGCGATCCCGTTCGACATTCCGCTGCGTGAAGCGCGCGATGCATTCGAGCGAGCTTACTTCGAGTATCATCTGGCGCGCGAGAACGGCAGCATGACGCGCGTCGCGGAGAAGACGGGCCTCGAGCGCACGCACCTGTATCGCAAGCTCAAGCAGCTCGGAGTCGAGCTCGGCAAGAAGCCGTCCGAAGGCGCCGTATAAAATATTTTGCGAAAACACTTGATCAAGTGAAGAAGGGTGGATATACTTTCTCTTCTTCGTTGGCCCGGTAGCTCAGTTGGTAGAGCAGCGGATTGAAAATCCGCGTGTCGATGGTTCGATTCCGTCCCAGGCCACCAGCAGTTCCAACCCCAAGAATCGGAAGGTTCTTGGGGTTTTTCGTTTGTGGTGGGGTTTGCGTGCCGTAGGCGCTGTGCCCGGCAGCATTCGTGGGGGCATGATAAAATCCGTGTCCGCTCAATGACTTAGCGCATCGCTTCAAGCGCGCGGCCGGCTGCCATCGTGGCGCCGCCGCGGCACGCGGCAACGATGCCGCGCGATGGGCGGTATAAGTGCTCCGCCGCGTTCGCGGCCGATCGCGCTGCCTATACTGGTCGAGCCGGCGCAGGCCGGCACGCGTCGGGCCGCCCGGCGGCAGCCGGCCCCGGGGCGCAGCGCGACGCGAGCCTACACATTCACGGAGTATCACGGTGATTCGGACAGACGCTAAAGACGGCGCGCTCGTGTTGTTTTCCGGCGGGCAGGACTCGGCCACGTGCGTGGCATGGGCCCTCGAACGCTACCAGACGGTCGAGACGCTCGGCTTCGATTACGGCCAGCGCCATCGCGTCGAGCTCGAGTGTCGCGAAGGCGTGCGCGAAGCGCTGAAGCGCCGGTTTCCCGCGTGGTCCGACCGGCTCGGCGACGATCACATGGTCGACCTGTCGGTGCTCGGCGCGATCAGCGACACCGCGATGACGCGCACGATCGAGATCGAGACGGCGGCCAACGGCCTGCCGAACACGTTCGTGCCGGGCCGCAACCTGCTGTTCATGACGATCGCCGCAGCGATCGCCTATCGCCGCGGGCTGCGCGTGCTGGTCGGCGGGATGTGCGAGACGGATTTTTCGGGCTACCCCGACTGCCGCGACGACACGATGAAGGCGCTGCAGGTTGCGCTGAACCTCGGGATGGACACGCGCGTCGTGCTCGAGACGCCGCTGATGTGGCTCGACAAGGCGCAGACGTGGCAGCTCGCGGAGCAGCTCGGCGGCGAGGCGCTCGTCGAACTGATCCGCGTCGAGACGCACACGTGCTACGTGGGCGAGCGCGCGGAGCTGCACGACTGGGGCTTCGGCTGCGGCGAGTGCCCGGCCTGCAAGCTGCGCAAGCGCGGCTACGAGGCCTACCTGAAGGGCGAGCGGGTGACCGAAGCGCCGCTGTGACGCGGGCGTGCCGGCAGCGCCCGGCGAATGATGGATTCTGATCGACAACGAGTGGCGCGAGCCGGACGAAGGACGATGACTTACGCGGTCAAGGAAATTTTCTACACGTTGCAGGGCGAGGGCGCGAACGCGGGCCGGCCGGCCGTGTTTTGCCGGTTCGCCGGCTGCAACCTGTGGTCGGGCCGCGAAGAGGATCGTGCGGAGGCCGTATGCCGCTTCTGCGACACGGACTTCGTCGGCACCGACGGCGAGAACGGCGGCAAGTTCAAGGACGCCGACGCGCTCGTCGCGACGATCGCCGGCCTGTGGCCGGAAGGCGAGGCGCACCGCTTCGTCGTCTGCACGGGCGGCGAGCCGATGCTGCAGCTCGACCAGCCGCTCGTCGATGCGCTGCATGCGGCGGGCTTCGAGATTGCGATCGAGACCAACGGTTCGATGCCGGTGCTCGAGTCGATCGACTGGATCTGCGTGAGCCCCAAGGCCGACGCGCCGCTCGTCGTCACGAAGGGCAACGAGCTGAAGGTCGTGATCCCGCAGGACAACCAGCGGCTGGCCGAGTATGCGAAGCTCGACTTCGAGTATTTCCTCGTGCAGCCGATGGACGGCCCGTCGCGCGATCTCAATACGAAGCTCGCGATCGACTGGTGCAAGCGTCATCCGCAGTGGCGCCTGTCGATGCAGACCCACAAATACCTGAACATTCCCTGAGCCACGGCTTTTGACATCGTGCTGATTACCCGAAAACTCGAATTCGACGCGGGCCACCGCATTCCCGATCACCGCAGCCAGTGCCGGAACCTGCACGGCCATCGCTACGTGCTCGAAGTCACGCTGCGCGGCGATCTCGTCGATACCGAGGGGGCGCCCGACCGCGGCATGGTGATGGATTTCGCCGACGTGAAGGCGCTCGCGATGGAGCACCTGGTCGGCAAGTGGGACCACGCGTTCCTGGTCTACGCGCGCGACGAGATCGTGCGCTCGTTCCTCGAGCAGATGGCCGACCACAAGACCGTCGTGATCGACCGGATTCCGACCGTCGAGAACCTCGCGGCGATCGCATTCGACATCCTCGCGAACGTGTACGACGCGCACTACGGCGTGAACCTGCGCCTCGAGCGCGTGCGCCTGTACGAAACGCCGAACTGCTGGGCCGACGTCGAGCGCCAGCCCGGCCGCTGATCCTGTCTTCCCGGCAGCCCCGCCGGCCGGCGCGGGCTGCCTGCCGCCGCCTCCGGCGGCTTCGTTCCGCCCCGTTCCCCATCCGTTCCCACATTCCGCGTAACGCCGCGCTATGATCGTTGCGTGGCACCCGGAAACGCAGTGGCGCGCCGGCGCGCGGCCCGCACTGTCAGATTGGCCGCCCACGGCCGACTGACGTTCCCGGGCCCGGTCCGTCGCCGCCCGCCGTGCGTCGCTGCCCGGCGTATTGCGCGCCGCCTCGCCCGTTGCTTGTCCCGTTCGACTGCCGTTCCGTCCTGGAGGCCGTATCGATGAGCACGCTCACCAATTCCCTCAAGCAACGCCTGCGCGACGGCGACGAGCCGCTATACGGCCTGTGGCTGTCGCTCGGCAGCGACGCGGCCGCGGAAGCGCTCGCGCATGCCGGCTACGACTGGCTCTGCATCGACATGGAGCACGCGCCGAACGACAGCCGCGATGTTGCATCGCAACTGCGCGCGATCGCGGCCGCCCACCTGCCGAGCGAGCCCGTCGTGCGCGTGCCGGCGCGCGAGCCGTGGCTCGTGAAGCGCGCGCTCGACGCCGGCGCGCGCACGCTGATGTTTCCCTGCATCGAGACGCCCGACGATGCCGTGCACGCGGTGCGGCTCACCCGTTATCCGTCGCCCGAATCGCCGGATGGGCTGCGCGGCGTCGCGGGCATGGTGCGCGCGGCGGCGTTCGGCATGCGCCGCGATTACGTGCAGACCGCGAACGCGCAGGTCGCGGTGATCGTGCAGATCGAATCGGCGCGCGGGGTCGACGAAGTCGAGCGGATCGCGGCGCTGCCCGGCATCGACTGCCTGTTCGTCGGTCCGGCCGATCTCGCGGCGAGCCTCGGGCATCTCGGCGACATCCGCCATCCGGACGTCGAGGCCGCGATGGCGCGCGTGCTCGCGGCCGGCAGGCAGGCCGGCGTCGCGGTCGGCATCTTCGCGGTCGATACGGCGGGGGCGCGCCAGTACCGCGACGCCGGCTACCGGATGATCACGCTGTCGGCGGACGTCAGCTGGCTGTTGCGCGCCACGCGGCAGGCGCTGCAGGAGGTGCGGTCATGAACGGTGGCGAGGGTACATTCCGCGTGCGCGGGAAGATCGGCGCGATGCTCGGCCTGTGGATCGTCTGTATCGCGGCGACCGCGCAGGGCGCGCCGCAAGCGAAGCCCGATCCGTCACGCGAGACGCAAGCGGCGGTCGCCGACTACAACGCGGGCGACTATCGCGCGGCGCTGGTGCAGTTCCACGACGCGGCGGAACGCGGCGACCGTCTCGCGCAATTCAACTACGCGATGATGCTGCTGACGGGCGAAGGCGTGACGGCGAACGTCGACGAGGGGTTGCGCTGGCTGAGGCGCGCGGCGGACGCGAACATGTCGCACGCGCAGTACGTGTACGGCCGGATGTTCGACGACGGCGAATTCGTCGCGCGCAATCCGGCCGAGGCGCATCGCTGGTTCCTGCGGGCGGCGAAGCAGGGGCATGTGCAGGCCGAGCTGTCGCTCGCGAACCAGTTCCTCGACGGGCGCGGCACCCCGCGCGACAACCGGCAGGCGTTCGTGTGGTACAAGCAGGCCGCCGACGCGGGCGAGCCGACCGCGCAGTACGTGACCGCGTCGTTCTACGAGCGCGGCGGCGACGGCGTCGAGCAGAACCTGAACATCGCGCGCGCGTATTACGCGGCGGCGGCCGCGCAGGGCGACGAGGCGGCCGGGCTGAAATTCAAGGAGCTGAGTGCGCGGCTGAGGGCGCAGGCGCCGGGCGCAGGTGCGGAGCCGGGCGGGGCGCACGCGCCGCCGCAGTGAGCGCCGCCGCGGCGCGCGGGCTTTCGGCAGGCGGCATGGAAAAACGGCGCCGGGGCGCCGTTTTCTCGCCGCAGTGCGTGCCGCGCGGTTAGCTCTTCATCAGCCGGCGCTGCCGCCCGACGCTCATGATCATTCCGATCGCGATGCCGAGCGTCGTGAGCGCGGTGCCGCCGTAGCTCATGAACGGCAGCGGCACGCCGACGACCGGCAGCACGCCGCTCACCATCCCGATGTTGACGAACGCATAGACGAAGAACGCGAGCGTGAGCGAGCCCGCGAGCAGGCGGCCGAACAGCGTCGCGCCCTGCGCGGCGATGTAGAGCCCGCGCGCGATCAGCGCCATGTACAGCGTCAGCAGCACGAGCCCGCCGACGAGCCCCCATTCTTCCGAGAACACCGCGAAAATGAAGTCGGTGTGCTTCTCCGGAATGAATTCGAGGTGAGCCTGCGTGCCTTTCAGGTAGCCCTTGCCGAGCACGCCGCCCGAGCCGATCGCGATCACGGCCTGGATCGTGTGGAAGCCCTTGCCGAGCGGGTCGGAGGTCGGATCGAGCAGCGTGCACACGCGGTGCTTCTGGTAGTCGTGCATCAGCGGCCACTGCACCTCGGGCTGGCAGATGCGCTGCTCGAACACGGCGATCGAGCCGACCGCGATCACGCCCGCGACGAGCACCGGCACGATCAGCTTGAACGACAGGCCGGCGAGGTAGATCACGAAGAAGCCGGCCGCGAACACGAGCAGGCCCGTGCCGAGGTCGGGCTGCTTCGCGATCAGCCCGACCGGCACCAGCAGGATCCCGAACGCGGCGATGAAGTCGTACCAGCGCAGCCCGCCTTCGCGGCGCTGGTAGTACCAGGCAAGCATCAGCGGCGTTGCGATCTTGAGGATCTCGGACGGCTGGATCACGACGCCGACGTTCAGCCAGCGCTTCGCCCCCTTCTTGGTCATCCCGAACAGCGCGACCGCGACCAGCAGCGCGACCCCGAACGAGTAGAGCGGGACCGCGAAGCGCATCAGCGTGGTGGGCGGGATGTTCGCGATCACCCACATCAGCACGAACGTCAGCAGGATGTTGCGTAGCTGGTCCTCGACGCGGCCCGGCATGTCGATGCTCGCGCTGTACAGCGTGACGATGCCGACGCACATCAGCAGGAACACGATGAGGGCGAGCGGGCGGTCGAAGCCCGCGAACATCTGCTTGATCTTGTCGAGCCAGGCGCGCTTGTCGAATTGCATGCCTTTCTCCGTTAATGAGCGGTGCCGACGTCCGCCGACTTCGCGGGGGCCGTCGCACGGTGGGTGTCGTCCCGCGGCGTCGCGACGAGCGGCTGCGCATCGCTGGCCGGCCGGTGGGGCCGGTGCGGGCGCCGGATCGGCGGCAGGCTCGCGGGCGCCGGCGCGGCGGCGCTGGCGACGGTCGGTGCGGCGGCGTTTGCACCGGCCGCAGCCGACGCATCGGAGGCCGCCGCGGCCGACGCCGCGTCGATCGCGCTGGCCGCCGTCGGCACGACGGGTTGCGGCAATGCCGTGAAGCCGGCCGCGACGGCCGCCGGCTTGTTCGCGTCGCCGATCACCGGCGCGTTGATCGGTTCGGTCGCCGACGCCGCGGCCGCCACGGCTGCGGCCTCGTTCTGCGGGTTCTGGCGGTCGACGAGGTAGAAATCGAGCACGCGGCGCGCGATCGGGCCCGCGGCCTGTGCGCCCCAGCCGCCGTTCTCGACGATCAGCGCGATCGCGATCTGCGGATGGTCGACCGGTGCGTACGCGATGAACAGCGCGTGGTCGCGCAGGTGCTCGGCGAGCAGGTGGCCCTTGTAGTTGCCGCCCTGCAGCGAGAACACCTGCGCGGTGCCGGTCTTGCCGGCCGCGAGGTACTGCGCGCCGCGGAACACCTTGTAGGCGGTGCCGGACGGGTTCTCGACCACGTTTTCCATCCCGCGCTTCACGACGTCGAGGTCGGCCTGCTTGTACGGCAGCACGTCGCTTTCCTTCGGCACGGTCAGGCGGCGGCCGCGCGTGATCGGATCCTCGATTTCCTTCACGAGGTGGGGCTTCATCACGATGCCGTTGTTCGCGAGCGTCGCGGTCGCGTGCGCGAGCTGCAGGATCGTGAACGAGTTGTAGCCCTGGCCGATCCCGAGGCTGATCGTCTCGCCGTCGAACCACTTCTGTTGCGCCGCCTTCTTGAACGCCTTCTTCTTCCAGTCGGTCGACGGCAGGATCCCGCGCGCCTCGCCCTGGATGTCGATCCCGGTGATCTGGCCGAAGCCGAGCGGTTTCATGAAATTCGCGATCGCGTTCACGCCGAGGTCGCGTGCGAGCATGTAGAAGTAGGTGTCGTTCGACACCATGATCGCCTTGTTCATGTCGACCCAGCCCTGGCCCGAGCGCACGTCGTTGCGGAACGTGTGGCCGCCGAACGTGAAGTAGCCGGGGTCCTGGAAGCCCCAGCCCGGCGTGCGCTTGCCGAGCGTCAGGCCCGCGAGCGCCATGAACGGCTTGTACGTCGAGCCGGGCGGATAGGTGCCGTGCAGCGGGCGGTTCAGCAGCGGCTTGTCGGGCGAGTTGTTCAGCTCGTCCCAGGTCTGCTGGTCGATGCCGTCGACGAACGAATTCGGGTCGAAGCTCGGCGACGACACGAACGCGAGCACGTCGCCCGTCTTCGGCTCGATCGCGACGAGCGCGCCGCGCTTGCCGGCGAACGCCTGCTCGGCGACCTGCTGCAGCCCGATGTCGAGCGACAGCACGAGGTTGTTGCCGGGCGTCGCCTGCGTGCGCGACAGCGTGCGCACGGGCCGGCCGCCGGCCGTCACCTCGACTTCCTCGAAGCCCGTCAGCCCGTGCAGCTCGGTCTCGTAGCTCTGCTCGACGCCGATCTTGCCGATGTAGTCGGTGCCCTTGTAGTTGTTCGCGTCGCGGCGCGGATCGTAGTTTTCCTGGTCGCTGTCGTTGTCGTCGCTCATCGCGTCGATGCGATCCTGGTCGCGCTTCGAGATCCGGCCGATGTAGCCGATCACGTGCGCGGCGGTCATGCCGAGCGGGTATTGACGGAACAGCCGCGCGCGCACGTCGACGCCGGGGAAGCGGAAGCGCTGCGCGGTGAAGCGCGCGACTTCCTCGTCGGTGAGGCGCGTGCGGATCGGCAGGCTCTCGAAATTCTTCGAGTCTTCCTGCAGCTTCTTGAAGCGGCGGCGGTCGCGTGCGTCGATCGGGATGATCTCGGACAGCTTGTCGATCGTGTTGTCGAGCGTGTCGTCGAGCTTCGACGGCGTGATTTCCAGCGTGTAGGCCGAGTAGTTCTTCGCGAGGATCACGCCGTTGCGGTCGGTGATGATCCCGCGGTTCGGCACGATCGGGGCGACCGAGATGCGGTTTTCCTCGGCCTGCAGCGCGTATTTGCCGTGCTGCATCAACTGCAGGTAGAAGAAGCGGCTCGCGAGCAGCCCGAAGCAGACGAACACGAACACGCCCGCCGCCGCGACGCGCAGGCGGAACTTCGAGAGCTGCTGTTGGGTGTCGTTGAATTCGGTCATGCGATTAGGGGCAATCTGACCCGCGCGCGGGCGGGCGAGGCGCAGCCCCGGAGCGCGGCGCGCGGCGGGCGTGGGGGCGGCGGGTATTCAAGGCGGGCCCCGGGCTCAGATGGGGCGCGTATCGTCCGGATCGACCGGGCGGCGCTGCGGCATCAGCAGCAGGTGGCTGGCGATCGGCCACAGCGCGGCCTCGACGAAGCCGTCGACCAGGTAGCGCCAGCCCGGGAACGCCGCGCCCATCAGGAGGCGGATCACGAACGGCACGAGCTGCGCGACCACCAGCAGCGGCGTGACATACAGCACCTGCACGCCGATCGGCATCCACAGCACGCGGCGGTGGATCGTGATCGCGCCGTACGACAGCAGCGTATAGGCGAGCGCGTGCTCGCCGAGCAGCCCCGCGTCGTGCACGTCCATCAGGATGCCGAGCGCGAACGCGACGCCCATCCCGACCTTGCGCGGCTGGTGGATGTTCCAGAACAGCAGCACGAGCGCGACGAAATCGGGCACGCCGGGCAGGCGGCCCCACGGCATCAGGTTCAACAGGAACGCGGCGGCGAGGCTGAAGACGATGAAGTACGGATTGACCGGCTGCAGGATGTATTGCGGGCGGTTCATCGCTGGGCTCCTGGTTGCCCGGCCGCGGGCTTCGCGGATGCGGCGGCGGGTTTGGCCGGAGCGGCGGGCGCGGGTTTCGCGCCGGCGGCCGGCTTCGCGCTCGCGTCGGCCTTGTCGGCTTTTTCGGCCTTGTCGCCCTTGGCGGCGGCTTTCGCGCCCTTCTTGCCGCCCTTCGCGTTCTTGTCGGCGGCCGGATCGGGTTCGGCGGGACGCGGCGGGATGTCGTTCTGGTAATGCAGCACCAGCATCTGGCGCGCACCGCGTACGGCGGCGACCGGCGCGCAGGTCACGCGCGCGAACGCGGTATCGGCGAGCTTGTCGACGCGCGCGACCTTCGCGACCGGCAGGCCGGGCGGGTAGACGCCGTCGAGGCCGCTCGTGACGAGCTCGTCGCCGGCGACGAGATCCGCGCTCGTCGGCACGAAGCGCAGGTCGAGCGAATCGCCCTTCGGCGTGCCGTAGATCACGCTGCGCAGGCCGGTGCGCAACACCTGCACGGGAATCGCGAGATCGCGGTCGGTGATGAGCGTGACCTCGGACTGCAGCGGGAACACGCGCGTGACCTGGCCGACCACGCCGTCCTCGCTGACGACGGGCGAGCCGTTCTGGATGCCTTGCTGCGAACCTTGCCCGACGACGATCTTCTGCGTGAACGGATCGCTGGTGTCGTACTGGATCTCGACCGGCGTCGATTGCGTCGCGATGTGCTGGCGCAGCTCGAGCACCGCGCGCAAGTGCATGTTTTCCTGCGCGAGCACGGCGGCCTGGTTGGCCTGCGTGGACAGTTGCAGGTTGCGCTTGCGCAGCGCGTCGTTGTCGTGGCGTAGCGATGCGCCGGTGACGGCGATGTCGGCCGCGCCCATGAACAGGTCGCGCGGCACGAGCGCTGCGCGCTGCAGCGGATAGAGCACGGTGCCGAGCACGCCCCGGACGATTTCGAGCGTGCTGAAGCGCGCGTCCGATACGAGGAGCGCGATCGCGAGGGCAACGAAGAAGATGAGCCGCGCGAGCGCGGGCGGACCTTGCTTGAAGAGGGGCGGCGGACTGTATTCCATGGTCGGCGCCGGGCGCTGTGATCGGTTAAATGATGCTCAGACGCGCAAACGGCGCGGCGGTTCGTTCTGAACGAGCGATCCGGCCACGCCGCGGGTGCGTCATGTCAAGAAACTGCTAGACGATCACTCGTACGAGAAGATGCTGCCCAGCTTGTCCATGCGCTCGAGCGCCATGCCCGAACCACGCACGACGCAGGTGAGCGGATCTTCCGCGACGAGCACCGGCAGGCCGGTTTCTTCCGCGAGCAGGCGGTCGAGGTCGCGCAGCAGCGCGCCGCCGCCCGTCAGCATCATCCCGCGTTCGGCGATGTCGGCGCCGAGTTCCGGCGGCGTCTGTTCGAGCGCGATCTTCACCGACGACACGATCTGGTTCAGCGGATCGGTGAGCGCCTCGAGGATTTCGTTGCTGGAGATCGTGAAGCTGCGCGGGATGCCTTCCGACAGGTTGCGGCCCTTCACTTCCATTTCCTTGACTTCGGAACCCGGGAATGCGGAACCGATTTCCTTCTTGATCGCCTCGGCGGTCTGCTCGCCGATCAGCATGCCGTAGTTGCGGCGGATGTAGTTGACGATCGCCTCGTCGAACTTGTCGCCGCCGACGCGCACCGAGCCCTTGTACACGATGCCGCCGAGCGAGATCACGCCGACTTCCGTCGTGCCGCCGCCGATGTCGACGACCATCGAGCCGGTGGCTTCCGACACCGGCAGGCCCGCGCCGATCGCGGCCGCCATCGGCTCCTCGATCAGGTAGACCTGCGATGCGCCGGCGCCGTGTGCGGCTTCCTTGATCGCGCGGCGCTCGACCTGGGTCGAGCCGCACGGCACGCAGATGATGATGCGCGGCGACGGCGAGAACATGCGCGACTCGTGGGCCGTCTTGATGAACTGCTTGATCATCTGCTCGGTGACGGTGAAGTCGGCGATCACGCCGTCCTTCATCGGGCGGATCGCCTCGATGTTGCCCGGTACCTTGCCGAGCATCTGCTTGGCTTCCTTGCCGACCGCCTGGATCGTCTTCTTGCCGTTGGGGCCGCCTTCCTGGCGGATCGACACGACGGACGGCTCATCGAGCACGATGCCCTTGCCGCGCATGTAGATCAGGGTGTTTGCGGTGCCGAGGTCGATCGCGAGATCGTTGGAGAAGTAGCTGCGCAAAAAACCGAACATTCAGAATCCTGTTTCGCTCTGGGCCGGCCCTGGATAGCGAGCGCTGAGGGCGGCAGCGGAAAAAATAACAGCCTCGGGAAGCGTGGCGGAAGCGGCCGCCGCGGCGCACGAAGCTGCGAGTGATGTCTACCGGGGATCGCACGAAGCACGCACGGCTTGCCGAAGCGGGGCGAAACGGTGCGGGAAAAGGCTGCCGGGTTTGGGTCGAACGCGTAATGATACCTTATAATTTCACGGTATTTGAATCGAAACGGGCGGTATTTTTGCCGCTTCGGTCCCGATTTTTGAGGGTGGGATCGCACCCTCCAACCCCCCGCCGCAGTGCAGCTTTCGATGCATTGCGCAGCCTTGTTTTTCCGGTGATCGCATGGCCCTGACCCTGACCGATGTGAAACGCATCGCGCACCTGGCGCGACTCGAAATGGCCGACGCCGACGCCGAGCACATGCTCGGCCAGCTCAACGAATTCTTCGGCCTCGTCGAGCGGATGCAGGCGGTCGACACCGCCGGCATCGCGCCGCTCGCCCACCCGATCGAACAGATCCAGGAAGTCGCGCAGCGCCTGCGCGACGACGCCGTGACGGAAGTTGTCAATCGCGACGACAACCAGCGTCCGGCGCCGGCCGTCCAGGACGGCCTCTATCTCGTGCCGAAGGTGATCGAGTAAGCATTCGACGACAAGCGCGCCGGCCTCGCGCCGCGCGCGACCCAGAATTCCCAGGAAAACCACTCAATGCACGCAAAAAGCCTGACCGAACTGCGCGCCGCGCTCGCCGCCAAGGAATGCTCGGCCGTCGAGCTCGCGCAGCTCTACCTGAAACGGATCGACGCCGCGCGCGACCTGAACGCGTTCGTCCACGTCGATGCCGACCTGACCCTCGCGCAGGCGAAAGCCGCCGACGCCGAACTCGCGCGCGGCGCGGGCGGCGCGCTGACCGGCCTGCCGATCGCGCACAAGGATGTCTTCGTCACGCGCGGCTGGCACTCGACCGCCGGCTCGAAGATGCTCGCGAACTACGCGAGCCCGTTCGACGCGACCGTCGTCGCCCGCCTGCAGGCGGCCGGCATGGTCACGCTCGGCAAGACCAACATGGACGAGTTCGCGATGGGCTCGTCGAACGAGAATTCGGCGTTCGGCGCGGTGAAGAACCCGTGGGACACGAACGCCGTGCCGGGCGGCAGCTCGGGCGGCAGCTCGGCCGCCGTCGCCGCGCGCCTCGCGCCGGCCGCGACCGGCACCGACACCGGCGGCTCGATCCGCCAGCCCGCGTCGTTCGCGGGCGTGACGGGCATCAAGCCGACCTACGGCCGCGTGTCGCGCTACGGGATGATCGCGTTCGCTTCGTCGCTCGACCAGGGCGGCCCGATGGCGCAAAGCGCGTCCGACTGCGCGCTGCTGCTGAACGCGATGGCCGGCTTCGACGAGCGCGACTCGACGAGCCTCGAGCGCGACGATGAAGACTTCACGCGCCACCTCGGCCAGCCGTGGGCGGCGGGCAACGACGCGGGCAAGCCGCTCGCGGGCCTGCGCATCGGCCTGCCGAACGAGTATTTCGGCGACGGCCTCGCCGACGACGTGCGCGCGACGATCGACGCGGCGCTGAAGCAGTACGAGGCGCTCGGCGCGACGCTCGTGCCGGTGTCGCTGCCGAAGACCGAGCTGTCGATCCCGGTGTATTACGTGATCGCGCCGGCGGAAGCCTCGTCGAACCTGTCGCGTTTCGACGGCGTGCGCTTCGGCCACCGCGCCGCGCAGTACGGCGACCTGCTCGACATGTACAAGAAGTCGCGCGCCGAAGGCTTCGGCCCCGAGGTGAAGCGCCGGATCCTGGTCGGCGCCTACGTGCTGTCGCACGGCTACTACGACGCGTACTACCTGCAGGCGCAGAAGATCCGCCGCATCATCGCGAACGATTTCCAGGAGGCGTTCAAGTCCTGCGACGTGATCATGGGCCCGGCGTCGCCGACGGTCGCATGGGATCTCGGCGCGAAGGGCGACGATCCGGTGGCGATGTATCTGGCCGACATCTACACGCTGTCGGTGAGCCTCGCCGGCCTGCCCGGCATGAGCGTGCCGTGCGGTTTCGGCGCGGGCGCGAACGCGAAGCGCCCGGTCGGCCTGCAGATCATCGGCAACTATTTCAACGAAGCCCGGATGCTGCAGGTCGCCGACGCGTTCCAGCGCGCGACCGACTGGCACAAGCAAGTTCCGGCGGGGGTGTAAGCATGACTCAATGGGAAGTCGTTATCGGTCTCGAGACGCACGCGCAACTGTCGACCGTCTCGAAGATTTTCTCGGGCGCGCCGACGCAGTTCGGCGCCGAGCCGAACACGCAGGCATGCCCGGTCGACCTGGCGCTGCCGGGCGTGCTGCCGGTGCTGAACCGCGGCGCGGTCGAGCGGGCGATCCGCTTCGGCCTCGCGATCGGCTCGACCATCGCGCCGCGCAGCATCTTCGCGCGCAAGAATTACTTCTACCCGGATCTGCCGAAGGGCTATCAGATCAGCCAGTACGAGATTCCGGTCGTGCAGGGCGGCCGGATCACGATCCAGGTGCCCGCCAACGAAAAGGCCGGCAAGGAAGCGTACGAGAAGACGGTCAACCTGACCCGCGCGCACCTCGAGGAAGACGCAGGCAAGTCGCTGCATGAAGACTTCGCCGGGATGACGGGGATCGACCTGAACCGCGCGGGCACGCCGCTGCTCGAGATCGTCACCGAGCCGGAAATGCGCAGCGCGGCCGAGGCCGTGGCCTATGCGAAGGCGCTGCACGGGCTCGTCGTGTGGCTCGGCATCTGCGACGGCAACATGCAGGAAGGCTCGTTCCGCTGCGACGCGAACGTGTCGGTGCGCCCGGTCGGCCAGGAGAAGTTCGGCACGCGCGCGGAGATCAAGAACCTGAACTCGTTCCGGTTCCTCGAGGAAGCGATCAACTACGAAGTGCGCCGCCAGATCGAACTGATCGAGGACGGCGGCGAGGTCGTGCAGGAAACGCGCCTCTACGATCCGGACAAGCGCGAGACGCGTTCGATGCGCAGCAAGGAAGACGCGCACGACTACCGCTACTTCCCCGACCCCGACCTGATGCCGCTCGTGATCGGCCAGGACTGGATCGAGCGCGTGCAGTCCGGGATGCCCGAGCTGCCGGCCGCGATGCAGCAGCGTTTTGCCGAGCAGTACGGCGTGTCCGCGTACGACGCGGGCGTGCTGACGTCGAGCAAGGCGATGGCCGCGTACTTCGAGTCCGTGGTCGCGAAGGCCGGCGCGGCGAACGCGAAGATCGCCGCGAACTGGCTGATGGGCGACGTATCGTCGCAGCTGAACCGCGACGGCATCGAAATCGACGCGATCCCGGTGTCGGCGGCCCAGCTCGCGCTCGTGCTGCGGCGCATCGCCGACGGCACGATCTCGAACAAGATCGCGAAGGAAATCTTCGCGACGATCTGGGACGAGAAGGCGGACGACGAAGGCGCGGCCGACCGCATCATCGACGCGAAGGGCCTGAAGCAGATCTCCGACACCGGCGCGCTGGAAGCGATCATCGACGAGGTGCTCGCGGCGAACGCGAAGTCGGTCGAGGAATTCCGCGCGGGCAAGGAGAAGGCGTTCAACGCGCTGATCGGCCAGGCGATGAAGGCGACCAAGGGCAAGGCGAACCCGCAGCAGGTGAACGAGCTGCTGAAGAAGAAGCTCGGCTGAGCATGACCGCGCGTGCGAACCGCGCTTGACGACGGGCCGCCCCGAAGCAGTTCGGGGCGGCCCGTTGCATTGAAGGCTGCGTTATCGTATGCACCCCGGGGTCTGTTCACATAGGCGGCACATGTGCGTTCCCTATGTAAACAGACCCAAGCTTCCAACGGAGGAACGAATGGCCAAACAACCGTCGCTCGACGATTTTCGCGTGCCGTTCAGCACGCGCGAGAAGGAAGCCGCCGCATTCGCGCTCGACGCGTTCGATCCGGCCGCGAAGCCGTTTTCGTCGGGCTCGAAGGACGCCGACCGCGAACGGCTGTCGGCCGTGTCGACCGAGCTCGACGTGCAGCAGGAGCGCCTGCATACGCAGCAGAAGAAGCGCGTGCTGCTGGTGCTGCAGGGGATGGACACCAGCGGCAAGGACGGCACCGTGCGCGCGGTGTTCCGCGAAGTCGATCCGCTCGGCCTGCGCGTCGTGTCGTTCAAGGCGCCGACGCCGATCGAGTCCGCGCACGATTTCCTGTGGCGCGTGCATGCACAGGTGCCGGCCGCGGGCGAGCTCGCGATCTTCAATCGCAGCCACTACGAAGACGTGCTCGTGCCGCGCGTGCTCGACCAGATCGACGCGAAGGAGTGCGAGCGCCGCTACCGGCAGATCCGCGATTTCGAGACGATGCTGGTCGAGAACGGCACGACGGTCGTCAAGTGCTTCCTGCACATCTCGAAGGACGAGCAGCGTGCGCGGCTGCAGGCGCGCATCGACGATCCGGCCAAGCACTGGAAGTTCGACATCTCCGATCTCGACGCGCGCAAGCACTGGGACGCGTACCAGTCGGCATACCGCGACGCGCTGGCCGCGACGTCCGCCGAGCATGCGCCGTGGTACGTGATCCCGGCGGATTCGAAAACGCACCGCAACGTGATGATCGCCGAGCTGCTGCTGCGCACGATGACCGACATGAAGCTGGAATTCCCGCCGCCGAAGCCCGAACTCGAAGGCGTGAAGATCCGTTAAGCTGCCACCCTGTAAAACATCGAACTGAACGGAACCCGACATGATGCGAGTGATTACCGCCAACCTGAACGGCATCCGCTCCGCCGCGAAGAAGGGCTTCTTCGACTGGCTCGGCGAACAGAACGCCGATTGCGTGTGCGTGCAGGAAATCAAGGTGTCGGCCGACGACCTGCCGGCCGAATTCATCGAGCCGCACGGCTTCAAGGGCTATTTCCACCACGCCGAGAAGAAGGGCTACAGCGGCGCGGGCGTGTACAGCCGCCGCGAGCCCGACGACGTGATCATCGGCTTCGGCAGCAGCGAATTCGATGCCGAGGGGCGCTACGTCGAGGCGCGCTACGGCAAGCTGTCGGTCGTGTCGGTGTACGTGCCGTCCGGCTCGAGCGGCGAAGAGCGCCAGCAGGCGAAGTACCGCTTCATGGACGAGTTCATGCCGCACCTCGCCGCGCTGAAGAAGAAGCGCGAGGTGATCCTGTGCGGCGACGTGAACATCGTCCACAAGGAAATCGACATCAAGAACTGGAAGAGCAACCAGAAGAACTCGGGCTGCCTGCCGGAGGAGCGCGAGTGGCTCACGAAGCTGTTCGACGACGTCGGCTACGTCGACGTGTTCCGCACGCTCGACCCGCGCGCCGAGCAGTACACGTGGTGGAGCAACCGCGGGCAGGCGTATGCGAAGAACGTCGGGTGGCGGATCGATTACCAGATCGCGACGCCGGGCGTGGCCGGTACCGCGAAAAGCACGTCGATCTTCAAGGACATCAAGTTCAGCGATCACGCGCCGCTGACGATCGACTACGACTACAAGAAGTGAGCCCCGGCGCCGTGTCGCGCGCGTAGCGGCCGAACCATTCCGCCGCCGGATGCAGAACGGGCCGCATGTCGAACATGCGGCCCGTTTCCATTGACGCGTCGCTTACGGCTTGATGGACGCCATGTCGATCACGAACCGGTACTTCACGTCGCTCTTCAGCATCCGCTCGTAGGCCGCGTTGATCTGCTGCATCGGAATCGTCTCGATGTCCGACGTGATGCCGTGCTCCGCGCAGAAGTCGAGCATTTCCTGCGTTTCCGCGATCCCGCCGATCAGCGAGCCCGCGAGGCGGCGGCGCTTGAAGATCAGGTTGAACACCTGCGGCGACGGGTGGTCGTGTTCCGGCGCGCCGACCAGCGTCATCGTGCCGTCGCGTTTCAGCAGGTGCAGGAACGGGTTCAGGTCGTGCTGCGCGGCGACCGTGTTCAGGATGAAGTCGAAGCTGTTCAGGTGCGCGTGCATCTGCGCCTCGTCCTTCGAGATCACGACTTCGTGCGCGCCGACGCGCTTGCCGTCCTCGATCTTCGACGGCGACGTCGTGAACAGCACGACGTGCGCGCCCATCGCGCGCGCCAGCTTCACGCCCATGTGGCCGAGGCCGCCGAGCCCGACGATGCCGACCTTCTTGCCGGGGCCGACGTTCCACTGCCGCAGCGGCGAGTAGGTCGTGATCCCCGCGCACAGCAGCGGTGCGGCGCCGGCCGGGTCGAGCGTCTCGGGCACGCGCAGCACGAACGCCTCGTCGACCACGAGCTGCGTCGAGTAGCCGCCGTACGTGATATCGCCCGTCACGCGATCCTGGCCGTTGTAGGTGCCGACGAAGCCGTTCTCGCAATATTGCTCGAGGCCGTCGGCGCAGCTCGGGCAGGTGCGGCACGAATCGACGAGGCAGCCGACGCCGACCAGCTCGCCGACCTTGAAGCGCGACACCTGCGGGCCGACCGCGGTGACGCGGCCGACGATTTCGTGGCCCGGCACGACCGGGTAGGTCGTGTTGCGCCATTCGTTGCGCGCCTGGTGCAGATCCGAGTGGCAGACGCCGCAGAAGAGGACGTCGATCCGGACGTCGAGGTCGCGCAGCGCGCGACGCTGGAATTCGAACGGGGCGAGCGGCGACTGGGAATCGGTCGCCGCGTAGGCATAGGTTGTGCTCATGCGATGGGCTCCTTGTCCGGAACGGGGTCCGGTGAAACAGACTGCCGTCGCATCATGTGGCGATGCGGCGAGGCAGGACGTCATCGTAAGGAGCGCGGCGCCGCGGCGAAATACATGAAGGTCTCGAAGATTTGCCTATTCCTCTCGAATTGCATGCGAACAGCCGTCAAAATGCGTTCCAGGTGCTACATTGCGAGCCAGATTCTCTTGCCGTACAGGACCCGCCGATGAGCTTCCAGCCTCTTTTCGCCGACGCGGGCGAGCGCGTGCAGCGCCGCATGATCGAGTTGCACACGCGCCTCGCGCCGAACGAGGGCGACACACGCGCGGCGCTCGACGGCGTGCGCTTCATCCGCGTGAGCCGTCCGGGCCCGCGCATGCCCGTGCTGTACGAGCCGAGCATCATCGTCGTGTGCCAGGGGCGCAAGCTCGGTTATCTCGGCGATCGTTCGTTCGTCTACGACGCGCAGCAGTACCTGGTGCTGTCGGTGCCGCTGCCGTTCGAATGCGAGACGTTCGCCAGCATGGACGAGCCGTTCCTCGCGATCTCGATCCGCGTCGATCTCGCCGTGATCGCCGAGCTTGCGATCCTGCTCGACGAGACGCTCGGCGCGGCCGTCAGCGAGCCGCTCGGCGTCTATTCGACGGCGCTCGACGCGCCGCTGGCCGACGCGGTCGTGCGGCTGCTCGAAGCGCTGGCGTCGCCGCACGACACGCGCGTGCTGGGGCCCGGGATCATGCGCGAGATCGCATACCGCGTGCTGACGGGCGCGCAGGGCGACGCGATCCGCGCGGCGCTCGTGCAGCAGCATCACTTCGGCCGCATCGCGAAGGCGCTGCGGCGCATCCACGCGGAGCTGACGGCCGACCTCGACGTCGAGACGCTCGCGCGCGAAGCCGGGATGAGTCTCGCGGTGTTCCATGCGCAGTTCAAGCACGTGACGGCGACGTCGCCGATGCAGTACGTGAAGGCGGCGCGCCTGCATCAGGCGCGGTTGATGATGGTGCAGGACGGGGTCGGCGCCGGCACCGCGGCCGCGCGCGTCGGTTATGCGAGCGCGTCGCAGTTCAGCCGCGAATTCAAGCGGCTGTTCGGCCGCAGCCCGGGTGACGAGGTGCGCTGGATGCGGGAGAGCGGCAGCCGGACGCCCGGCGAGCGCGCGGCGATCGACCAGTCCGCCGGAGCGGACGTCGACGCCTAGGGTCTGTTCACGCCAATCCTGCCCTGCGGGCGCAAGGGCGCGTTGGCGAGCCCGTTATCGGCGTGAGCAGGCCTTAGCGCCGCACGACCTTGCGCCGTTGCGCGCTGATGCCCGCATAGTCGGGCAGCGTGTCGACGCGCTTGCCGATTGCCTTCGCGTACAACGGCATCAGGTCCGGCAGGCGATTCAGAAGATCCTGGCGCCGGGCCGTGCTGTACGGGTGCGTGTAGATGAAACCCGTCGCCTTGTTCGCACGCGTCGCGATCGCGAGCTTGTCCCACAGCGTGATCGCCGCGCGCGGGTCGAAGCCCGCGCGGGCGGCGATGTCGCCGCCGATCACGTCGGCCTCGGTTTCGTCGGTCGGATCGTAGTGCAGCGATTGCAGGCGCTCGCCGAGGTTCAGCGCCGGCGGCAGCGGATCGCCGAGGCCGAACAGCGGCGGCAGCGCGGCGGCGCGCAGCGAGGTTTGCGAGGTCGCGCTGAAGTTGCTGCGCGCGTGCTCGCGCAGCGCGTGCGCGATGCCGTGCGCCAGCAGCACGCCGAGTTCGTCGTCGTTCAGATGGACGCGGTCGAGCATGCCGCCGTACACGAGCACCTTGCCGCCGGGCAGGCAGGTGAGCCGGATGTCGCGCGAGCGGATCGCGTTGACCTCCCACGCCCAGTTCTTCACGCGGTCGTTCCACTTCACCGAATACGGCGCGAGCTTCGCGACGATCGCACGCAGGCGCTTCACGCGCGGCTGGTTCGCGGGCAGCAGGCGGTCGCTGTCGGCCGCCGCCTGCACGATCTGCATGTATTCGTTCGCGGTGAGCTGTTCGAGCAGCGGCGACGGGATCAGCGTGCGGAACGCGATGGCGTTGCCGTAGCGAAGCTGCTGAGGCGTCTGCGCGTCGGCGGTCTTCGCCGGCGCAGCGGCGCCGGTCGGCTGCGCGGCTTCGGCGGCGGACGGCGGGACGGGCGCGGCGGGCGTCGCGGGTGCCGGCGCGGGCGGCGCGGCGGTCGGCGGGGAGCCCGCCGCGGTCGCGCCCGTGTCGGCCGCGTGCACGAACGTCGCGGCAAGCGCCGCCGCACCGATGCTCAACGAAGCCGCAATGCGCGCGACGCGGCGCGGGCGGTTACTGCGCACGGCTGGCCTCGCCGTTGCGTGCGGCGCCGTTCCACGGCGCGATCTTGAACAGCAGCAGCATGCCGGGAATCGCGAGCGCGGTGCAGACGATGAAGTAGTCGAACCAGCCGATCTTCGCGACGATGAAGCCGCTCGCCGCCGAGGCGAGCGTGCGCGGCACCGACGCGAGGCTCGTGAACAGCGCGAACTGTGTGGCCGTATAGCGCGGGTCGGTCGTGCTCGCGATATACGCGACGAATGCGGCCATCGTCAGGCCGGTCGTGAAGGTTTCGAAGCCGTAGACGAGTGCGAGCGCGACCGTCATCGGGCTGAATTGCGGCGTGACGGCGATGCCGAGGATCGACAGCGCGGATGCGATCGCATGGCTGGTCGACACGGTGAAGTCGTAGAGCATCGCGAGCACCGGCGAGCCGGGGCCGAGCTGCGCGAGCCACGCGAAGCCGAGCGTCGACACCATCTGCAGCGCGCCGAAGATCCACAGCCCGCGGCCGATGCCGATCTTCACGAGCCAGATGCCGCCGATGATGCCGCCGGCGACGCTCGCGACGAGCGCGGTGGTTTTCGCGACGATGCCGATTTCGGTGCGCGAGAAGCCGATGTCGAGGAAGAACGAGGTCGACAGCGTGGTGGCCATCGTGTCGCCGATCTTGAACAGGAAGATGAACGCGATCACGAGCAGCGCGCCGGCCCAGCCGTCGCGCTGGATGAATTCGCGGAACGGCAGCACGATCGCGTCGCGCAGGTTGCGCGGCGGCGCGCCGGCCACTTCGGGCTCGCGCACGAACAGCGTCATCAGGATGCCCGGCAGCATGAATGCGCCGGTGAGCGCGAACACGGCGTCCCACGGCATGTGGTCGGACAGGATCAGCGCCAGCGAGCCGGGGATCAGCGCGGCGAGCTTGTACGCGTTCACGTGCACCGCGTTGCCGAGGCCCTGCTCGGTGTCGCGCAGCAGTTCGCGGCGGTACGCGTCGATCACGATGTCGGAGCTCGCGCCGAAGAACGCGACGAGCGTCGTGAGCGCGGCCACCGTCCAGATCGAGTCGCGCGGCGAC
Source organism: Burkholderia sp. MSh2 (assembly GCF_000731655.1). Classification (NCBI taxonomy): domain Bacteria; kingdom Pseudomonadati; phylum Pseudomonadota; class Betaproteobacteria; order Burkholderiales; family Burkholderiaceae; genus Burkholderia; species Burkholderia sp. MSh2. The sequence goes on along the minus strand of NZ_JPGM01000061.1, from coordinate 16,446 downwards.
ACGAAACCGAGCGCGGCGATCGCGCCCGCGACCAGCAGCTGCGTGAGCAGCATCCAGCCGCGCCGGCGGCCCGGCCGCCAGCCGGGCAGGCGCGGGATGTAGCGATCCATCAGCGGCGCCCACAGGAACTTCCACGTATACGGGAACTGGATCAGCGCGAACAGGCCGATTTCCTTCAGGTTCACGCCCTCGGAGCGCAGCCATGCCTGCACGAGGTAGACGAGCGTGAAGAGGGGCAGACCCGACGTGAAACCCAGGAACACGCAGATCAGCATGTGCGTGTTCAGATAGGCTCGCCAGCCGGGGTGATCCTCGTGAGCGGTGAGTGCGGGCGCCTCGTGTGGCGTTTTCGACATGGAATGGAGCTGTGTGGCGTTGACGGATTGCGGCGGCGGCGCAAGCGGCGCAGGAGGGGCGGCCGCTTGCGCGTGCGAAACGGAGCTTCCGTCGACGGCTCTCCGGCTCAGCTGCGCTTGACGCGGTAGACAGCAAGACTACCACGCCAGTTCGCTCCCCACCGAATCGGCTGGCCTTCGTGCAGCACGATGCGGTCGAGGATCGTCACGCCGACTTCCGGCGCGAGCGCCTCGAAATCCTTGATCGTCAGCACCCGCACGTTCGGCGTGTTGTGCCACTGGTACGGCAGCGACTTCGACACCGGCATGCGGCCGCGCAGCACCGACAGCCGGTGCGCCCAGTAGCCGAAGTTCGGGAACGACACGATGCATTCGCGCCCGACCCGCGCGGTTTCGCGCAGGATCGCGGCCGTCTGGTGGATCGTCTGCAGCGTCTGCGACAGGATCGCGAAATCGAAGCTGTGGTCCTCGAACAGGCGCAGCCCGTCCTCCAGGTTCTGCTGGATCACGTTGATGCCGTTCTTCGTGCTCGCGAGCACGCCCGCATCGTTCAGTTCGATGCCGTAGCCGGTGACGTCCAGCTCCTCCATCAGCAGCGACAGCAGCGAGCCGTCGCCGCAGCCGAGATCGAGCACGGTGCCGCGCGGCTCGACCCAGCGGGCGATCGCGCGGAAGTCCGCGCGTGCGGACAGGGAATTCAGCGCTTGCTGGTTCATGCGCCCACCTCGTTGGCGATTCGTTCGTAATAGGCGCGAATCAGGTTGTGATAGCGCGCGTCGTCGAGCAGGAACGCGTCGTGGCCGTGCGGCGCGTCGATTTCCGCGTAGCTGACCGTGCGCTTGTTGTCGAGCAGCGCCTTCACGATCTCGCGCGAACGCGCGGGCGCGAAACGCCAGTCGGTCGTGAAGCTCGCGATCAGGTACTTCGCCTGGGTGTGCGCGAGCGCGGCCGTCAGGTTGCCGTCGAACGCCTTCGCCGGATCGAAGTAGTCGAGCGCGCGCGTGATCAGCAGGTAAGTGTTCGCGTCGAAGTAGTCGGCGAACTTGTCGCCCTGGTAGCGCAGGTACGACTCGACCTCGAATTCGACGTCGAAGCTGAAGTTGTACGCGTCGAGCGCGCCGTCGGCGCGGCGCAGCGCGCGGCCGAATTTCTCGGCCATGTCGTCGTCGGACAGGTAGGTGATGTGGCCGATCATCCGCGCGACGCGCAAGCCCCGCTTCGGCTTCACGCCGTGCGCGTAGTAGTCGCCGCCGTGGAAGTCGGGATCGGACAGGATCGCCGAGCGCGCGACCTCGTTGAACGCGATGTTCTGCGCGGACAGTTTCGGCGTCGATGCGACGTCGATGCAGTGCGCGACGCGCTCCGGATACATCAGGCTCCACGCGAGCGCCTGCATGCCGCCGAGGCTGCCGCCCATCACCGCGGCGAAGCGTTCGATGCCGAACGCGTCGGCGACGCGCGCCTGCGCGTGCACCCAGTCCTCGACGGTCACGACCGGAAAGCGTGCGCCGTACGGCTTGCCGGTCGACGGATCGGTGCTCATCGGGCCGGTCGAGCCGAAGCACGAGCCGAGGTTGTTCACGCCGATCACGAAGAAGCGGTTGGTGTCGAGGGGCTTGCCGGGCCCGACCATGTTGTCCCACCAGCCGGTGCTGCGCGGATCGTCCGCGTAGACGCCGGCGACGTGATGCGACGCGTTGAGCGCGTGGCAGACGAGCACCGCGTTCGAGCGCGCGGCGTTGAGTTCGCCGTAGGTCTCGACGACGAGCTGATAGTTGCCGATCACGCTGCCGCTTTGCAAGCGCAGCGGTTCGGCGAAGTGCATGGTCTGTGGAGCGACGATGCCGATCGATTCCATTCGTTCCGCCTTATGCCTTATGACTGGGCGGCTAAATGGTGTCGGCGAGGCGCGGAGTCGGAGATGCGCGGCTGACGACCTCTTTAGCCGCATTTGTAGTGAACCGCCGGGACAACGACGAATCGGTGCCCGGCCGGTTCGCGCGCCCGCAATCGAGTCAGCAAATCGGCGCGCTTCCGACCTGTCGCCAAGGGGCGACGGTCGGCAAAGTATAGCGGAAATCCTTCCGGGGCGGATTGCCGCGGGCGGGCGCGTCCGGCCATGGCGGCGCGCGCGGCGCAGCGGCCGCCGCGTCGCGAGCGTGCGCGTCACGCGCAGGTCACTGCAGGATCAACCGCAAATGCGCATCGGCCTGCTCGCCGGGGGGCTTCTGGAACCCGCCCTTCGCGAAGCGGTGCCACCGGCCGATCACGTAGCTGACGAGCAGGCTCGCGCGCGCGGCCGGATCGTAGTCGGCCGGCAGCACGAGCGGCGCCGCGCCGTCCTGCGGCGCGTCCGCCTCGGTGCGCGCGACCCGCAGGCATTGCTTGACGGTCGCCTCGATGCGGTCGAGCAGCTGGTTCACGCGTTCGGCGAGCCGCTCGTCCTCGCCGACCAGCGCCTCGCCGGTCAGCACGCGGGTCATGCCGGGGTTCTTCGCGGCGAAATTGAGCATCGTCAGCGCGATCGTGCGCGCCTGTTGCACGCCGTTCGGCTCCTTCGCGACGATCTGGTTGACGAGGCCGAACAGCGCCTGCTCGATGAACTCGATCAGGCCTTCGTACATCTTGGCCTTGCTGGTGAAATGCCGGTACAGCGCGGCTTCCGATACCTCGAGCCGGGCCGCGAGCGCGGCGGTCGTGATCTTCTCGGGTTTCGGCGCCTCGAGCATCGCGGCGAGCGTCTGCAGGATCATCACGCGCCGCTCGCCCGGCTTCGGGCGCCGGCGGGACGGTGTGGCCTGGTCTTCCGTTACGGCTGGGTCCTGCGGGTAAGTCGGCTGCATTTCTGTCGCCCCGATCGTGTGCCCTGTCGCAGCGATTTTAGCGAACGAATGCGCTGGTCGACATAAAGCGGGCGTCCGGTGCCCGGCAGATGGCCGGGCAGGTGGCCGGTGATCCACACCGTGCCGATGCCGAGGCGCTTGTAGCGCTTCAGGTGGCCGAGCGTATCCTCGACGAGGATCGCGTCGGCGAGCCGCGCATGCACGGCGCGCAGCGTCCGGCGCAGCATCGTGTGATCGGGCTTCGCGCGCCACGTGCGGCGGTCGCGCATGTGCTCGATCGCGATCACGCGTTCGAACAGCCGTTCGATGCGCAGCTCGCGCAGCACCGCGCGCGCGTAGTTCTCCGGCGCATTGGTCAGCACGAACTTGCGGCCCGGCAGCGCGGCGATGATGTGCGCGAGACCGCGCTCGGCGCGTACCATCGCGGGCAGATCGGCGAACGTGTGGACCACGCGCAGGAAGTCGTGCGGATCGATCGGGTGATGGCGGGTGAGGCCGAGGAGCGCGGCGCCGTAGCGCTGCGTGTAGCCGGTGCGCAGGCGGTCGGCCTCGGCGCGCTCGACCTGCAGCGCGTCGATGATGTACTGCGTCATCGCGCGGTTGATCTCCGGAAAGATCGCGTGCGATGCGTGGTGCAGCGTGTTGTCGAGATCGAACAGCCAGACGGGCGAGCCGGCGCGCGGCCGGCTGCGGGAGATGCGCCGGCGTCGCAGCGACGCCGGCAGGTCGGGGCGGGTGGAGGTGCGGCGCGCGCTCAATGCGAGCGGATCATCGTGCCGAACGGCTGCTCGGTCAGGATTTCCAGCAGCACCGAATGCTCGATGCGGCCGTCGACGATATGCACCGACTTCACGCCGCTCTTCGCCGCGTCGAGCGCCGACGAGATCTTCGGCAGCATGCCGCCCGAGATCGTGCCGTCCTCGAACAGCGCGTCGATCTCGCGCGCGGACAGGTCGGTCAGCAGGTTGCCGTCCTTGTCCATCACGCCCGGGATGTTGGTCATCATCAGCAGCTTCTCGGCGTTCAGCACCGTGGCGAGCTTGCCCGCGACCAGGTCGGCATTGATGTTGTACGAGAGGCCGTCTTCGCCGAAGCCGATCGGCGAGATCACCGGGATGAACGCGTCGTCCTGCAGCGCCTTCACAACCGCCGGGTTGATCGCCTCGACCTCGCCGACCTGGCCGATGTCGATGTACTGGCCCGGGTTGTCGCGGTCCGGCATCAGCAGCTTGCGCGCGTGGATCAGGCCGCCGTCCTTGCCCGTCAGGCCCACCGCGTGGCCGCCGAAGTGGTTGATCAGCATCACGATGTCCTGCTGCACTTCGCCGCCCAGCACCCACTCGACGACTTCCATCGTCTCTTCGTCGGTGACGCGCATGCCCTGGATGAAGGTGCCGGCCTTGCCGATCTTCTTCAGCGCATGATCGATCTGCGGACCGCCGCCGTGGACGATCACCGGGTTGATGCCGACCAGTTTCAGCAGGATCACGTCGCGCGCGAAGCCTTGCTTGAGCCGCTCTTCCGTCATCGCGTTGCCGCCGTATTTGATGACCACGGTCTTGCCGTGGTAGCGGCGGATATACGGCAGCGCCTCGGCGAGGATTTCTGCTTTCAGCGTGGGGGCGATCTGCGAGAGGTCGATGGGCTCGGACATGGCGGCGGCTCTGGCTGGGAACGGTTGAAACACGGCGAATTGTACAGGAGTGGCGCAGCGCAGCATCGGGTTTTTGGACGGGCCGGAACACCGTCGGCGACGGGTGGGCGCGGCGCGCGGCGGCCCGCCGGCTATGGCGCGGCGCGATGCGGGCGGCGGTGCGCCGGACCGTCGGCGGGGCGGTTCGCGGCCCGCATCGGCCGGACGGCGGGCGTGCAAATTCCGTGTGCCGCGCTATGCTTGTCGCGTGGGGCGACTTCCCGCCCGCTTCCGCGATTGCGCCATGACCGATTCCGCCGTCGACGCCCGTCCCGCTCCGCGCCGTGCGCGCTGCCCGCACTGCGGGCGCGGCTTCGACTGCGGCGCCCGCACGCAGCCGTTCGACTGCTGGTGCGCGTCGATGCCGGCGCTGCCCGGCGGCGTGCCGCCGGCCGCCGGCGCGCGCTGCCGCTGCCCCGAATGCCTGGCCGACGAGATCGCCCAGCGGATGGCCGGCGCGGCCGGCTGACGGCGGCTGCCGGCGCCGCGCCGCGGGCCGGTTCGCGGCGCTTCGATCCGTCCCCGCTAGGGGCGTTGCCCGCTAAACGGGTAAACTGCCCGGATGCAACGAATCACCACCACCGGGCGCGTCAACCTCAGTCACCTGTTCTGGCTCCGCAATCTCGCGATCATCGGCCAGCTCGTGACGATCGGCGTCGTACAGACCTATTTCGGCGTGCATCTGCCGTTGCCGGCGATGCTGATGGTCATCGCGCTCGAAATCGTTTTCAACGCGCTGACCTGGGTGCGCGTGCTGCGCGCGCGGCCCGAGACCAATTTCGAGCTGCTCGGCCAGCTGTGGGTCGACCTCGGCGCGCTGTCCGCGCTGCTGTTCCTGTCGGGCGGCACGACCAATCCGTTCGTGTCGCTGTACCTGCCTTCGCTCGCGATCGCGGCCGCCGTGCTGCCATGGCACCTGATGATCTGGCTCGCGGCGTTCGCGGTCGCCTGCTACGCGGCGCTCGGCTTCGATTCGGTGCCGCTCAACCTGGACAATCCCGCGAACCTGTTCGACTACTACCGCACCGGGATGTGGGCGAACTTCATGGTCAGCGTCGGGCTGATCGCATGGTTCGTCGCACGCATGTCGAACGCGCTGCGCCAGCGCGACGCGGCGCTCGGCGCGGCCCAGCAACACCTGCTGCGCGACGAGCGCGCGGTCGCGCTCGGCGTGCAGGCCGCCACCGTCGCGCACGAGATGGGCACGCCGCTGTCGACGATCGCGATGCTCGCCGAGGAGCTGCGCGATGCGGCGCGCGCCGATCCGGGGCTGGCTCGCTACGAGGCCGACCTGAAGGTGCTCGAGGAGCAGATGACGCTCTGCACGTCCGCGCTCGCACGCCTGCGCAGCCGCGCGAGCGCACCCGCCAGCCGCCAGCCGGTCGACGACTGGCTCGACACGTTCGTCGAGCACTGGCGCCTGCGGCATCCTCACGTGCAGTTCGAGCTGCTCGGCGCGCGACCGGCGGGCGTCGCGCTCGACGACACGGTCGCGGCCGGCCAGATCCTGACGATCCTGCTCGACAATGCGGCGCGGGCGAGCCCGCAGCGCGTGACGCTGGCCGCGAAGGTCGCGCACGGCGGCGCGGCCGACGAGATTGAATTCGAGGTATGCGACGACGGGCCCGGCATTCCGGCCGCGCTGCGCGAATCGCTCGGCGCGATGCCGGTCGACAGCACGCAGGGCGGGCACGGGGTCGGCCTGTATCTCGCGTTCAGCGCGGCCGCGCGGCTCGGCGGCGAAATCGAACTGTCCGATGTCGCGCCGCGCGCCGCGGGCGGCAACGGACGCAGTGCGGCGAACGGTCACGCCCCGGCGGGATCGGGCCCCCGCACGGGGCCGCACGCGGCCGGCACGCCGGACAGCCGTGCGGCCGCCGCGCGCGGCACGCGCGCCGTGCTGCGCCTGCCGGTCGTGCGCGTCGCGGCGCCGGCCGCCTCAACCAACACGTAGACGGAGAAACCACATGAGCGAGAACAATTTCCTGGTGATCGACGACAACGAGGTGTTCGCGGGCACGCTCGCGCGCGGCCTCGAGCGCCGCGGTTACGCGGTCCAGCAGGCGCACGACAAGGAGACGGCGCTCAGGCTCGCGGCCGGCGGCAAGTTCCAGTTCATCACGGTCGACCTGCACCTGGGCGAGGATTCGGGCCTGAGCCTGATCGCGCCGCTGTGCGACCTGCAGCCCGATGCGCGGATCCTGGTGCTGACCGGCTACGCGAGCATCGCGACCGCCGTGCAGGCCGTGAAGGAAGGCGCCGACAACTATCTCGCGAAACCCGCGAACGTCGAGTCGATCCTGGCCGCGCTGCAGACCAACGCGACCGAGGTGCAGGCCGACGAAGCGCTCGAGAATCCGGTGGTGCTGTCGGTCGACCGGCTCGAATGGGAGCACATCCAGCGCGTATTGTCCGAGAACAACAACAACATCTCGGCAACCGCGCGCGCGCTGAACATGCACCGCCGCACGCTGCAGCGCAAGCTCGCGAAGAAGCCGGTCCGGCAGTAAGTGGCGGGCGGCTCAGGCGGCCGGGAGGCGGTCGCGCGCGAGCCGCGCGGCGATTTCCGGCTTGAGCTGGAGCGTCATCAGCGCGGTTTCGATCGCGTAGCCGACGTGCACGGCGATCACGCCGCACACCGCGCCCGCCAGGCCGGACAGGGCCGACGCGGACAGCATCCCGCGCATCGCGAACGAGATGCCGGCGAACACCGGCAGTATCAGCAGCGTGGCGCCGGCGAGCGAGCCCAGCAACGCCAGCGACAGCGCGACGTAGTAGCGGCGGCGCGAGTCGCGCCGGATCCGCAGGAAGATCCAGCGGAGGTCGGCGCGCGTCAGCGACCGCAATTCCGGCACGACACGGCCGGCGATGGAAGGGTAGACGATCATCGTCGAGAGCGACCCGGTGACGGCAGGCCGGCGAACCGGCGGGCGGGCGAACGATGCGCCCGGCAGACGTCATGATAGGTCGCGATCCGGATGCCGGCCAGAGGGCGGCTTCGCATGCGCGCGTCGCGCAAACGAAAACGGGCGGCCCCGAACAAGGAACCGCCCGTTCCGCAGCCGGCAACGCGTGCCGCGCGCGTTACAGCACGTAGCGCGACAGGTCTTCGTCCTGCGACACTTCGCCGAGTGCGCGGTCGACATACTGCGCGTCGATCGTCACGCGCTCGCCGGCGTGGTTGCCGGCCGAGAACGACACTTCCTCGAGCAGCTTCTCGATCACCGTGTACAGCCGGCGCGCGCCGATGTTCTCGGTTTTCTCGTTGACCGCGAACGCGATCTCCGCCAGCCGGCGGATGCCGTCGTCGGCGAATTCGAGCTGCACGTCCTCGGTCGCGAGCAGCGCCTGGTACTGCTTGACGAGGCTCGCATCGGTCGCGACGAGGATCGCCTCGAAATCGTTCACCGACAGCGAATCGAGCTCGACGCGGATCGGGAAGCGGCCCTGCAGTTCCGGAATCAGGTCGCTCGGCTTCGCGAGGTGGAACGCGCCGCTCGCGATGAAGAGGATGTGATCGGTCTTCACCATCCCGTACTTCGTGTTGACCGTCGTGCCTTCGACGAGCGGCAGCAGGTCGCGCTGCACACCCTGGCGTGACACTTCGCCGCCGCTGCCTTCGTTGTTGCGCGACGTGATCTTGTCGATCTCGTCGAGGAACACGATGCCGTTCTGCTCGACGTTCTGCACGGCCTTCGTCTTCACTTCCTCGTCGTTCAGCATCTTCGCCGCTTCCTCGTCGGTCAGCAGCTTCAGCGCTTCCTTGATCTTCACCTTGCGGCGTTGCTTCTTGCCGCTGCCGAGGTTCGAGAACATCGAGCGGATCTGCTCGGTCATCTCTTCCATCCCCGGCGGCGCCATGATGTCCATGCCGGCCGACGGCTGCTCGAGGTCGAGTTCGACTTCCTTGTCGTCGAGCTGGCCTTCGCGCAGGCGCTTGCGGAACGTCTGGCGCGTCGCGTTGTTGTCGTCGTTCGCGTGCTCGGCGTTGCCGCCGAAGCCCACCGCGCGCGGCTGCGGCAGCAGGATGTCGAGGATGCGGTCTTCCGCCTGGTCGGTCGCCTTGCTGCGCACCTTGCGCATCTCGGTCTCGCGCGTCTGCTTGACCGAGATCTCGATCAGGTCGCGCACGATGCTGTCGACGTCGCGGCCGACGTAGCCGACTTCGGTGAACTTGGTCGCTTCGATCTTGATGAACGGCGCGTCGGCGAGCTTCGCGAGGCGGCGCGCGATTTCGGTCTTGCCGACGCCCGTCGGCCCGATCATCAGGATGTTCTTAGGCGTGATTTCCTGGCGCAGCGGATCGGCGACCTGCTGGCGGCGCCAGCGGTTGCGCAGCGCGACCGCGACGGCCTTCTTCGCCTTCGCCTGGCCGATGATGTGCTTGTCGAGTTCCGAGACGATCTCGGCAGGGGTCATGGTGCTCATGGTGCTGTCCTTACTCGATCGTTTCGATGATGCGGTTGTGGTTCGTATAGATGCACATGTCGCCGGCGATTTCGAGCGACTTCTCCACGATCTCGCGCGGCGACAGATCGGTGTTCTCCGCGAGCGCGCGGGCCGCGGCCTGCGCATACGCGCCGCCCGAGCCGATCGCGCAGATGCCTTCCTCGGGGTCGAGCACGTCGCCGTTGCCGGTGATCACGAGCGTGGTGGTCGCATCGGCCGTGATCAGCATCGCCTCGAGGCGACGCAGCATCCGGTCGGTGCGCCAGTCCTTCGCGAGCTCGACGGCCGCACGGGTCAGGTTGCCCTGGTGCTTCTCGAGCTTCGCCTCGAAGCGGTCGAGCAGCGAGAACGCATCGGCGGTGCCGCCCGCGAATCCGACCAGCACCTGGTTGTTGTAGATCCGCCGCACTTTCCGCGCGCCACCCTTCATGACGATGTTGCCGAGGGTTACCTGGCCGTCGCCGCCGAGCGCGACCTTGTCGCCGCGCCGGACCGAAACGATGGTCGTGCCGTGAAATTGCTCCATCTGCGTTCCTTGAGAAAAACGGGGAAGAGTCGGGCGGCGCGAGGCGCCGCCGCGTAAAGCGCAGTGCGCCGGGAAGCGGCCCGGCGCGCGTCCGTTTCATTTTAGGGCGGGCGCCGGGATATCAAGAGGCGGGCGGCAAATCGGCGGGCCGGCACACCGGGAACCGGTGCCGGAAAAACAAAAAGCGCGCGGCAGGCCGCGCGCTTTCGGGAAGCAGCGTGTCGGAGCGGAACGCCGCTCGATCAGTCGCCGAACAGCTTCTGGCGCAACTCGCGGCGCTCCTGCGCCTCGAGCGACAGCGTGGCGGTCGGACGGGCGAGCAGCCGCGGAATGCCGATCGGCTCGCCGGTTTCCTCGCACCAGCCGTAATCGCCGGAATCGATGCGGGCGAGCGACTGCTGAACCTTCTTGAGGAGCTTGCGTTCGCGATCGCGCGTACGCAGCTCGAGCGCGTGCTCTTCCTCGATCGTCGCGCGATCGGCGGGATCGGGCACGATCACCGTCTCGCGCAGGTTCTCGGTCGTCTGGCCTGCATTCTTGAGGATGTCCGCCTGCAACTGTTCGAGCCGATTTTTGAAGAAGGCGAGCTGATCCTCATTCATGTAATCCTTGTCGCTCATCTTCAGGATTTCGGCTTCGGTCAAGAGTTTCTTCGTCATCTGCTTGCTTCTTCAATGTGCGGCAAATCGACAGATATTGCCTGCACTTTGGGATTACCCGCAACCGCGCTTGCAATCATTTGCGATTTGCCGCCGCGGGGCCGAAAGCCTCTGGAAAACCGGTTCTCAAATACCAGGATAGGCCTGGCGCGGAGTTGCGCGCGCTGCGAACCGGTGTGCTGCGCGGCACTTCGCATCGGCCGTGGCCGGGAGGCGGATTGGCGATCCGGCGCGGTTGCGATGCCCGGAAAACTGGTTCAGCAAGAACCGGGCCTATTTGTTGCCGTACTCCAGCGGGCACGTATTGTAACTGAATCGCAAGTGGGCGCCGTATCGGGTCGATCCCCGTCGGCTGCGCCAATATCTAGAAAATATAACGCGCAAATCGCGAAAAAGCGATGACGGCGAAACCCTGCCCGGAAAGGGCGCCGCGCGCCCGCCGCAGCCGCCTGGAATGACGGTCGTGCAACGGGCGCCCGGATGCGTCAGGCGAGGCAGGCGTCCAGGCCGTCGGTGATCAGGTCCTGCGGCAGGTCGACGCCGATGAACACCATCTTGCTGGTCTTCTTCTCGATCGGCAGCCACTTCGCGGCGAGGTCGCTGCCCATCATCTGGTGCACGCCCTGGAACACGACCTTGCGGTCGACGCCCTTCATGAACAGCACGCCCTTGTAGCGCAGCATCCGCTCGCCGTAGATCTGCAGGATGCCGCCGAGGAAGTCTTCCAGCTTGTTCGGGTCGAACGGGCGGTCGTTGCGGTACACGAACGACTTGATCTTGTCGTCGTGGTGCGCGTGGTGGTGATGGTGGTGGCCGTGGTCGTGATCGTGCGCGCATTGGCCGTGATCGTGGTCGCAATTCGCGTGATCGTGATCATGGCCGTGATCGTGGTGGTGGTGCGCGTGGTCGTCCTCGGCGAGGAAGTCGGGGTCGATCTCGAGCTTCGCGTTCAGGTTGAAGCCGCGCAGGTCGAAGATTTCCTTGATGTCCGCTTCGCCGAAGTTCACGACCCTGACCGCGGCCTTCGGGTTCATGTGCAGCAGCCGGTGCTTGAGGCCGGCGACGGTCTGGTCGTCGACGAGATCCGATTTCGTGATGAACAGGCGGTCGGCGAACCCGACCTGGCGCTGCACGACCTCGTGCTCGTCGAGCTGCGCGTTCGCGTGCTTCGCGTCGACCAGCGTGATGATCGCGTCGAGCAGGAAATCGTCGGCGATCTCGCTGTCGATGAAGAAGGTTTGCGCGACGGGGCCGGGGTTCGCCAGGCCGGTGGTTTCGATCACGATGCGGTCGAAGTCGAGCTTGCCTTCGCGCTTCTTCGCGGCCAGGTCGCCGAGCGCGCGGGCGAGGTCGCCGCGGATCGTGCAGCAGATGCAGCCGTTGCTCATCTGGATGATCTGCTCGTTCGAATCCTGCACGAGGATTTCGTTGTCGATGTTCTCTTCGCCGAACTCGTTCTCGATCACGGCGATCTTCATGCCGTGCTGTTCGTTCAGGATGCGCTTGAGCAGCGTCGTCTTGCCGCTGCCGAGGAAGCCGGTAAGGATGGTGACGGGAGTGGCCATGTCGGTCGCCTGTGGTTCGTGAATCGGGGTCAAAACCAGGATGTGCGTCGCGCCCGGGCGTTGCCAGCCGGGGCGCACAACCATCCATTGAAACATACCTGTCAAGCCCCCGCCCGTCGTCCGAACGACGGGCGGGAGCGCGGATCCGCCGGGCGCGGAATGGCGTCCGGCGGACGGTTACGCGCGTAGATCGGGGCGATCAGACGATTTGCAACAGCAGGCCCTTCAGATATTCGCCTTCCGGGAACGCGGCGAGCAGCGGGTGATCGACGCCCGCGCCGAGCCGCTTCAGGATGCGCGCGTCGACCTTCGCGTCGGCGGCGGCGCCCGCGACGATCTTCTGGAACAGGTCCATGTCGATCGCGCCCGAGCACGAGTACGTGAACAGCAGGCCGCCCGGACGCAGCAGCTTGAAGCCGCTCAGGTTGATGTCCTTGTACGCGCGCGCCGCGCGGTCGACGCTGTCGCGGGTCGGCGCGAACTTCGGCGGGTCGAGCACGATCAGGTCGAAACGCTCGCCTTCGTCGACGAGGCGGCGCAGCGTCTTGAACGCGTCGGCGTCGAGCCAGGTCGCGCGGGCGGCGTCGAAGCCGTTGGCCACGACGTTCTGCTGCGCGAGCGCGAGCGCGTCGCCCGAAGAATCGATCGACACGACGCGCTTCGCGCCGCCCTTGAGCGCCGCGAGCGAGAAGCCGCCCGTGTAGCAGAAGCAGTTCAGCACGTCGCGGTCGGCCGCATACTGCGCGACGAGCGCGCGGTTGTCGCGCTGGTCGACGTAGAAGCCCGTCTTGTGGCCGTTCGGCACGTCGACGTGATAGCGCACGCCGTTTTCGTTCGAGATCAGCGTCGCCGGCGGCGCATCGCCGGCCAGCACGCCGGTCGTCTGTTCGAGCCCTTCCTTGTCGCGGATCGACACGTCCGAGCGCTCGTACACGTTCGGGCAGCCGGTCGCGCCGGTGAGCGCCGCGACGAGCGCGTCCTTCCACGCCTCGACGCCGGCGGCCATGAACTGGCAGACGAGCTGGCCGCGCGGCGCCGCGCCGGCTTCGGCGGTGTCCGCGACGTAGTAGTCGACGATCAGCCCCGGCAGCCCGTCGGCTTCGCCGAACACGAGCCGCACCGCGCCCGTGCCCGACACCATCGACGTGCGGTGCGCGACCGCGCGCTGCACTCGGCGCTTGAAGAACGCGTGGTCGATCGGCTCGTTCTCGTCGAAGCTCCAGACGCGCACGCGAATCTGCGACTGCGGGCTGTAGGCGCCGCGCGCGAGGAAGCGGCCGTCGTGCGCGCGCACGATCACGGTCGCGCCGGGCGCGGGCTTGCCGTCGACGCGGTCGATCGCATTGGCGTAGATCCACGGATGGCGGCGCAGCAGCGATTTTTCCTTGGACGGCTTGAGGGTGACGGTTTGCATGGTGAGATCGAAATGGGCCGTGCGCGAAGCGGACCGTTGCCGGTTGCCGCGCGCGGCGGGTAACACGGGAGGCGCGTCAGTCGCGCTTCTTCGCGCGCGGATGCGCGCTGTCGTAAATCTTCGCGAGATGCTGGAAGTCGAGCGACGTATAGACCTGCGTCGCGGAGACGCTCGCGTGGCCGAGCAGCTCCTGCACCGCGCGCAGGTCGCCGCTCGACTGCAGCACGTGCGTCGCGAACGAGTGGCGCAGCACGTGCGGATGGACGTTGGCGGGGATGCCCGCGGCGAGCGCAGCACGCTTCACGCGCTCGCGCACGACCCCGGGCGACATCCGGTTGCCGCGTACGGACACGAACAGCGGATGCGGGTCGTGCTTCACGAATTCGCCGCGCACCGCGAGCCACGCGTTCAGCGCATCGATCGCCTTGCGGCCGACCGGCACCTTGCGCTCCTTGTTGCCCTTGCCGCGCACGGTGACTTCGGCTTCGGCCAGATCGAGCCAGCCGGCCGAGCGGTAGCCGTCGGCCTGCGCGTACCCGACGTCGAGCCCGATCAGCTCGGCGAGGCGCAGCCCCGACGAATAGAACAACTCGAGGATCGCGTGATCGCGGATGCCTTCGGTCGTGCCGGCGAGCGGCGCGTCCATCAGCGCCGACGCATCGTCGACCGACAGCGCCTTCGGCAAGGTCTTCGCGCGTTTCGGCGCGCGCACCGCGGCAACCGGGTTCGCGGGCATCTCGACGCGCTGCGCGAGCCAGCGGTAGAACGCGCGCCATGCGGACAGCCGGTGCGAGATCGAGCGTGCCGACAGCCCGCCCGCATGCGCGCGCGCGACCGCGCCGCGCATGTCGGCGGCCGTCAGCGCGTCGAGCGGCCGGCCGGCCGCGAGCTTCTTCAGCTCGTCGAGCTCGTGCGCGTACCCGCGCAGCGTGTGCTCCGACAGCTGCCTGACGTGCTTCAGGTTCGACAGGTAGGCGGCGACCGGATCGTCTGTCATCGCGTGAACAGGACTCAGTGCGGCAGCAGGCGCGTGAGCGCGGCGCTTGCGAGCGTCGCGATCCGGGCGAGGAAATCGGTGGCCATCCCGTCGTGGAACCGGCGCGGATCGGGCGAGCCGAGCACCAGCAGGCCGAACGCCGGCGCGTCGCCATCGGCGCCGGCATTCGGCGCGCGCAGCGCGAGCAGCGCGACCGATGCGGCGGCGCCGTCGCCGGCCGGCGCGGCTTCCGCGCCTTCCGCCGCGTGCGCGGCCGAGGCGGCTGCGGGCGCGAGCCACTGCGCGGCCTCGAAGCCCGTGTTCGCGCCGCAGTACGGCGTCGACAGGCCGTTCGTGAACAGGCGCACTTCCTCGCCGACCTGGCGTGCGAAGTCGGCCTGCGAGTAGGTGTCGGCGACGTCCCACACGCGCAGCGCCGTCTGCGGCACGTCGAACACGTCGGCAATGCCGTCGGCGATCGTGCGCGGCAGCGCGTACGGATCGCGTTCCGCGATCACGCGCGCCGTCCAGCGGCTGAACTTCGCGGACAGGCCGTCGTTTTCGTGGCCGTAGCGCACGAGTTCGGCGAGCCGGCGCTCGAGATGCTTGTTCTTGTCGCGCAGCATCTCCATCTGCCGCTCCTGCAGCGAGATCGCGGCCTTGCCGTGCGGGTTCGCGAGGCGGACCGTCGCGAGCAGCTCGGCGTGCCGCGCGAAGAATTCGGGGTTGGCAAGCAGGTAGTCGGCGACTTCGCGATCGTTCATGTGGCTGGCGCGTTCAGTTATCGGTAACGTTGCAGGGTCAGGCGTTCAGGTCGATCTCGCCTTCGAACACGGTCGTGGCGGGCCCGGCCATCGTCAGCGCGGCGGCTTCGTCGCGCGCGCCGTCCCAGCCGATCGTCAGCGTGCCGCCGTGCGTGTGCACGGTCACGGGCGAATCGAGCAGGCCGCGCCGGATGCCGGCGGCGACGGCCGCGCAGGCGCCGGTGCCGCACGCGAGCGTCTCGCCCGCGCCGCGTTCGTACACGCGCAGCTTCACCTCGCTGCGCGACAGGATCTGCATGAAGCCGGCGTTCACGCGCTGCGGGAAGCGCGCGTGGCGCTCGATCAGCGGGCCTTCCTCCCGTACCGGATATGCGTCGGCGTCGTCGACGACCTGCACCGCGTGCGGGTTGCCCATCGACACCGTCGAGATCCAGCGCGTCGCGCCGCCGACGTCGAGCGGCCACAGCGTGTCGCGGCCCTCCGTGCGGCCGTCGAGGCCCGCCGCATCGAACGGCACCTGCGCCGGCGCGAACACCGGCGCGCCCATGTCGACCACCACTTCGCCGTTGTCCTGCAGCGTCAACGTGATCAGCCCCTTCATCACCTGCACGCGCACGCTGCGGCTGCCGGTGAGGCCGCGGTCGCTGACGAACTTCACGAAGCAGCGTGCGCCGTTGCCGCAGTGTTCGACCTCGCCGCCGTCGCAATTGAAGATGCGGTATTTGAAATCCGCGCCGTCGACGGTCGGCCGCTCGACGAGCAGCAACTGGTCGGCGCCGATGCCGAAGTGGCGGTTGGCGAGCGCGCGCACCTGCGCTTCGGTGAGCGGCGGCAACGCGCGCGAATAGCCGTCGAGCACGACGAAGTCGTTGCCCGCGCCGTGCATCTTGGTGAACGAGAGTTTCACTGGGTCCGGAATTCCATGGCGAACAAGGCGGCCAGCACGATGCGAACGGCCTGCGGCCGCGCCGGGCGGCCTCGTTCGTCATGCTGATCTCAACCGCAAATGATACATGCAGCCGACAGGGGCGTCCCGCGCGGGCCGGCGGGTCGCGTCGCCGGTGCAACTGCCGGCGGGGCCGGCGCCGGCCGCGCGGCGGGTTGCGCGGGGCCGCGGCGAGCAGATGGTTCGGCGCGGCGTGGCGGGCGATGGCGTCGCGCAACGGGGGAGGGCCGATCGGCGGCGCGTGCGGCAGAGCAG